>JALVEW010000198.1 GCA_027030425.1 Sedimenticola sp.
TAGCGGGGCTTGATGGGCAGTTTATCGACTTCAGCCTCTATCCAGCCTTCCACCTTGCGGGTGATTTCAGAAGCCTTCATCCCCTTTGGATCGAAGGCTTCACCCACCACCACGTCGATGGTACCCGGGTACTTCTTCAGTCCTCTGCGGCGCCAGAATACCCCGGCGTTATGGGCGATGGGCACCACGGGATAGCCGGATTTTTCCGCCAGCAGGCTGCCGCCTATGCCGTATTTTCGCTTCTCCCCGGGCGCCGTGCGGGTGCCCTCGGGAAAGATTACGATGATACGGTCCTGCTCGAGCAGCTCGGTGCCCCGTTCAACGATCTGTTTCACGGCCTTGCGCCCGGCGCTGCGGTCGATGGGGATGTTGGGTATGGCAGCCAGTGCCCAGCCGAAAATGGGCAGGCGCATGAGTTCCTGCTTCAGTATCCAGGACTGCTCCGGCTTGAGTATGGCCTTCAGGGAGATGGTTTCCCAAGTGGACTGGTGCTTGCACATAACAATGGCGGCGTGCTGCGGCAGGTTTTCGGCCCCGTGAATCCGGTATTTCAGGCCGCAGATCACCTTCATCAGCCACAGGTTGGTGCTTCCCCAGGCAGATGCCATGCGGTCACGGGCGGACAGAGGCAGCAACATGCCAATGGTGGCGATTCCCAGGCCAAACACGCCTATGCTCAGGATCATGACGATGAAATAGAGGGTTGAACGGAGGGTTACCAGCATGGTCAGTCGATATTCCTGAGCAGGTGATCCACGGCCAGGGCGAGGTTGTCGAATACGGGAATGTCCTGATCGTCCTTCAGCCGGGCTTCCGTGTGGCGCCCCTTGCCAGTTCTGACCAGGATGGGCGAGGCCTTGACTGCCCGGGCCGCTTCCAGATCCCGCAGGCTGTCGCCGATGACGGGAATGCCTTCCAGGCTGATGTTCCAGCGTTCCGCCAGGGCCTGGTACAGGCCGGGCCGAGGCTTGCGGCAGTCGCAACCGTCATCTGGCAGGTGAGGACAGAAGGCAATCATGTCCACATGGGCGCCCAGCTTGGCCAGCATCTGGTGCATTTTCTGGTGCATGGCGTTGAGGGTGGGCAGGTCGAACAGCCCACGGCCGATGCCGGACTGGTTGGTAGCCACGCCTATGATGAAGCCGGCCTGGTTGAGGCGGGCAATGGCTTCCAGGCTGCCCTCCAGGGGATGCCATTCGTCCGGGCTTTTGATGAAATCGTCCGAATCGGCATTGATGACGCCGTCGCGGTCGAGGATGATGTGTCGGCTGAGGTTTCCCGGCATCACTCCATGTCCCGGAATTCAGACACCCGGATGCGCCCGTTGACCATGCGGGATTCCCGTTTCATGAGCTTGTCCATCTTGTCCCAGAAGGCCTGGTTGAGATCGAAGTCCGCGGCAATGCCGGTGCCCATGAGCAGAATGAGCAGATCCGCCACTTCTTCCGCGAGTAAGTGCTTACTTTTTCCCTTGGTCACGCAAGAAGAGATTTCTCCCAGCTCCTCGGCCATGAGGGCCACCCGGTAGTTGAGCTCCTCGCCCCCGGTATTCTTGAAGTCGTGCTTGTCGTGAAAGGCCTGCACGGCCTCCATCATCTGTTTCCAGGAATCGGGATTCATGAACAGCCCTCCAGCCTCATTGCTGCAACAGAGAAATATCAGCCACCCGCAGGAACAGCCCGGACAGGTTCTTCAGCAGGGCCAGGCGGTTGCTGCGCAGGGCGGTATCGTCCACGTTGACCATGACATCGTCGAAGAACCGGTCCACGGCTTCCCGAAGCCCGGCCAGGGCCTTGAGGGCAGCACCGTAGTCCCTTTGCGCCAGGAGGGGAGAAACTTTCTGGTCCATCTCTTCCAGGGTGGCGAACAGGGACTGCTCGGCGTCTTCTCGGAGCAGGCCCTTGTCCACCTGGCCGGGAATGCTGTCATGGGATTTCTTCAGGATATTGCGGATGCGCTTGTTGGCGGCAGCCAGACTCTCGGCTTCGGGCAGGGCCAGGAAATCGCGCACCGCCTGGATGCGGGCGTCCAGATCCGGCAGAGTCACCGGTTTCACGGCGGCCACGGCCTCGAACAGGCGGCCATCCACACCCTCGTCCGCCAGCATGACCTTGAGGCGTTCCATGAGGAACTGCTTCACCTGCTGACGGGCGTCCGGCTCACGCACATGATCGCCCAGGGCGCTCTCTGCCTGCGCCAGCAGCTCATCGAGATTGATTGTAAGTGAGTGCTCACGTACGATGCGCAGCAGGCCCAGGGCGGCCCGGCGCAGGGCGAAGGGGTCCTTGTCGCCCGTGGGTTTCATGCCGATGCCGAAAATGCCCATGAGCGTATCGGTCTTTTCCGCCAGGGACAGGGCGATGCCCGTGGGCGTGGCCGGAAGCCGGTCGCCGGAGTAGCGGGGCAGGTAGAATTCCTCCAGGGCCTGGGCCACTTCTTCGGGCTCCCCGTCACGCAGGGCCTGATAGCGGCCCATGATGCCCTGCATGTCGGCGAACTCCCCCACCATGTTGGTCATGAGGTCGCAGCGGCTGAGCATGGCGGCGCGTTCCGCCAGGGCTTCATCGGCGCCGGTACGGGCAGCTATCCAGCGAGCCAAGGCGGTAACGCGCTGGGTCTTGTCATACATGCTGCCCAGGTCCTTCTGGAAGACCACGGTCTTCAGGGATTCGATATGGTCTTCCAGCTTCTGCTTGCCGTCCTGCTCCCAGAAGAACATGGCGTCCGCCAGGCGCGGGCGTATGACCCGCTCATTGCCTTCGGCGATGACCTCGGGCCTGGGGCTGTCGATATTGGCGATGGTGATGAAATGGTTCATCAGCCTGCCGTCACCGTCGAACAGGGGGAAGTACTTCTGATTCTTTTTCATGGTAAGAATCAGAGCCTCCGGGGGCACCTCCAGGAAGCGCTCCTCGAAACTGCCGGTGATGGCCACGGGCCATTCGTTCAGGGCTGTGACCTCGTCCAGCAGGGCGTCGTCCATGTCCGCCCGTCCCCCCAGGGTTTCGGCCACCTTTTCCACCTGGGCCTTGATGTTTTCGCGCCGGGTGGCGAAGTGAGCGATCACTTTCCCTTGGGACTCGAGCTTTTCGGCATATTCGGAAGGTGTCTGGATGTCGATGGCTTCCGGATGATGGAAGCGGTGGCCGTAACTGACGGACCCGGCCCGGGCATCGAGCAAGGTGCAGGGCACGATCTCGTCGCCATGACGGAACAGCAGCCAGTGCACCGGCCGCACGAACTGGGCCTCGGAACTTCCCCAGCGCATGCGCTTGGGAATGGGCAGGCGGTTGAGGGCGGTTTCGGCAATCCCCGGCAGAAGTTCAGCGGCGGGCTTGCCCTTTTCCTCCACCTGGTATACCAGCCATTCACCCTTGTCCGTCTTCATGCGCCCCAGCTGATCCACGCTGGTGCCGCAGGAGCGGGCAAAGCCTTCGGCAGCCTTGGTGGGCTTGCCGTCAGCGTCGAAGGCGGCTGTCAGGGCAGGCCCCCGTTTTTCCATGCTGCGGTCCGGCTGGCGGGTGGCCAGACCTTCCACCAGCAGGGCCAGCCGCCGGGGGGCGGCGTAGGAGATGACCTTGCCGTGTTCCAGGCCGGCGTTCTTCAGGCCGGCAATGAATTCCGATTTCAGGGCGGCGGAGAGTTTTTTCAGGGCCACCGGGGGCAGTTCTTCCGTGCCCAACTCGAAAATCAGGTCCTGGGCGCTCATGAGGATGCTCCTTGTTTCAGCATGGGGAAGCCGAGTTTCTCCCGGGCGTCGTAATAGGCCTGGGCCACGGCCCGGGCCAGGGCCCGCACGCCCAGGATGTAGCGTTGGCGCTCGGTGACGGAAATGGCGTGGCGGGCGTCCAGCAGGTTGAAGGCATGGGAGGCCTTGAGCACCTGTTCATAGGCGGGCAGGGGCAGGCCCAGCTCGATGAGTTTGTTGCTGTCTTTCTCACACTGGTCGAACAGCCGGAACAGGAAATCCACGTCGGCGTGCTCGAAATTGTAGGCGGACTGTTCCACTTCGTTCTGGTGAAAGACATCGCCATAGGTAACCGGGCCCTGGGGGCCATGCGTCCAAACCAGGTCGTAGATGCTCTCCACCCCCTGAATGTACATGGCGATACGCTCCAGGCCGTAGGTGATTTCCCCGGTGACGGGGCGGCAGTCCAGGCCCCCTACCTGCTGGAAATAGGTGAACTGGGTGACTTCCATGCCGTTCAGCCAGACCTCCCAGCCCAGGCCCCAGGCCCCCAGGGTGGGGGATTCCCAGTTGTCTTCCACGAAGCGTACGTCGTGAACGTGGAGATCCATGCCCAGCATCTCCAGGGAGCCGAGATAGAGTTCCTGGATGTTCTTGGGTGATGGCTTGAGCACCACCTGAAACTGGTAATAGTGCTGCAGACGGTTGGGGTTCTCGCCATAGCGGCCGTCCGTGGGTCGCCGGGAAGGCTGGACATAGGCGGCGTTCCAGGGCTCCGGCCCGACGGCGCGCAAAAAGGTCGCGGTATGGAAGGTGCCGGCGCCCATTTCCATGTCATAAGGTTGCAGGATCACGCAGCCCTGGTCGGCCCAGTACTGCTGCAGGGCGAAGATCAGGCCCTGGAAGGTGGAAACATCCGGTTTGCTGTTCATAGGGTGTGACGAGACGCGACAAAAACGCCAATTATAACGCCAAGCGCGGCAACCGGCGCGATTTTCCCCGACGGACCAAAGGGGTCGGAGTCAAATTCCACCCAAACCGCTAACGGGAACGGAATCAGGCTGTTTCAGGCTGTCGGACTTTTTCTGACATGCTCCCCAATTGACTCCGACCCCGACCACCCAGGTTAAAGTCCCAGCTTCTTTTCCAGGTAGTGGATATTGGCGCCGCCCGCCTCGAAGCCCGCGTCCCGCATGATGTCTTCCTGCAAGGGGATGTTGGTGAGTATGCCTTCAATGACCATTTCCGACAGGGCCGTGCGCATGCGCGCGATGGCGGACTCCCGGGTTTCGCCCCAGGCGATGAGCTTGCCGATCATGGAATCGTAATAGGGCGGCACCGTATAGCCGTTGTAGATATGGCTGTCGAAGCGGATGCCGGGGCCGCCGGCCACGTGGAGCTGGTTGATGGGGCCGGGGCTGGGCATGAAGTTTTCCGGGTTTTCCGCATTGATGCGGCACTCGATGGCATGGCCACGCAGGGAGATGTCCTCCTGGCGGTAGGCCAGTTTCTCGCCGGCGGCGATACGAATCTGCTCCTTGACGATATCCACGCCGGTAACCATTTCCGTAACAGGATGTTCCACCTGCACCCGGGTGTTCATCTCGATGAAATAGAACTCGCCGTCCTCGTATAGGAACTCGAAAGTGCCCGCGCCGCGGTAGCCGATCTTGCGGCAGGCCTCGGCGCAGCGGTTGCCGATCTCCTGGCGTACTTCTTCACTGATGCCGGGGGCCGGGGCTTCCTCCACCACCTTCTGATGACGCCGCTGCATGGAGCAGTCCCGCTCGCCCAGGTGAATGGCGTTGCCATGGCTGTCAGCCAGGATCTGGAATTCCACGTGGCGGGGATTGCCCAGGAATTTCTCCATGTACAGGGTGTCGTTGCCGAAGGCCGTGCGCGCTTCTTCCCGGGTCAGGCTGATGGCGCTGATAAGGGCGGCTTCGGAATGAACCACGCGCATGCCGCGTCCGCCACCGCCGCCGGCGGCCTTGATGATGACGGGATAGCCGATTTCCCGGGCAAGCATGATGCTACGTTTCTCGTTGTCGTCCAGGGGGCCGTCGGAGCCTGGCACCGTGGGCACACCGGATTCCTTCATGGCCTCGATGGCGGTAATCTTGTCGCCCATGAGGCGGATGGTTTCGGGTTTGGGGCCGATGAAGATGAAGCCGCTCTGCTCCACCCGCTCGGCAAAATCCGCATTCTCCGACAAAAAGCCGTAACCGGGATGAATGGCGTTGGCGTCGGTGACTTCCGCGGCACTGATGAGGGCGGGCACGTTGAGATAGCTTTCCGCTGAAGAGGCCGGGCCTATGCACACTGACTCGTCAGCGAGGCGTACATGCTTTAGGTCGCGATCCGCCTCGGAATGCACGGCCACGGTCTTGATGCCCAGTTCCCGGCAGGCGCGCTGTATGCGCAGGGCGATTTCGCCCCGGTTGGCGATGACGATTTTTTCAATCATGGCCGTCGCCTCACTCGATGATGAACAGGGGCTGGTTGTATTCCACCGGCTGACCGTTCTCCACCAGGATGCGTTTCACCACGCCGGTCTTGTCAGACTCGATCTGGTTGAGAATCTTCATGGCTTCGATGATGCACAGGGTATCACCGGCTTTCACCGACTGGCCCTCGGTGACAAAAGGCTTGGCACCGGGATTGGGCGCGCGGTAGAAGGTGCCCACCATGGGGGAGTGAATGATATGACCTTCCAGTTCCGGCTCCTTGGTCTCTTCGGCTTCGGCGGCCGGCGGGGTGGCGGCGGGAGCGGCTGCCACGGCAACGGGTGCCGCGGCGGCAGGCGCCGGCGGCAGGGTGCCATGGCGGCTGATGCGAACGGACTCCTCGCCCTCATGAATCTCGATTTCCGCGATATCCGAAGCTTCCAGGAGCTCGATGAGTTTCTTTACCTTGCGTATATCCATGAATTCAAACCTGTTCGTTTGTGGGTGCGCCAAGTCGCCGCAGGGCTGCCTGCAGGGCCAGTTCATAGCCCTGGGCGCCCAGCCCGCTGATTACGCCCACCGCCACGTCGGAAAAATAGGAATGGTGACGGAAGTCCTCGCGGGCGAAGACATTGGACAGATGCACCTCGATAAAGGGAATGTTCACACCAAGCAGGGCGTCACGCAGGGCGACGCTGGTGTGAGTAAAGGCGGCGGGATTGATGAGGATGAAATCCACGTCATCGCGGGCCGCCTGGTGAATTCGGTCGACAAGTTCGAACTCGGCATTGGACTGAAAGAAATCCAGTTCGCTCCCCAGCGCGCTGGCCTGTTCACGCAGCCGGGCTTCGATATCCGCCAGGGTGTCATTGCCGTAATGGCCGGGTTCCCGGGTTCCCAGCAGGTTGAGATTGGGGCCATTCAATACCAGGATTCGGGACATGGGTTTGGATTCAGTCTTGAACTTGTCGGGAAATGCGCGGATACAGCGCTTAATTTGATAAATTTTGCGCCAATAAACCCGGAATGTCCAGTTTTATGAGCTGTTTCGGAGAATGCCGTCACTTTTATTTCATGAGCTTTCTGGCCACTCTCCTGATGATGGCCCGTATCCGCAGGTCGGGCCTAAGGCCGACAGGGACGATCACCACGGAGCAATGTTGGATGGAAGCCAAAATCAATGGCCTTGTGTAACTTTCTCGAGCAGGGGCTGGAGGTCCTCTTCCCTGACTTCACCGAACTTCCGCATGATAATGGTGCCGCCATGATCCGCCACCACCGTGTAGGGCAGCGCATTGAAACGGTTACCCAGGCGAACCATGAGATCCATGGCGCGGGTTTCTCCCAGGAGTATGGGAAAACCAATGTTCTTCTCCCGGACGAATTTTTTTACCTCGTCCGCATCGTCCACGGCAATGCCCACGAATACCACGTCCTGGCTGGCAAAGGCTTTCTGCAGCCGGTCCAGCAGGGGCATCTCCCGCACGCAGGGTGGACACCAGGTAGCCCAGAAATTGATGACCAGAATCTTGTGGCGCCATTCCTCGGCGCGCCACTGGCTGTGGTCCAGGCTGGGCAGGGTGAAATTCGGCAGCTGGCTGTCCGGCCCGGTGCTGTCGGCGGCTACCGGATGCTGTTGCTGTTGCCATTTCCACAGGTTGGCCCCCAGTATGCCCATGAGCACGCCGGCCAGGGCAAGGGCCAGGAACTGCCGGAGCTTCATCAGGGAACCTTGCGGATGTGCGCCAGGAAGTCATCCATGCCCATGTAACCCATGAGACGCAGATGATGGATTTCCTCGCCATTGCTTCCCCAGAAGAGCATGGCCGGAGGAGCTGGAATGTTCACATGCTCCATGAGAGCCTTGTCCTGCGCGTCCTGTTCGGTAACATCCGCCTGCAGCAGCACGAAGTGGCTCATGGCGGAAACCACGGCGGCTTCGCTGAACACATTCTTTTCCATCTGCTTGCAGTAGATGCACCAGTCGGCATAGAAATCCAGCATCACGGGCTTCCCGGCGGCCCGGGCGGCCGCCAGTTCACGCTGCAGATCGGCCACGCTCTTTATGCGCTTGAACTGCAGATGGCTGGCCTGTTGGCTGCTGCTGCCGCCAATGGCCAGTCCGCGCAAAGGTTGCACGGTATCCTTGCCGTTGGCGGCCACGCCCACCAGGAACAGGGCGCCATAGATGAGCAGCGCAACGCCCAGGCCCTTCCACAGCTTGCTCCAGCCGGATGCTTCCGGTGGCAGCTGGCGCAGGGCGCCCATGTACACGGCGGACACGATGAGTAAAAGCCCCCACAGGGCCATGGGATAGACGGGAGGCAGGAAGCGTTCCAGCATGGTGATGGCCAGGCCCAGCATCATCACCCCGAACACGGCTTTCACCGCGTCCATCCAGCCGCCGGCCTTGGGCAGCAGCTTGCCGGCGGAGGTGCCGATGGCAATGAGGGGCGCGCCCATGCCCAGGGCCATGGCGAACAGGGCCGCGCCGCCCAGGACGCCATCGCCGGTCTGGCCGATGTAAATCAGGGCGCCGGCCAGGGGCGGGGCCACACAGGGCCCGACGATGAGGGCAGACAGCAGGCCCATGACGGCCACGCCGCCGAGTTCGCCGCCTTTCTGCCTGTTGCTGATTTCACTGAGCTTGCTCTGCCAGCTGGCAGGCAGCTGGATCTCGTAGAAGCCGAACATGGACAGGGACAGAAGCACGAACAGCAAGGCGAAGGCGCTGAGTATCCAGGGATTCTGGAACGCCGCCGTGAGATTGAAGCTGGCGCCAAACAATCCTGCCAAGACCCCCACGATGGTGTAGGTCACCGCCATGGCCAGCACATAGACCACGGACAAAGTGAAGGCCCGGCGGGTGGTGATGCCGCTGCCCTGTCCCGCGATGATGCCGGACAGGATGGGAATCATGGGGAAGACGCAGGGGGTGAAGGCCAGCAGCAGGCCAATGCCGAAGAAGCTGAGAATAATCAGCCAGGTGCTGCTGTTTTTCAGCATGGAGGCAATCTGATCCTGCTCGGATTGTTCCACCGGTGTTGCAGCGCTGGCAGCCGGGGCTTGCTGTATGGCCGGTGTCTGCGCGGTTTGGTCTGGAGCCGCGGCCTGGTCGGCGCCAATGGCGGGAAGTTGCAGCTTGAACTGTTTTTTCTGGGGCGGATAACAAATGCCCCTTTCAGCGCAGCCCTGGTACTTGAGGGTCACCGTTGCCTCGGTAGCGGCGGTGTTGCTGCGCAGCAAGGGGATGTTCAGATCCAGGCTGTGCACGAACACGGCCACGTCGCCGATGCTGCCGTCGGGCTTCACCGAATCGTGCTTGATCTTGGCGGGGGGTAGATCATAGTTTCCCAGGCTGACGCCGTCTCCTTCCATGCTGACTTCTACCTTGTCTTCATACAGATAGGTGCCATCGGCAATCTCCCAGTGGACGTTCAGGGTCTTGCCGTCAGGGGATTCGGCCATGGGACGGTAGGCCTGCTCGGGCTTGAGAATATCATCTTCCTCCAGCCCCAGATCATCACCCAGGGCTCCCAGGGTATCCAGGGGAGAAGCATCGGAAACCGATTCGGCCGGGCTGGACGGCGGCAAGGCGCCCTCCACCTCGGAGCCGCTTACCTGCACCAGGTTTTCCTTCGCATCCGCAGCGGCGGTGGCAGCCACGGGGGGTGGCTCGTCGGCCAGGTCATCAAGGGCGACCAGCAGTTTCTGGGTGTGAGGCGGGTAGCAGATGCCGGCTTCCGCGCAGCCCTGGGAGCGGGCTTCCAGCTCCAGCATGCTGGGCTTGTCGCCCTTGATATGAATGGGCAGCGCCACGTCCACCCCATGCTTGTAGATTTCGATTTCGCCGAAGAAGGGGTCCTGCTTGATTTTGCCGGGAGGCAGATCAGGACTGCCCAGGGAGATGGCATCGTTGCTGGTGGAGAAGCGGAACTTGTTGCGGTACAGGTAATACCCATCGGCAATGTCCCAGTGAACGATGATCCTGTCTCCTTTGGTGGTGGCCGAGATGCTGTAGGCCTGGTCAGGCTTGAGGAATTCCTCCTCGGCGAGCAGGCCGGCGCTGAGGCCGAAGAACAGCAGGAAGGCGATCAATCTTTGCATAGGTTTTCCCCTACCCAGTTCAGGTAGCGTTCGTAGCCCCCGTACAGCGGCAGGGCAATGATTTCAGGTAGCTCATAAGGGTGGAGTTCCAATATGGCCTGCTCCAGGGCGGGCCAGTTGTTTGCTGCGGTCTTGATGACCAGCAGCGCCTCCTCATCTTTTTCTATATTCTTCTTCCAGCGGTATATGGATGTCACCGGGCTGGTAATATTCACGCAGGCCGCCAGTCTTCTTTCGACCAGTGATTGTGCCAGATGTTCGGCCGTCCTGCCCGGCGGGCAGGTACACAGTACCAGCAGGAAATCGGATGCTTTCATGGTGTATGGAAGACCGGGATTCTTCGGTGTGTTTTTCCGCCGAGCATTGAATTAAACGAATTTGCCCCAAGGTATGCAAGATGAATCCGGGAATTATTTTTCTGCTGTTGCTCATTGGCGCTCCCCTGGTGGAGCTTTATGTGCTCATCGAAGTCGGTTCCGAGATCGGCGCCCTGTCCACCATATTATTAAGTGTCTTCACCGCCATCCTGGGGGCCGCCTTGGTGCGCCTGCAGGGGGTTTCCGTGTTGCTTCGGGTGCAGGAGACCCTTGCCCGGGGAGAGGCGCCGGCCCTGGAGATGCTCGAAGGGGCTGTACTGATGATGGCCGGGGTGATGCTTTTATTCCCGGGTTTCATCACCGATGCCATGGGTTTTCTCATGCTGGTGCCCCCCTTGAGGCGCAAGCTCATTGTTGCCGTACTGAAGCACAGTGGCGCCATGGGCCCGGCGCCGGGTGGCCGTACCGGCAATGAAGGCGAGGATATTCGCCGGGTGACCATTATCCAGGGCGAGTACCGTCGGGAAGACGACTGAGGTGGTCAGGGCCGGAGTCAAATGGGGAGGATGTTGGGAAGATCCGATGGCGTGAAACAGTTTGATTCCGTTCCCTGTAACGATTCGGGTGGAATTTGACTTCGAAAATCCTGTGTTCCAGGGTTGACTTTCCTCAAACCGTCCCTATTATTAGCACTCACCCAGGGGGAGTGCTAACACTCTCCAAGATTATTCCGCTCAAAAAACCAAGATTTCAGGAGTTTATCTATGAAGATCCGTCCATTGCATGATCGACTGGTCATCCGTCGCACGGAAGAAGAGCACACCAGCCCCGGCGGTATCGTGCTCCCTGACAGCGCCACCGAGAAGCCCATTCAGGGTGAGGTCATTGCCGCGGGCAATGGCAAGATTCTGGAAAACGGCGAAGTCCGCCCCCTGGATGTGAAGGTGGGTGACAAGGTGCTGTTCGGCAAGTATGCCGGCACCGAGGTGAAGATTGGCGGCGAGGAGCTGCTGGTCATGCGCGAAGAAGACATCATGGGTGTGATCGAGGACTGATGTCCCGGCGATGAACCCGGTAACGAATTCAACCAGTTTTAAGGAAGTGAAAACATGTCTGCAAAAGAAGTGAGATTTGGCGATGAAGCCCGTCAGCGCATGCTGGCTGGCGTCAACATCCTGGCGAATGCCGTGAAAGTAACCCTGGGCCCCAAGGGCCGCAACGTGGTGCTGGAGAAATCCTTCGGCGCGCCCACCATCACCAAGGACGGCGTGTCCGTGGCCAAGGAAATCGAGCTGTCCGACAAGTTCGAGAACATGGGCGCCCAGATGGTCAAGGAAGTGTCTTCCCAGACCTCCGACGTGGCCGGTGACGGCACCACCACCGCAACCGTCCTGGCCCAGGCCATGGTGCGGGAAGGCCTGAAGGCCGTCGCCGCCGGCATGAACCCCATGGATCTGAAGCGCGGCATGGAAAAGGCCGTGGACGCTGCCGTGGACAAGCTCAAGGAGATCTCCAAGCCCTGTGAAGACTCCACGGCCATTGCCCAGGTTGGCTCCATTTCCGCCAACTCCGACGCCAACATCGGCAACATCATTGCCGAGGCCATGGAGAAGGTGGGCAAGGAAGGCGTCATTACCGTGGAGGAAGGTACCTCCCTGGAGAATGAACTGGCCGTCGTGGAAGGCATGCAGTTCGACCGCGGCTACCTGTCCCCTTACTTCGTCAACGATCAGCAGAGCATGACCGTTGAACTGGAAGATCCTTTCATCCTGCTGCACGACAAGAAGATTTCCAACATCCGCGATCTGCTGCCAGTGCTGGAAGCCGTGGCCAAGTCCAGCCGTCCCCTGCTGATCATCGCCGAGGACGTGGAAGGCGAAGCCCTGGCCACCCTGGTGGTGAACACCATGCGCGGCATCGTCAAGGTGGCCGCGGTGAAAGCCCCTGGCTTCGGCGACCGCCGCAAGGCCATGCTGCAGGATATTGCCATCCTCACCGGTGGCACCGTGATCTCCGAGGAAGTGGGCCTGTCCCTGGAAAAGGCGACCCTGGACGATTTGGGCACCGCCAAGAAGGTCAGCATCTCCAAGGAAGAGACCACCATCATCGATGGCGCCGGCAGCGCCGACGACATCAAGGCCCGTTGCGAGCAGATTCGCGCCCAGATCGAGGAAACTTCCTCCGATTATGACCGCGAAAAACTCCAGGAGCGTCTGGCCAAGCTGTCCGGTGGCGTGGCCGTGATCAAGGTGGGTGCCGCCACCGAGGTGGAGATGAAGGAGAAGAAGGCCCGGGTGGAAGACGCCCTGCACGCTACCCGTGCTGCCGTGGAAGAAGGCATCGTTCCCGGCGGTGGTGTGGCCCTGATTCGCGCCCAGAAGGCCATAGAGGATCTGGCTGGTGACAACGAAGACCAGAACGTGGGCATCACCCTGGCGCGCCGCGCCATGGAAGAGCCCCTGCGCCAGATCGTTGCCAATGCCGGCGGCGAGCCTTCCGTGGTGCAGAACGAGGTGGCCAATGGTGATGGCAACTATGGTTATAACGCGGCTACCGGCGAGTACGGTGACATGGTAGAGATGGGTATTCTCGACCCCACCAAGGTGACCCGCAGCGCCCTGCAGAACGCCGCTTCCGTGGCCAGCCTGATGATTACCACCGAGTGCATGGTGGCCGAGGAGCCCAAGGAAGAAGCAGCTCCCGCCATGCCGGACATGGGTGGCATGGGCGGAATGGGCGGCATGATGTAAGCCCTGTCCTCCGGCCGTTGCCGGAGGGCTCCCCCAAATAAAAACAAAAACCCCGACCGGTTTTCCCGGCCGGGGTTTTTGCCTACAGGGATGTAGGTACATCGCGTGAGCAGGACGCGGAAGCGATGCGCCGGAAGGGATGTAGGTACATCGCTGGTCGCTCCGGACGTCCTGTCCTCCCGCGACATAAGCACATCCCTGTGCAAAACAGAATGTTGGCCAAAACTAACCACCCGGCTACTGGGAAAATATTCCAGCTCACGGTATTTTCACGAAGAATTTTGGAATTCCCGCAAAGTGCGACATATTACCGGGCATCGCTGAACGCGTCCTCGCACCGGTCTCGCCGTCCATCGTCGGTATTTGCCTAGTCATCAATAGCTCGGGCTATTGATTGAATCGCAAATCTGCACCCGAACGCCGGTTCCGACATGATCATCGCGTTCCCGGGCTTGACATCTCAATCTTAGAAGCTATTCTTTATTCGTGAATCGCGAATAACGAATAATTGCCATGGTGCTTAAGCCTCAAGATGTCTTGTTTTTGCTAAAACTCGTCGCCATCAATGGCCGAGGCTGGACGTATAACAGTTTGGCAGTAGAGCTGGGGATGAGTCCTGCGGAAACGCATGCGGCGGCAAAACGCGCTTTGGCTGCGCAACTCGCTGTAAAAAGGGTAGGGGAGATTCTTCCGAATATTCGAAACATGGAAGAGTTCCTGGTACATGGATTGCGTTATGTGTTCGTTCCTGAACGGGGACAGATGGTGCGCGGAATGCCGACCTTGTATGCTGCCGCGCCACTTGAGCAGGAAATCCTGCCTTCATCGGAACCACCCCCCGTATGGCCAGATCCTGATGGTAAAGTGAGGGGGCTGTCTTTTTCTCCACTGTATCGTTCAGTCCCCAAAGCGGCTCGTGCTGACGGTGAACTGTATGAGCTGTTGGTATTGATTGATGCGATACGGGGCGGGCGGGCACGAGAGCGAAGCCTGGCGATCCGTGAATTGACGAAACGACTGGAAGGTTATGGAACCTGCCCACAATCCGAATCTCGCGCTGCTCGAACTTGCCGTTAGTCGTCTTGGTGACTTGGCCGATGAATTTGTGTTTCTCGGTGGTTGCGTTACCGGGCTGTTGATCGATGATGCCGCTGCACCACCGATAAGGGAAACCATCGATGTCGACGTCATTGTGCAAGTGCTTTCCAGGAGGGAATACTGATCCGTATCGTATCACCCCCCTTTTTCTTGATCACCAAGTTGGAGGCGTTCGATGGAAGGGGGCACGGTGATTACCAAATGAGCCATGATATCGAGGATGTTGTAGCGGTGATTGATGGCAGGTCCACCATCATCGATGAGGTCAGGGATGCTCCCCAAAGCTTGTGCGAAGCATTATCTGATATTTTTCAAGAAATACTTGGTGATGCACGATTTGTTGACGCAGTGTATGGACATATGCCAACAGATGAAGCGAGCCAAGCGCGTGTCCCTTTCATTCTGGAAAGGATAAAACAGATTGCAAATGCTACTAGTGATCGGCATAGGGCTGATTCAAAAACGGATAACCAACCCAAAAATAAGAAACCGCCAGGCCATCCTTGACCCGGCGGCGTTTTGCACCCGGAGAGTGGTCGGGTTACAAACTGCGAACCGGCCAGACATGGAGCAGGTCGGAGGTTTTTCCCTCCGCGTCCTGCCAGTTGGTCTTCACGTCGAAGACGCCGGCCAGGGAGTCGTCCTCGGCCAGGACGGTTTCAGACCAGTACATGCCTTCGTCGAGATTCGTCAGGCGGCCGATATTGCTGCCGAGTACGGCGTGGAGACGCCCGGGCTCTCCATTGCGGCAGCCAAAACCGAAGGTAACGGTGGTATTGTCGAGTTCCGCCAGCTCGGAGCAGCTGGGATCCCGGGAGGAAATTTCGGGCAGCCGCCAGTTGGTGTAACCAAGATAGGCATTCTGGTTGAGATGACGGATCCAGGCTTTCGCCTCGTACCAGTTCATCCTGCCTTCCTGGGAACAGATTTCGGCCATGCTTCGGCCAGTTCCGTTGACCACCTGGCTGGGATCGAAGCTGGACAGCAGGGGGTGACCGCTCTTGCACAGGGTTGTCACCAGGTTGGCGTCCGGCATCCATTCCACGGTACGGGTCTTGTCCAGGACCAGCTGGGCCATGCCGATGGAAGGGCTGTCTTGGGTCTTTGTGGTCAGGGTGGCATGTACGTTGATCTGGATGACCGTAAAGATAAGGGCGATGATAACGGTGCTTCTCATGATTCTCTCCGCTACTGAACTGTTATGCCATGGCGGCTTCAGGAACCCAGAATATTCACGTACTGGTGGGTAATGCGATTCATGGTGGCCATGATGTCGTCTGTGGTGGCCAGTACGATGACGGGCAGGCCGCCCCTCTCCACGTCCTTGTAGAATTTGGCCACGACTTTCCAGAGCCTTTCGACATTGGCCAGTTCCTTGTTGATTTCCGGCGTATTCTGCCGGGCCTTGCGCAGGGCGGCGTGGGCTTCCTCGAATTCCTTGACGGCCTTTTTGAGCTGCTCCACCGTGTTGTGATCCCGGAAGCCTGCCTGGTAGGCAATGTAATACTTGGCGATGCGCTGGGTGAGCATGCGCTGCCGACCGGCAAGATTGACGATGGCTTCCTTTTTCAGCTTGGACATTTCTTCCAGGCGGGAGACGATGTCCTGGCTGCCTTCGAGCATGGTTTCGCTGTAATCCAGCACCAGGGCGGCGTTTTCCTTGCTGTACGGCTGCTTTGCCAGGGCGGCGAGCTCATCCTTGGCCATGCCGATATATACCAGCATGTCCTGAACACCCTGGTTGTCAACGGAGTTGCGGATGACCTCGTAATTGCGATCGAATTCCTTGATGCTGTCGAAAAGCTGTTTGCGGGTCTTGTCCCGGCGAATGCCCTGGCCATGGAAGAAATAGGCCTTGGCGATTTTCTGGGACAGCATGCGCTGCTTGCCGGCGATATCGATGAGGACGGCAAGACTGGGCTTCTCAGCGCCGGTAGTGGCGGCCAGACTGTTGCCGGTGACCAGCATCAGGAAGACAAGGCAGACCAGTGCCGGTAACGATTTGCTGTAGATGTTCATGGTTTCAACTCCAGGACTTGGTTGTTGAGAGGCTATTTGCTTGCGCTGGCGTACATGGAGGTAACCTTGTCCATGTCAGCCAGGATGTTGTTCGCTGATTTGTTGATAAGGGATGGAATGACGCGGCCGGACTTGGAGTGACCCATCATTTCGAACCAGGCGAAAGCCTTTTTTACCCGGGTAAGCAGTTGCTGGATTTCCGTGGTGGTCAGGGAAGACTCCACCAGCTGCTGGTGTGCGCTGGCGAACTCGCTCATGGACTGGGAAAGCTTTCCGGAATAGTCCACGCCTTCGATTTTCCACGCCTTGAGCATGTACAGGGCGGCCATGCGTTGGGAGAGCATGCGCTGGCGTCCGGCCAGGTCGACGATTTCTCCTCGCTGGTTGCCTGAGTGTTCGGACAAGAGCTGGGTATTCTTATGGCAGGCGGCCAGCAAGTCATCCAAGTCCTTTTGCAGCTGAGCGGCTTTGGCTCTATCGGGAGTATCCTGCAGAACTTTCTTCAACGGCCCCCAAAGGCTCTTGATTTCTGCCAGGCCTGTGTTGATGTTCTGTTTGTTGGAATAGGCTTCCAGGTCGGCGAGAATGGTGTCAAATTCCTTAACCATATCCTCCAGGTCCTTGCCAGGGTTCCCGAGATCCAGATTCATTCCGATCATGGCATAGTCCTTCAACAGCCGTTGGGTAATCATGCGCTGCTTACCGGCTTTGTTTATGGCGTCATCCACGGGCGCGGCCCAAAGTGGGCTGATCCAGGCTGAGAGCAGCAGGGTGGTGATGACGGCCCGGGGTGCCGTTTTGTTATTGAAGCTGTTTTGTGTCATGAATGTTATTTCCTGATCGGGTTGGGCAGGTTCCCTGTCGGTGCTGGGCAGCGCGCGTCAAGGAACTGGGTCTCAAAATTGCTTGATGAAGGAAATTATGTGCCAGGAAGCCCCCATTGATAATGAGGAATGGATGGTGGAAAAATAGGTAGCTGGCCTACCAGTTGGGATAATATGGCCTAGTAGGGGCGTGGGGAGAAAAGCTGCTGACCCGGCTAAAGCGGGCCGCGCAAGGGAGCCGCCTGGCAAGGCGATAACAGTGGTGGCCGGGGTCGGAGTCAAATGGAAAGGATGTTGGGTAGAACCGATGGCATGGAACATGCTTGATTCCGTTCCTTGTGACAATTGGGGTGGAATTTGACTCCGGCCCCTTCGCCAATCCGCACCTGAACGCCGATCCCGGAACGATCATCGCGTTCCCGGGTGAGACATTCGGGTTAAACCGGCTGTGCTCACGGGTTGGGTAGAGATGATACCCGTTAATGCACAATACTTTCCTTAGTGATATCCATCCCAAATTAACTACACTTTTGTGAACTCCATTGCACTGCGTCAATCATCGACTTGGGTGTGGTGTCATAACAGATTTAGGTTTCCATGAAACCCGAAGGGCGGCCATCATGATGAACATGCTCCCGGACAACTATATGAACGCGGATATAATTCCTATACTAATGCCAGGAATGAATTTGTCCGACCAAAATACTTTGCAACTTGTATTGTCCCGTCGTTTGGGCGCCAATGTACAAAAAGGCTTCCCCGAGACCGTGCGGCCACAACTTATTATTGCAAATTTAGATAATAGAAAAACATTAGAACATATTTCCAGATATCAGGCTGATTACCCCGGTGTACCCATTATCGGACTGTCCTTTCAGCCTCGATCATTGGAGGGCGTCAAGGTATTGCCACGTCCTTTCAAAATGGATATCTTGGTTGATTCGGTTAAACAACAACTTGAGAAACCGTCTCGCAGCGTAAAACCTGTTTCTGGAGAAATAAAGCCAAAAATTCGGGTGGTGAGGGCCGATACCAAGAGAGCCAAAAGTCTTTCTGCCTGTTTAAGTGTCAATGCAGATAACACATTCATAGAAATGCTGCATGGTGCTTATATTGAAAGCATTACAGGGCAAAAAAATATTGGAATCGTGCAGAAATCCGCAAATGAACAACCAGAAGAGTTCATCTTTACAGCGGCGGGGCATGTAATCTGTAACCATAAACGGGCAGTGCTTCGTTCCATATGCTCGCTTTATAAAGATAGGCATGGTTTTCAAAAAAGGCTGCTTAGTAATGCTGAAATCAGGGACTGCGCTGCGGAAAAAACGGGCTTCTTGTATGATGGCGAAACCTTTTTCTGGGAAGTTATCAGTGGTTGTTTTCGTAACAAATTGCCGGAAGGCCTTTCAAGTGATGCCCTGCTAGTGATGGAACGCTGGCCAAACTGTATAGGCCTCCGTTATCCAATGCAAGCAGTGACCATGGCGTCTGTATGTCATCAGGGGCCTGTTTCTATTGAAGATATAGTATCCAGAACCGGATTTCCAAGAAATAGGGTTGTTGAATTTATAGCTGCGGCATATTCCCTGGGATTTATGAAAAAGGTATCCGTTGCCGCCAGACAAGATAATGCCGATACGCGGCGCCACGGCAAACCTGCTTCTACCATTAATTCCCTGGTAAGGCGTTTGGCCAGAAAACTCTTTGGTTCAAAGTGAAATCCAGCAGGATGCTGAAAAAGTCCCACCATGGACTTTTTCAGCCACGGAAGCGGAAAACGCGGTTTCCCGCTTCCTTCATTTTCAGTGGCTTACTCCATTGATGGGTGGCACGTCCTTGTGCCACACACAGGTTGTCGAAAAACGGTGTTTTTCAAGAACCTGCTAGCTCCTTCTCCTAATAACTGAATAGCGATAGCCAATAAATATGACCACTTCTGAAACCTATAAGATTGTCATTAGCGGGCCTGTCGGTGCAGGCAAGAGTACGGCAATTGCCGCACTGAGTGATATCCCGCCAGTCGCTACCGATGCCATACCTTCTGATGATGTGGGAAAAATAAAAAATACCACCACCGTAGCCATGGATTATGGCGTTATAAATCTGGAAGATGGAAACAAGATTCATCTCTATGGAACGCCGGGCCAGCAACGATTCGAGTTCATGTGGGATATCATGCTCAATGGTGCCATAGGGCTTATATTGCTTATCAACAACAATACACCAGACCCTATGGGTGATTTCGAAAAGTTCTTAAATTATTTTTCCAAGGCGTTGGAGAGTGTGCCATTTTGCGTGGGAGTCACCCATCTGGATGAGTCACAGACATTTATACTGCCTGATTATCATGCAGTGTTGAAGGAAAAAGGACATATTATCCCATTGTTCTCGGTAGACGCCAGGTCAAGTCAGGATATGAACACCTTATTGATGGCCATGCTGGGAATGATAGAGCCAGAGATACTCATTAGGAACGTCAGTGCGCCTGGTCAGACTGGCGCAGCACGGGGCTAGTCTATCGCTATGCAGTATATTTGCTTGACAAGTATTGGCGCCTATCTGTTTGCATCCGGGTCATTGGAGAAAGAGCAACTAGAGCTTGTACAGTGGCTTCTTTCTAAGGAAACAAGCCCCGCATATGCTAATAGTACCTTGAAAGCCTTGTCTTCCGACACCAGTCTTGATGATGTAATGTCTGTTCTGCGTACCCTGGCAAAGCGTAAGGTGATAGAGCTTTCCAGCGACGTACAAACCTGTCCAGATGCACCCATGCAAGATATATTGCCACAGATGTTATCCGTGTTGTCTGATTCTGGCAAGGCGATGTTGGTAGATTCCCAGGGTTTGTCTATTGCAAGCGTGGGGATAGATGCGGAGCGTATTCAAGCATTGTCAGCGTTGGCTTCAAAACTGGCCGCATCACTTTATCATGGCGACTCGGATGTATTTGATCTGCTGGATATTAAATATGGACTAACCTGCTTATATGACATAAAAGAAAAAAGAATATTTACTTTCATACCTATTTTTCTTGGCACTAGGCGGTTGGTGGTGGTGACTGAAGGAAAAGCAGTATTTTCTGGTAATAACTTCAAAGACTTTATTTGGGTGTTGTGGAATCGGTATTCCGAGTTCTAATCAATTTTTGATGGGCACCTGGAAAAATTCGAGGCGCCCGTGGGGGACAAGGATGTCCCGCCATTTTCAATCACCCGAGTGATTGAAAATGAAACAATCCGGAAACCGCGTTTTCGGTTTGCGTGGAGAAAAATGGCCAGGATGGTTATTTTTCGAGAACCCCAAATTTTGAATCAAGAGGAAATGAAAATGAGAACTGATGCAATCGCAGAAATTCTATCTGATCTTAATGGTTCGTCAGGAGATATTGAAGCATCGGCTGTAGTATCCCTGGATGGTTTGATGATGGCATCCTTGTTGCCAAGCGATGTTGATGAAGATCGAGTCGCCGCTATGAGTGCCGCCTTGCTGGCTCTGGGTGAACGCACCGCAAAAGAGTTGGAGAGAGGCCACCTGAACCAGATATTGATACAGGGATCCAACGGTTATGTGATTATGACCGAGGCCGGGCAGGAAGCGGTACTGACTGTAATGACCAAGAAAGAGGCGAAGCTGGGCTTGGTGTTCCTGGATATATCACGCGCAGCAAAAGAGTTGGCCCGCATCCTTTAACTCATCGAGGAATGTTTTATGACTATCCAATCCGCTACGCAACTTTCCGACAAGGTCATCCAACTCAAAGAGCAAAGAAAAACAGGTGAGTTGGGCGTCAAGGATTACTATCGTGAGTTACTTGATGTGCTCAAGAACCTGGCTGATTCCTTGATAGATGAGGTAGACAGCCTTGATGATGCGCAGATACGTACTCAGATTCCCTTGCTTATTGTGCTACTGGACGATCAGATTCGGTTTTTCCATGAGCGTGAGTCCTGAGTCATGAAAATATAGCATATTATTATATGTTTCTGTATGCGCCATCTAGTTCATTGTTATATGGCGCTACTATTGTTCCCCGATACTTTCTCTCGTAGCTGGATAAGGTTAGGTGGAAAGTATCGGGTTTTTTTGTCCCTACTGGAGTATTGTTGAAATGAGAACAGACGCAATTGCCGAGATTCTGGCGGATTTAAATGGCTCATCAGGAGATATTGAGGCCTCTGCCGTGGTATCCCTTGATGGATTGATGATGGCTTCCTTATTGCCAAGTAATGTTGATGAGGATCGGGTGGCGGCGATGAGCGCCGCATTATTGGCGTTGGGTGAACGAACTGCCAAGGAGCTGGAGAGAGGTCACTTGAACCAAATATTGATCCAGGGTTCTGAAGGTTACGTTATCATGACCGAAGCTGGTACGGAAGCGGTGTTAACCGTGATGACCAAAAAAGAGGCCAAGCTTGGCTTGGTGTTTTTGGATATCTCGCGTTCAGCCAAAGAACTCGCCCGCATCCTTTAATCAAGTTCGGCACTAGGAGTAACACCATGGTTATACAGACAAACGAAGAATTGAGCAGTAAAGTGAAATTGCTGAAAGAGCAAAGGAAAAATGGTGACTTGTCGGTCAAGGAGTACTATCGCGAACTGTTGATGGTACTGCAGAATCTTGCCGAATCTCTTATTGATGAGCAGGACCACCTGGATGATTCGCAGATTCGTCCACAGATTCCCCTAATGGTGGTGTTGCTAGATGATCAAATTGCTGCTTTTTCTGATCGAGGATGATTTATTGGCAGAATGTTGAAAAAGCCCATGGAAGGACTTTTTCAACCACGGAAGCGGAAAACGCGGTTTCCCGCTCAATGGCTTACGGCTATTGATGGGAGGCACATCCTTGTGCTACACGCAGGTTATGGAAAAATGGTTTTTTTCAACAACCTGTCAGGGTCAGGAAAAGCGCCGCAGCATGCGCAGAATGAGGCTCTTGGGGAATCTAGCCTGGCTTGATGTTCCGGCTTGATCCTTATGGGAAGTATCTGCTTCCCGCAGGTAACCGGAGGCCAACGCAGCGGTAAAGAAAGTAAAGATATGGCGCCGGGGCAGGGAGAGGGCCAGCATCTCCCGGATGGAGCGCGGGCTGGTGGTCCAGGCGTCGGCGATGCGGCTGGCGTGGGGAATGGGCATCAGCCCGGTGGCCAGGGGCCGGGCGAGTATGAAACGCCGGTCCATGTCCGTTCCCTCGGGCAGCTGTCCCCGGCATCCGCTCAGGGCCATGCGCCAGATAAAGCTGTTCCAGGAATAATGCCGGCCATGGTTCCTGAGTTCCCCGGGCAGTTCTTCCAGTGTTTCCCAGTGCTGAACGCCCTGGCTCTGGGCCAGGGACCGCAGGCGGCTTTCTCCCACAGACGTCAGGAAGGTCTTTTCAACAGGGTCGACATAAAGGGTGACACCATGGCCTTCCAGGCGAAGATATTTGTTTTCCCTGGCGGCGATATCCGTGAGTTCTCGCAGCCGGAAGGCCAGACAATGCGCCGCCTCATGCTCCGGCATCTGGCGGGGTGTTGAAGCTTCCAGGCATTCCACGAGGCGATCCACGGCCGTCAGAATGTCATTCGGGCAAAAGGGCTTGCGCAGTGTAATGTCCTGTTCGGTGTTCTCCGGGTGCAGGCCCAGCAGAATAACCGGCTGTCGTGAAGGGTCGTTTTTGATTTGATCCCAAGTGGTTCTGCCCCGGTCATGGTCCAAGTCGATAATGGTTATTGCCTGGGGATGCTGATCCACCACTTGGTACACTCTGTGTTTCTGCATGGAAAACAGGAAACTGAGACTTTTTCTGCCCAGGCCTTCGATGCCGTGCAGGGAAACCCGCACGGGTTCCGTTCGTGGCTGACGGGGCTCGGTCGCCAGCCTGTTCAGCGCCGCGCTGCTCATGATGCCAGCTCTCTTTCACAGCGTGCCCGAATGGCTATGAGTTCATCCTGGTTCCGGCTCAGGATTTCCACGAAATCGGCGTCCAGGCGGGTACCCGCCATGGACCAAAGGGTTCTCATGGTCTTTTCCATGGACCAGGCTTGCTTGTAGACCCGGCGAGTCAGCAGGGCGTCCAGGATGTCGGCAGCCGCCACGATGCGGGCCTCCAGGGGGATTTCCTGCCCCCTCAGCCCGTAAGGGTAACCACTCCCATCAATGGCCTCGTGGTGGAAGGTGATGATGTTCCTGAGCATGTCTGTGTGATGAAGGGTATTCTGGTAGCCGAAACAGCTGATCATGTGATCGATGAGATCCCTCCCCTTCAGGGTATGGGCTTTCACCTGCTGGAATTCCTCGTCCGTAAGGCGCTCGGGTTTCATCAGGATGTGTTCGGGGATGAATACCTTGCCGATGTCATGCAGGGGGGCGAACATCTCCAGGTGTTCAATCCAGTCCTGGGAGAGATCGAACTTGTCCGCGCAGTTTTCTGCAATCAGCCTGGAATACATGGCCACGCGCCGCAGGTGGGCCGGTGACTCGGATTCGCTGGCGTTGTTCAGCTGCAGCACCGAAGCCACGGCGGAGCGCAGGTTTTCCGTGGGCCGCCCATTGCCGGCCAGGAGTTGGGCGATGACCCGGGAATAGACGTTCATTTGCTCTACCACCTCCGGGGTGAAGCGGTCCTCTTCCCGGGCGCCAAAGAAGATGTAACCCAGCTTGCGGCTCCCGGCCACCAGGGGCAGGCCCAGGGTGGAATGGAACCCGGCGCGGGAGGCCAGTTGTTCCAGGTGTCTGCTGGTCATGGGAAAACTGAGCAGGTTGTTCTGGCCTTTATGTTCCTGGCCGGACGTGATGACTTCCAGGGCCTGGGACAGCAAGGCGCGCCGCATGTCTCCGCAGGCGGGGGCTTCGGTGCCGTAAACCAGGGAGATGCCCGGCGTGGCTACGCCCATGCAGGACAGGAAGGGATAGCGATGAATGATGCGTTGGTATATCAGCTGAAGCTGTTCGTCGAGGTTGTTTCGGGTTTCCTCGCCGGTATCGGGATCGTTGATTCTTGCCGCAAGGCTACACATGGAATTCACTCCTCTATTTTTTTTCGTCTGAAATCAGGTGACGTTTTCTAGTGTGAATTATGAGCCTGCCGGGCGGTGTTGATAATAAGGAAGGACGAGCGTAATTTCAGGTAAAGGGAATACCTAACAGCAACTGTGTTTTCGAAATCGGCTAATCGGCCTGGAGAACGCGATAAGGCTTACCACTTCGAAACACGGCGTTGATGATGGTCAGCAGCTTGCGCATGGCAGCGACCAGGGCGACTTTCTTG
>JALVEW010000199.1 GCA_027030425.1 Sedimenticola sp.
TGGTAATGCCTTGGCCAACTTCCCCAGCCTCAGCGGCCAGAGCGCGGCCTATGTGGCCAAGCAGCTCAAGGATTTTCGTTCCGGCGCGCGCAGCAATGACATGAACGGTATGATGGCAGGCGTTGCCGCCAAGCTTACCGATGCCGAGATCGAGGCTGTCGCACAGTACGTACAGGGATTGCACTGATCAGTTTTTTTCTGATTCAGACCCACGGCCCCGCCAGTGCCGCTGGCGGGGTTTTTTTTGTCCAGAATATGGCGCTGAAGGTTAATAAGCTGCTGGTTCTGCCGATGTATCCTGTCAGATGAGAAGTGCCGACCCTACAGGATGGAAAATATGCAGAACAGACTGTGTTTTGGCCCAGGCAGGATTGCCATGCCCTGGACATCGATTTCCGGTATCCGTTTCGCCTCACGCCCATCCATGGCCCGATCTAGGGCCGGGGCAGATGATTTCTCCGCTACAGGGTGACATGATTCCCCGGCTTAGCACCCCGAAACTGTCCAGAGCCATCATGCCGGATGAAACCAAGGTGGCGACCGAGAATCTGTCCCAGCCTGCACCAATCTGAATCACCGTCTTGCCTGCTGGGTGCGGGCTGAAACCCGACGGTGAAAGAAGTAAGGCATTTGACGTTGCGCTCGGACTACTAGCCCGTGCCCGGGTATCCGGGAGTAGCTGAGATTAACGAAGGGTTGCGGACAGGCAGGGAAGGGGTGAGAGCCCCGATTCATGCTATCGAAGTTTGTTATGGCATTGCCGCAGAGTATTCAAAGATGAAAAACATACTGAAAACAATGGAGCAGACCGCATTGGCGGTCTCATTACTGGCCTGCGCCGGTAGCGTCTGGGCGCAGGGAAAATTGGATATCCTGGACTTGTCTCTGGAGGATCTTCTGGGCCTGGAAGTCAGTTCGGCCGCACGCAAGGAGCAGAGCCTTAAGGAAACGGCGGCTTCCGTGTTCGTGATTACCCGGGAAGATATCCGCCGTTCCGGTGTGACCCGCATTCCCGAGGCGCTGCGCCTGGCGCCGGGGGTTCAGGTATCCCGCATCGATGCCAATAAGTGGGCGATTTCGAGCCGGGGCTTCAACAACCAGTTTGCCAACATGCTGCTGGTGATGATTGATGGGCGTACCGTGTACAGCCCTACCATCTCCGGGGTGTACTGGGATGCTCAGGACACCATGCTGGAAGATATCGACAGGATAGAGGTGATCCGGGGGCCGGGAGCCACCCTGTGGGGGGCCAATGCCGTCAATGGCGTTATCAACATAATCACCCGCAACGCGGCGGAAACCCAGGGAGGGGTGTTGGTGGCGGGTGCCGGAAATGAAGAGTCTGGATATGGCAGCCTTCGTTATGGCGGGCAGCTGTCCACCAATGTGGCAGGGCGCGTTTATCTGAAATACAACGATATCGATGCTTCCTGGAATCCCCAGTTCAAGAGAGATGCCGGGGACCAGTGGCAAAGCCTGCGTGGTGGATTCCGTGTTGATGGTGACGCCACGGCCAGGGACAGCTGGACCCTGCAGGGCGATGCCTACCGCTCCGACGAACATCAGCTGGCCAACTACTGGGCGGACCCCGGCGATCCGGCCAGCGCCCCCTACGCCCCCTGGTATGTCATTCCCCTGGTGGAAGACGCGGTGGATTCCCGGGGCTGGAACCTGCTGGGGCGCTGGGAGCACAGTTTTTCATCTGGCTCTGCATTTACCCTGCAGGCCTATTATGACCACACCCGGCGGACCGAAGCCTTTTCGACCCAGGAGCACGACACTCTAGACCTCGATTTTCAGCACCGCTTTCAGCCCCTGGAAGGCCATGACCTGGTATGGGGGTTCAACCTGCGCCATATCCGGGATGATTTTGACAATACCTTCATGGCGAGCATCATCCCGGATCATCAGGATTTCAGCCTCTACAGTCTCTTTGTGCAGGATGAGATCGAGCTGATGCCGAACCGGCTGCGCCTGGTGCTGGGTTCCAAGTTTGAGCACAATGAATACACGGGCCTGGAAGTACAGCCCACGGCGCGCCTGCTGTGGATGGCGAACGAACGCACCACGGTATGGACTTCGGTTTCCCGGGCGGTAAGAACGCCTTCCCGGGCAGAACGCAGCGCCGCCATCGTGTTCCTTATCCAGCCCATGCCTGAGCCCTATCCGCCCCTGCTGGTGTATGGCTATGGAAATGATGATTTTCATTCCGAGGAACTGCTTGCCTATGAACTGGGCCTTCGCTATCAGCCCCGGGACAACCTGAGCCTGGATCTGTCCCTTTACTACCATGACTACGATGAACTCGAGACCCTGGAGCTGCATCAGGACCCGGCAGGAATTCCTTACCTTGCTTTCGACAACAACCTGCTGGCTGACAGCCAGGGGGCGGAACTCTCTGTGGACTGGCAGCCCCTGGAATGGTGGCGGCTGCAGCTTGGCTACAGCTATTACCGGATTTCCAGTGAGCTGAGCGCATCCAGTTCCCCCCTGGGGGCCATTGCGCCCAACGGGCTTTCCACTCCAAGCCACCAGTATTCACTGCGTTCCCTGATGGATCTGGGCAACGACCTGAGTCTGGATCTATGGCTCTACCATGCGGGGGAGATTGCCCAGTCTGGTTATATCAGTGGCCAGCCCGTGCCGGCCTATACGGGGCTCAACCTGCGCCTGGCCTGGCGGCCCAGGGATAACCTGGAGCTGTCCCTGATTGGTCGGGATCTCCTGGATGACCATCACCTTGAATTCGTGGGAGAAAGTTATTTGATGCCCACGGAAATCGAGCGTTCCATTCATGCGCAGGTTCATCTGCATTTCTGATGAAACGCCCTGGACCGCAAGCAGGAGCTGACAGCTGATGTTCGGTTTCTCACTAGGTGAAAGGCATCTCCCCAGGGGGGTGCGATGGTTGCTGCTGGCACTTCTGTTGCTTCTGCCCATGGAGCCGCCTCCGGCCCTGGCGGTTTCATCGGAATACAAGTTGAAAGCCGCCCTGATCTACAAGCTGACCCGCTTCGTGGAATGGCCCCGGGAAAGCTGGCAGCGGACGGATTTTGGTATTTGCATCCTGGGCCGGGACGATTTCGGCAGCGCCCTGGACGCCCTGGAGTCACGCAACGTCCATGGCCTGCCCATACGCATTCGGCGTCTGGTGCAGTCGGATGCCGTGGACAGTAGCTGCCAGATTCTGTTCGTTAGCGAATCCAAACGCCCCTTTCTGCGCAGCATCCTCACCTCCCTGGAGGGGCAGCCCATCCTCACAATAGGTGATCTGGACGGCTTTGCTGAAAAAGGGGGAATTATCGAATTTGTCCGCGGACGCCAGCGCATTGGCTTCCGAATCAACTTGCAGCAGGCCAACCGCGCGGGCCTCAAGATTGCTGCGCCCCTGCTGGAGTTGTCCACTATCGTGGAGACCGAAAGAACATGAGTTCATCCAAAACACTGACTATCGCGCAGAAGCTGCGTTACATGATCCTCGTGGTGACCGGGGGAGCCCTGCTCCTGAGTTCCGTGATCTACCTGGCCATCGAGTTCTACAGTTATCGCCAGGTTCTTATCGAGCGGGCCGAAGTGCTTGCGCATTTCATTTCCACCAACTCCACGGCTGCCCTGAGTTTTGGTGACCGCAAAACGGCAAGCCGTTTGCTCAGTTCTCTCCAGTCCGAGCCGTCCGTGGATTATGCTGCCTTGTACCAGGCGGATGGCGAGCTGTTTGCCGAGTATGCCGGTGGGACAGCTTCTGCTGGCCAGGCCCGGATCACGGCCCGGAACTGGATTCAGGATATGAGCGCGAATCAGATCGACAACACGGAATACCGGCTGCTGGGAAACCATATAGAGACCTATCTGCCTGTGTATCTGGATGACGAGTACCTGGGATACATCATCCTGCGTACCAATCTGAATGGCCTGTTCAGCCGCATTACGGACTACCTTTTCGTGGTTTCATTTTTCTGGCTGCTGATAATGGGAGGAGCCTTCCTGCTCTCCAACCGCCTGCAGAAACAGATTTCCATGCCCATAAGGGAACTGGTAGAGGGCATGCAGAAAGTCTCGGACACCCAGGATTTCAGCCTGCGGCTCCATCATGTCGGGAATGACGAAATTGGCACCATCGTCGACAACTTCAACAATATGTTGGGCCAGATCGAGGAACGGGACAACAAGCTGGCCTCCTACCGGGAGGAGTTGGAAAACAAGGTCGAGGAACGCACCCGCAGCCTGAAAGAGGCCAAGGAGGCCGCAGAAGCGGCAAACAAGGCCAAGAGTGAGTTTCTGGCGACCATGAGTCACGAGATTCGTACGCCCATGAATGGCGTTATGGGCATGACAGAGCTGTTGCTGGACAGCGGACTGGACCTGCGCGCTCACCGCCTCGCGGACACGGCCCATCGTTCCGCTGAAGCCCTTCTGGGCGTGATAAACGACATTCTGGACTTTTCCCGTATCGAGGCCAACAAGCTTCACCTGAACAAAGAGGATTTCAACCTGCGCTCCCTCCTGGAAGACACCTTGGAGCTGGTGGCGAACCAGGCTTACCGCAAGGGGCTGGAGCTGGTGCCCAATTTGCCGCCGGACCTGCCGGCCTGGATGCATGGTGATCCCGTGCGTCTGCGCCAGGTTCTGGTGAACCTCTTGGGCAATGCCATCAAGTTTACCCAGCGGGGAGAGGTCCGGCTCTGGGTGCGGGTGGTGTCCCGGAAGGAAAACCTGCAATACGTCTCTTTTGAAGTATCCGATACGGGTCCGGGAATTCCAGTTGAACAGCAGCAGCATATCTTCGAGGCCTTCAGCCAGGCGGACAGCACCACCACCCGTCGCTATGGGGGCACGGGCCTGGGGCTGGCCATCGCCAAGCGCCTGGTGGAACTTATGGGCGGCACCCTTGAGCTGGAGAGTGCGCCGGGGGAGGGTGCGCATTTCCGCTTTACCATCGGCCTGGAAAAAGCCATACAGCCCAAGGCTGTTCCCGCCAGTCCCGCTGTGCTGCGGGGGGTCAGGGTACTGATTGTCGATGATCATGCCGTGAATCTGGAAATCATGCACAACCAGGTCATTGCCTGGGGCATGCGCAATGGGTCGGCAACCACGGGAGAGGAGGCCCTGGCCATTCTGCGGCGGGCGGCAAAGGCGGGTGATCCCTACCAGATTGTGCTCCTGGACTGGCACATGCCGGGCATGGATGGCATGGACCTGGCCCGGGTGATAGAAGAAGACCCGGAAATTCCACCCCTGAAGCTCATCATGCTCAGTTCCACGGGAAATGATCCAACCCTGGCTGGCGCTTCCCCCATTGCCTGCTTCCTGCAAAAACCCGTGCGTCAGCAACAGCTGCTGGCCTGCCTGAGCGCAGCGCTTGGGGATCAATCCTCGGAAGAGATCCGGAGCAAGAAGGTCTTGCGCAACTTCGATGCGAGGGTTCTTCTCGCAGAGGACAACCTGGTCAACCAGGAAGTTGCCTTGAGCATGCTGTTGGCTATGGGCTGCACGGTGGATGTGGCGGAGAATGGTGCAGAGGCCGTGCAATATTTCTCCGAAACAGCATACGATGTGGTGTTGATGGATTGGCACATGCCGGAAATGGATGGTGCCGAAGCCACACAGAGAATACGCAAGATGGAACAGGCGGGGGGCAGCAGGCGTACGCCGGTGATTGCCCTGACCGCGGATGTCCAGAAAGGGATTCGTGAGCAATGCCGTGCAGCGGGCGTGGATGACTATCTGAGCAAGCCTTTTTCCCAAAGCCAGTTGTCCAACCTGCTGGGGCGTTGGCTGGGGGCTCCCGATGAAGGGGGAAGGGCCGGGTTGGGTCCGAAGGACCGGGAAGCGAAAGAGGATTTGCTGGATGCCAGCGTCCTGCAGCAGCTCCGGGACCTGGGGGAACGCAGCGGCAGGGACGTGCTGGGCAAGGTCGTGGAGCATTTTCTGGCGCAGGCGCCAGAGGATATCTCCCGAATGCGGGCTGCCCTGGAAGAGGGGGATGCCCAGAAACTGCGGGGTCTGGCCCACGGCCTGAAATCGGCCAGTGCAAACCTGGGCGCTGTCGAATTTTCCGCAAATTGCGCCCGTCTTGAGTCTCTGGCCCGGGAAGGTGATCTGAGTAGCGCACCAGTGCTTCTGCAAAACCTGGAACATAGCCTGCCCGCCCTGCTCAAGATCCTTGACCAGGTATCGGACAAGGCCGGCAATGCCGTGAGGGAAGATGTAACTGCCGTGGAGGCCGGGAACCGCGAGCTGATCATGGTGGTGGATGATGATGCAGGGTTCCGCCTGGCCACGGAAGAAGCGCTGCGCGCCGCCGGATACCGGGTCCTCGCCCTGGACAATGGTGCTGATGCTCTGGAACAGACGGCTCGCCAGCGTCCGGACCTGGTGCTCCTCGATGCCCTCATGTTGGGCATGGATGGCTTTGAAGTGTGTGAACGCCTGCATCGCATGGCGGGCATGGAGGATCTGCCGGTAATGATGGTGACAGGACTGGAGGACACGGAATCCGTGGAGAAAGCCTTTGAGTCAGGCGCGACCAGTTTTGTCACCAAGCCGGTCAACTATCCCATTCTGCTGCACCGTATCCGCTTCCAGCTGCGGGCGATCAGGAATCGCAGGATTCTCCATGAAAACCAGATTCAGCTGACTCAGGCCCAGCATATTGCCGGCCTGGGATACTGGCGCTGGGATGCCAGAGCGGACACCCTGGTCCTGTCCGACAATCTGGCATCCATGCTGGGCGTGGACCGGGAGGGCTGCTGCAAGACCCTGGAAGCCTACCTGGAATTTGTGCATCCAGAGGACAGAGAGTATGTAAGGGATATCATCGTCGCTGCTTCGGAAGGCGCCCCCCTCAAACCGGTGGACTACCGCCTCCTGGCCATGGGCAGACCGGCGGTGATCGTGCACCAGGAACTGGGCATGGCGCCGGACAGCATTCACGTGGTGCTGGGCACGGTGCAGGACATCACCCAGCAAAGAGCCACGGATCAGCACATACGGCAGCTGGCCTATACCGACAAGCTCACGGGCCTGGCCAGCCGGGCCTATTTCTACAAACACCTGGAAGACCTGATCAAGGCCGCTTCCCGGCGTGATGAACATTTCGCCGTCATGTACCTGGATCTGGATGGCTTCAAGGACATCAATGACAGCCTGGGCCACGACAAGGGGGATGAACTTCTGAAAATCGTTGCGGAGCGCCTCCAGGGTGCCCTGCGGGATACGGATTTCATCGCCCGCCTCAGCGGGGACGAGTTCTGCATACTGGTGGATAGTGTGACGGATGAGTACGATGTGGCCGAGGTGGCCAGCCGTTGCCTGGAAGAAACCAACCGGCCGGTATATCTGGGCAAGCGGGAGGTTCGCCCCCGGTGCAGTATCGGCATTGCGCATTTTCCTGAAGACGGTATGGATCTCCAGTCCCTGCTCAAAGCGGCGGACAGTGCCATGTATGCCGCCAAGGAGGATGGCAAGCACCGCTATGCCTTCTATTGCCGGGAAATGACCCTGGAAGTGGAACGACGCCTGCAATTGGAACAAGATCTGCGCCTGGCGATCGAACGCCGGCAGTTCGTGCTGCATTACCAGCCCCAGGTGGATGTGAGCAGTGGCCGCATCGTGGGGGTGGAGGCCCTGATACGCTGGCAACACCCGGAGATGGGCTTGATCTCCCCCGTGGAGTTTATCGAAGTTGCCGAGCGCATCGGCATGATTCATACCCTGGGCAGCTGGGTGCTGGATGAAGCCTGTTCCCAGCTGCAGCACTGGCATGGCCAGGGCGTGGAGGGCTTGCGTATGGCGGTAAACATCTCGCCCTTGCACTTCCGTGACCCGGAACTCCTTGGCGCCGTGGAGCGGGTTCTGGAGAGAACCGGCATATCACCCCACTGTCTGGAACTGGAGATCACCGAGAGCGTGGTGCAGACCAATGGTGGCGACTTCGACATGTTCCTGCGCCTGCGCGAGCTTGGGGTGGGAATAGCCATTGATGATTTCGGTACCGGCTATTCGTCCCTGGGTTCCCTGAAGTCCCTGCCCGTGGACTGTCTGAAGATTGACCGCCTTTTCGTCACCGACTTGCTTTCAGATGACAAGGCAGCCCTGTTGCTGGGCACCATCGTCAATGTTGCTCATGCGCTGGGTCATCGCGTGGTGGGCGAGGGTGTGGAGGAGCGTGCCCAGCTGGATGTCCTGAAGCGTGTGGGTTGTGACCTGGTGCAGGGATACTATCTCAGCCGCCCTGTTGAAGCCGACAAGATTCCCGGCCTGGTGCGCAGCTTTGCCTGTGGTCACTTGGGGCTGAAGTCCACCAAAGTGCAGGCGTCTTCTCCGGGATGAGCTTCTCTTTCACCCGGGAATGTGGTGATCGTGCCGGGATCAGTCCTGCAGAAACTCGTCCAGCCACTGAATCCAGTGTTTCACTGGCAGTCT
>JALVEW010000200.1 GCA_027030425.1 Sedimenticola sp.
CGCGGGAGGCGTCAGGCACATAGACCGCGCCATGTTCGTATTCGGGCTCGATTTTCACCGCCGTATGGGCCTTGGAGGTGGTGGCGCCGCCGATCATCAGGGGGATGGTGAAGCCCTGGCGTTTCATCTCCCTGGCCACGTGCACCATTTCATCCAGGGAGGGGGTAATCAGCCCGGACAGGCCGATGATGTCCACCTTTTCTTCCCTGGCGGTCAGCAGGATTTTGTCCGCGGGCACCATGACTCCCAGGTCGATGACTTCATAGCTGTTGCATTGCAGGACGATGCCCACAATGTTCTTGCCGATGTCATGCACGTCGCCCTTGACCGTGGCCATGAGAATCCTGCCTGCGTTCTCCGCCGGGCACTCGGCCTTTTCCGCCTCCAGGTAAGGTTCCAGCCAGGCCACGGATTTTTTCATCACCCGGGCGGATTTGACTACCTGGGGCAGGAACATCTTGCCCGCGCCGAACAAATCGCCCACCACATTCATGCCATCCATGAGAGGGCCTTCGATGACATTGATGGGGCGGCCCAGCTTTTCCAGGGCCTCTTTGGTGTCCTCATCGATGAATTCGGTGATGCCTTTCACCAGGGAATGCTCCAGGCGCTTTTCCACGGGCCAGGAGCGCCATTCCAGGTCTTCCTTCTTGTCCTGGTCGCTGCCGTCCCCGGCGTATTTGGGCGCCAGCTCCACCAGGCGTTCGCCGGCTTCCGGGTCGGTGTTGAGAATCACGTCCTCCACCGCCTTGCGCAGTTCCTCCGGCACCTCGTCATAGACCACCAGCTGCCCGGCGTTGACGATGCCCATATCCATGCCGGCGCGGATGGCGTGGTACAGGAATACCGCGTGTATGGCTTCGCGCACGGGGTTGTTGCCGCGGAAGGAGAAGGACACATTGGATACCCCGCCGGACACCAGGGCATGGGGCAGGTTTGCCTTGATCCAGCGGGTGGCTTCGATGAAATCGACAGCGTAGTTGTTGTGTTCCTCTATGCCCGTGGCCACGGCGAAGATGTTGGGGTCGAAGATGATGTCCTCGGCGGGGAAATCCAGCTCGTCCACCAGGATGCGGTAGGCGCGTTCGCAGATTTCGATTTTGCGCTCGTAAGTGTCTGCCTGGCCGGTTTCGTCGAAGGCCATGACGATGACCGCCGCGCCGTAGCGGCGGCACAGGCGCGCCTGCTCGCGGAACTTGTCCTCGCCTTCCTTCATGGAGATGGAGTTGACGATGGCCTTGCCCTGCACGCACTGCAGGCCGGCTTCGATGATCTCCCACTTGGAAGAGTCGATCATGAAGGGCACCTTGGCGATGTCCGGCTCGGCGGCGCACAGATTGAGGAACCGGATCATGGCCGCCTTGCCGTCCAGCATGCCCTCGTCCATGTTCACATCGACGACCTGGGCGCCTTCCTCCACCTGGGTGCGGCACACATCCAGGGCCTCCTCGTATTCCTCGTTCAGGATCAAACGCTTGAATTTGGCCGAGCCGGTGACATTGGCCCGCTCCCCCACATTGACGAACAGGGAGTCCTCGGTGATGTTCAAGGGCTCCAGGCCGGACAGACGGCAGGCGGGGGCAATCTCAGGCAGCGGACGCGGTGGCTTGTCCTTGACCTGTTCATAAATGGCCTTGATGTGTTCTGGTGTCGAGCCGCAGCAGCCGCCCACGATGTTGATGAAGCCGGACTGCGCCCATTCGCCCACTTCCGCCGCCATCTCCTGGGCGGTCAGATCATATTCCCCAAACTCGTTGGGCAGGCCGGCGTTGGGATGGGCGGAGACGAAGCATTCCGCCACCCGGGACAACTCCTCCACATACTGACGCAGCAGATCCGGCCCCAGGGCGCAGTTCAGGCCGATGGATAAAGGCCTGGCGTGACGCAGGCTGTTGTAGAAGGCTTCCGTCACCTGGCCCGACAGGGTGCGCCCGGACTGGTCGGTGATGGTGCCGGAAATCATGATGGGCAGCTCGGCGCCCTTTTCCTGGAACACGTCCCGCACGGCGAAAATGGCGGCCTTGGCATTGAGTGTGTCGAAGATGGTTTCGATAAGGATGATATCCGCCCCGCCTTCCATCAGCCCCCGGGCGGCCTCCCGGTAATCTTCCGCCAGCTCCTCAAAGCTGATGGCGCGATACCCCGGGTCGTTCACATCAGGAGAGATGGACAGGGTCTTGCTGGTGGGACCCAGCACCCCGGCCACGAAGCGGGGCTTGTTGCCGGTGCTGTACTTGTCCGCCGCTTCCCGGGCCAGCCGCGCCGCCGCCACATTGATTTCATACACCAGTTCCTCCATGCCATAGTCCGCCATGGAAGCCCGGGTGGCGTTGAAGGAATTGGTCTCCAGGATATCGGCCCCGGCTTCCAGGTACTGCTCGTGGATGCCGCGGATGATGTCCGGCTGGGTGAGGCAGAGCAGGTCGTTGTTGCCCTTCAGGTCTGATGGCCAGTCGCTGAAACGCTCCCCCCGGTAGTCTTCTTCCGTAAGCTTGTGGCGCTGGATCATGGTGCCCATGGCGCCGTCGAGCATGAGGATGCGTTGTTTCAGGAGTTGCCGCAGGGTTTCAGAGCTCACGATAATGCCGAAAGGAAGGGAAAAGCGGAATTATACACTTCACGTATGAAGGCAGGCGGCATGGATTGTGTGGATTCGTCGGTCACTCGAGCGGCCTGGGTCTGAGAGCCGGGGCGAGGGGTCGCGGGCGAGGGGTCGGAGTCAAATTGCTCTATGCTATTGATTATGGGCAACGACTCCCAAATTTGACTCCGACCCCTCGAGTGCCCTCATGTGGTTTCGGTTTCGAGCACCTGCAGCCATTCCTCGGCCAGCAGGCGGGGGATGTCCAGGTTGTCGTCTTCCAGCCAGGGTGGGATTTTATTGAGTGCGTAGGCCACCCAGCGGTCCCGTCCGGCGGACTTGGCGGCGTACAGGGCGGCATCCGCCAGCTTTATGGTCCAGCTCCAGCGCGGTGGCAGATCCGGGTGCACAGGCAGGGGGGCGATACCGAAGGAACAGGTGATGCGCAATGTGTTTCCGTCCGCGTGGATTTCAAGGGCGTGCAGCTGTCGCTGGATGCGGGCACAGAGATCAGCCCCCTGGCGGATGTCCATGTTCCGGCAGAACAGCAGGAATTCCTCGCCGCCCCAGCGTACCGGAATGTCTCCTTTTCTGGCGCAGTGGGAAAAGGTTTCGGCGAATGCCTTGAGCACTTGGTCGCCCACGGAATGTCCCCAGGTATCATTGATCTGCTTGAACCTGTCCAGATCCGCGAGAATGACAAGTGCCGGGCTGTGGGTTCTGTTGGCGCCATCCCTTTCCTGTCTGGTGGTGAGGGCTTCGACCTCCTGGGTCAGGTAGCGCCGGTTGTACAGGCCGGTGAGAGGGTCCCTGATGCTGGATTCCCTCAGTTTCCGGTTCAGGGCCTCGATATCACGGTGCTGGGTATGAAGTTCCCGGTGCAGTCGCTGGCGCAGCCGCACCATGCCTATCAGCAGCAGCATGACAAGCCCGGCGAGCACCAGGCCACCGACCAGAAACCAGCGCAGGGTGCGCTCGTGTCCGGCCTGGAGTTCCAGGCGTTCTATGGTTTGTCGATCCAGCGCTCTTTTCTGCTCCAGTTCGGCCAGGGCTCTTTTTTTCTTCTCGAGTTCGGCGAGGCTTTTCAGCTTCGCGATGCGGGCTTTTGCGTCGGAACTGAGCAGTTCTTCGTGCAGGGCCTGGTGCTTCTTCATGATGGCCAGGGCTTCGGCATAGCTTCCGGTCTGTTCCAGGGCGTTGGCCAAATCTTGGTAAAGGCGCAGGCGTTCCGGCGGATTGTCCTGGCGGTCGTACAAAGCCAGGGCCTGGCGATAGTAATCTATGGCTTGTTGAAGGTCGCCCAGCCCGCTCAAGGCGCGGCCAATGTAATAATTTGCCATTCCCAGATCCTTGGTGGTGCCCCGCTCCCGGTAGAGTTTCTGCGCCTTTTTCAGGGCGTCCAGTGCTTCCTGGTAGCGTTCTTCTTCCAGTAGTACATACCCAAGGTTCAGCCAGCTGTGGGCGTCATCCGGAGCCCTGTCCACGGTGGCCTTGAGGAACCGATAGGCGTTCTTGTAGTCGTTCTTGTGCCGGTAGCCGATACCCAGGTCGGACAGAATCCAGGTGTATTCCATGCTGTCCTTGTCCGTGATGGCCAGGGCTTTATGGCCGTACTCGATGGCCTTGTCCCAGTCCTTCAGGTAATAGAACAGGCCGGACAGATTCTGGTAGAGAGCGTTGTCGGGCGGCATGCCCGCGTGGTCGTGAATCTGTTCCGCCTTGAGCATGCTTTCCGTGGCATCGGCATAATTGCCCAGTTGAATCTGGGTGGCGCCGATGCTCATGTGCAGCCGGTACTGGCTTGGAACATCCCCGGGTGGGCGGTTTTCCAGGGCTTTTTCAAAGTAACCTTGCGCTTCCGCCAGCTCTCCCTGGTTGTAGGTCAGCACGCCGAGGTGCCACCAGATCTTCATGCGCCGTTGTGCGTCTTTTGCGGTATCCGCCAGTGCCTTTGCCAACGCCTTGCGTGCCGGTGGGAGACCCTTTCGGTCAAGCGCTCTCAAGGCTTCCAGGTAGTATTCCATGATGGTGGCCTGTCGCGCTGGCGGCAGCTCCGGTTTCGCCAGCAGGCTGTCGGTGATTTCCAGTGCCTCGACAGCCTTGCCCTGATCCAGGTAGCGGCGGGCCAGTTTCAGGCTGTCTGTGTTTTCCGCCACCGCCTGCTCTGCCAGGCCAGCGGTGGCGGCCAGCATGAAAAGCAGCAGACAAGGCAGAAAGCGGCCCGGTGTAAGCATCATGAATTCCCTGGTTGGCCAGTGTTACTGGCAGCATTATCCCGGAGATCATTATTCCATATCCGGTTGTGCCCCCCAAGCCGCGTAAATGAGGTCGGGAGGCGCGAGATGAGGGCGTGCTCCATCCGGATTTTCGAACCATTGGGCGCCATGGAAAGGGGCGGCGCCCATACTGGAAAAACCGCTGTATTGGGGGCACAATCAGGGCAGGCTGGCTCATGGAGTGGATTACATGTTTTCAGTATGGCGGCTGTTGCTGCTGCTTCTACTGCTTCCGGCAGGAGTACAGGCGGGCAAGGGGCAGATAGATTTCGTCGAAACCACGGTGGATCTCCAGGCCGATGGCAGCGCCGTGGTGCTCTACCAGGTACAGTGGCAGGTGACTTCCGGCGAGCTGCATGGCTTCTATTTTCAGGGCAACGGCAAACTCAAGGTTGGCATGGCCGTGGATCAGGCCGGGGCTGTGGACAGCCGGGGCAATACATACCCCTTGGACATACGCCAGCTCTCCGCAGGCAAGTGGGATATTCTTCTTGCCAATGGCAAGGGCGTGCCCGAGGGACAGACGGTGACGTTCAATCTGCCGTTCAGGACGGACTTTTACACCGCCGGTTATCTTGGCCCCACCACGGCGGAAGATGGCCGGGAGCTGGTGTTCTTCGACTGGGCGCCGGTGCAGTGGGACGAGGCCGCCAACCAGGACCACTACACCCTGAAAATTCTCACCCCCTATCACCTGCCGGATGAACAGGTGAATCCCCGCAGCGTGGTGGATACGGAGGGGCTGATCCTCACCGAACCCTGGGTGAACGAGAAATACCTCATCGACTACCAACGCGGGCCGGACAACCGCCTGCTGCTGGTGTTCCACAAGAATGATCCCGGCAATCGTTTCCACATGCGGGTGCAGTTCTACATGTCGGCGGACTGGTTTCACCTCGCTGCCCCTCCGGCCGCCATGGAACCCGCTCCACTCCGCGAGAACAGCCGGCAAGGGAACAGCCCTCTGCTGCTGATACTCGGGCTGGCCGTCATTGGGGCATTCTTCGGGGTGGTCAAGGGCAAGCAGCGCTCCATGCTCAAGGCCAGGGAAGGGCTGGAAGAAATCCGCTGGGAGAACCTGGACTGGACGCCGCCCAAGCTGATTCTTTCCGAGTTTCGCAAGCCGGGAAAGATTTGCAAGGATCTCACGCCCCTCGAGGCGGCCTTTTACCTGGAGATTCCCTTCAAGCTCATAGTTTCGGCCATGCTCAATTCCATGGCGCTGGAGGGCTTCGTGGAGATACTGTCCGAGTCGCCCCTGAGGGTGAAAGTGCTGAACCCGCCAGACCTGCACAAGCTGGACGAGTATGAGCGCATGTTCTACCACGCCCTGAGCGATGACGGCGAGCTGTCCCAGCAGGAGCTGGAGGAACTGATGAACACGGCGGTGAAGAACGTTCAGCGCAAGGCCTGGGACGCGGACATCGAGGCCACCCAGAACTGGTACCGCCGCCAGGTGAGCGACTACCTCAAAACGGCCGCCCCCGACGCCAGGGGGCAACGGTCGGAGGCCAGCGACTGGTACTTCTGGTATCACAACCAGCATCCCTATTACCATCAGCGCTGGCATTACCAGGACGATCCCGCCCGCTACGCCACGGACATGCCGGTCACCGTGGATCACATTATCCACGGCCCCTTGGACACGGATATCGCCATGGAGCTGAATGTCTGCCACGACGCCTGCCATTCCGCCTGCCACAGCGCCTGTCACTCGGCCTGCCATTCCGCCTGTCACAGCGCCTGCCATTCGGCCTGTGTCAGTGGAGGGTCACACTGATGCGCGGTTTGTATGAACGCATGGCCCGGGTCGTGAGCCGTTGGCGCGCGGGTGCCGCGGACATCGGCGGCGGACTCGCCTGTGAAGGGCCTTTGCCTGATTTGTCCTGGGTGGATGAGTTCATCGCCAATGTCGGCCCCTATATTTTCGTGCGCACCGAGGACAACATCCTCATCAAGCGCCCCAACCAGGCCCAGAAGCTCAATGCCCAGGGCGCGCAGATTCTCAAGTTCCTGCTCGATGGCGGCAAGGTTGCGGGTCTGGTGAAGGGGCTGGGCGGCAATCCTGACAAGCTGGAGGAGGTGGCTCTGTTCCTGCACGGGGTGCGGGGCTTTCTGGAAGGCCATGTCACAGCCGACAGCGGTCATCCCGGTGTGGAAGTGGAGGTCTTCGATCGGCACTTTTCCGACCTGCCCATTCTTTCCGAGGTCGCCATCACCTACAAGTGCAACCTGCGCTGCGTGTTCTGTTACGCCGGCTGCAATTGCACCACCCAGCCGGTGAACGACGAAAAGGTCATGAGCGTGGCCGAGATAAAAACCGTGCTGGACAAACTCTGGCATGAGGGCAGGGTGCCGTCCGTGAGCTTCACCGGGGGCGAGCCCACCCTGCACAAGCAGCTGCCCGAGCTCATTGCATACGCCAAGGCGCTGGGCATGCGCGTGAATCTCATCACCAATGGCACGCGCATCGATGCGGAACTGGCGCAAGTGCTTGCCGATGCCGGCCTGGACTCGGCCCAGGTGAGCCTGGAAGGCACCAGCGCCGAGGTGCACAACCTGGTCACCCAGGGACAGGCTTCCTTCGAGAAAACCGTGGCCGCCGTGGGCCATCTGAAGGCCGTGGGTGTGCGGGTGCATACCAACAGCACCATCAACCGCATGAACGTCCACCAAATGCCGGACATGCCGCGTTTCGTGCGGCAAGTGCTGGGCAATGAGCGTTTCAGCATGAACCTGCTGGTCCCCACGGGCAGCGCCGTGGTGCACCCCGACCTCATCGTGCGCTACAGCGACATCGGCGCCTGGCTGGAGAAAATTCAGCAGCAGAGCAAGGCCCATGACGTGGAATTCCTCTGGTATTCCCCCACGCCCATGTGCATGTTCAACCCCATTCCCGCCGGTCTGGGCAATCATGGCTGCAGCGCCTGTGACGGCCTGATTTCCGTGGCGCCAAACGGTTCCGTCATTCCCTGCGCCTCCTATGACGACGAGGTGGGCAGCCTGCTGGAGGATGACCTGGTGAAGGTATGGAACAGCGACAAGGCCAGGGGCTACCGGGACAAGGCCCTGGCCCACCCCCAGTGCCGGGAATGCAGCCAGTTCGATATCTGCAACGGCGCCTGTCCCCTGTATTGGCGGGAGCTGGGCTTCGGGGAGCTGGAAGCGCGCAACGGTTTCCGCCGGATTGAGGCCCGGGGCTATGTGGAGGCCGGGGAGGACGTATCATGAACGCCGCCGCCCAGGACATCAGCAACGCCCGGGATGCCGTGGTCTTCTGGCTGTGGCGGGACATGGCCTATGGCAAGCGCATGTTCATTGCCTTCGGGCTCATCATCCTGGGCTTCCTGCTCCAGTGGTATTCGGGGGAGATATTCTCCGGGGTGATCCCTTTGCTTGCCGGCAATGCCCTGCTGCTGGTCAGGGGCTATGACAACCGCGTGGAGTTCGCGGGTTTCGACCCGTCCAGCCAGTGGCAGAAGGTGGAGCGCGACCGCCTTTCTCAGCTGAAGGAC
>JALVEW010000201.1 GCA_027030425.1 Sedimenticola sp.
TGAGTTTTTCCAGTTCGCTGGAGAGCAGGACCGTATTGTTGGCGTAATCCTGGGCCAGGCGGGCAAGTTCTTCCTTGGCTTCCTTCTTTTCTTTTTTGCTGCTGGCGTTGGCCTTGCGTTGTTCCGCTTCCTGCACCAGGCTGGCCTTGTCCTTGGGCAGGGCACCTTCGGCAACGGCCACGATGCTGAAATTCTTGCCCCCCCGCTGGCGTTGGCGAATGGCGTCGGCGACCACCTCCAGATCGTAGGGAATTTCCGGCAGCAGGATGACGTCGGCGCCGCCTGCGATACCGGCCCCCAGGGCCAGCCATCCGGCCCGGTGTCCCATGATTTCCACCACGATGATGCGGTGATGGCTGTGGGCCGTGCTGTGCAGGCGGTCGATGGCTTCGGTGGCGATGCCCAGGGCGGTATCGAAGCCAAAGGTTACGTCGGTGCGGGCCACGTCGTTGTCTATGGTCTTGGGCAGGGTGATGATGTTGAGACCCTTTTCCATGAGCCTGAGGGCGTTCTTCTGGGTGCCGCCTCCGCCGATGCATACCAGGCAGTCCAGGTGATTGGCGCGGTAGTTTTCCACGATGACATCCGTCATGTCCTGGGTTTTTCCGCCAAACAGCATGCGGTGGGGCTTGTCCCGGCTGGTGCCCAGAATGGTGCCGCCACGGGTGAGTATGCCAGACAGGACATCGCCGTCCATGCGCTGGAAACGGTTGTCCACCAGGCCGCGAAACCCGTCGAGGAAACCAATCATCTGCATGTCATAATGGCTTTGCGCGGCCTTGCCCACGCCGCGAATGGCCGCGTTGAGCCCCGGGCTGTCGCCGCCCGCCGTGAGTATGCCGATGTGCTTGGTCATGGTGTTGCCTCCAGCCGTTGGTTCATGGTGTCAGGCTCCAACTATGCCAGCAAAATCGAGATATGAAAAACGACATGGGTCAAGGAAAGGGCTGTCTTTGTGCTCGTGACACTATGCTAATCTCTTCACAACGGGTTTCCTGGAAGATGACATGTACCTGAATTTTCTTCGTCTTGTTTTTTGTCTTGCGCTGCTGGCTGTGACTGGACTGTCCTGGGCCGCAAGTGTTCCCGACAGCCAGCTCAAGGTGACGGTGGAACACCTGAAGACGGCCGTGGAGGATGTTGAATCCCGTGACGATCTTTCCGAAGAAGAACAAAAGAACATTCTCACCATATACAAGGAGGCGCGGGACTGGCTGACCCGCTCCACTGAGTATGCCCGCAAGGGAAAGGAATACCTTGGCTCGCGCACAGAGGCCCCGCGGCAGTCGGAAGCCATCGGGCGCAAGCTGCAGGCGCGGAAGGAGGAATCCGTGGATACGGCAAGCCTTCAGGAGAAGTCCCTGGAGGAGCTGGAGCAGCTTCTGGAAACCCAGAAAGCCGCGTACACGGCCAAGGAAGCCCGGGTGGAGAAGCTGGCCCAGGCAATCGCTGACGAATCCAACCGACCGGACGCGGCGCGCACGGAGCTGGCGGACACAACGCGCCAGTTGGATGAACTGAAACGGACCCTGTCTTCGCCAGGGGATAAGGCCGATGTCCTGGCTGAAGCCCGATGGTGGCGTGACAAGGCCAGAATGCAGGCCCTGAAAGCCAGGGTGGACATGCTGGAGCAGGAGATACTGTCACAGCCCGCCCGCCTGAAGCTGCTTCGTGCCCAGCTGGAGGAAGCCCGCGCGGAAACGGCCCGGCTGGCGCGGGAGATCGATGCCGTGGAAGACTTGGTCAACGAGCGGCGCAAGACGGAAGCCGAACAGGTGAGCCGCAGCGAGGACGCGGCGGAGCTGCACGTGGCCCAGCAGTATCCCGCCCTCAAGTCACTGGCCCGGGACAATGCCCTGCTGGGCGAAGAGCTCAAGGAGATGACCCGGGTTTTGGAGGAGGCCAGCAAGAAGGACAACGGCCTGCGGCAAAAGATCAAGCAGATGGAGGAGGAGTACCTGAGCACCCAGCGCAAGGTCGAGATCGCCGGCCTGCGCGAAGCCCTGGGGCAGGTGTTGCTGGAGCGACGCAAGAACCTGCCGGATCCCCGCAGCTACAGAAAGGAGGAAACCAGGGTCAAGAAAAAGATCACGGAAACCGGGCTGCGCCTGATTCGCCACAAGGAAACCTTGCGCAAGCTGGAAAACGAGCCGCCCACGCCGGCACAGCTGATTCCCGGCCTCAGCAAGGAAGAAGAGGACGTGCTGGAAACCCCCCTGGAGAACCTGCTGGAGCGCAAGAAGGCGCTGCTGAAGCGGCTCATTGCCACGGATGAAGCCTATCTCAGGGTGCTCAGTGAACACGGCGTGCTGGTGCGTCGGGCGCTGGACAAGCTCATTGCCTACGACCAGTTTCTCGCGGGTCATCTGCTGTGGGTGCGCAACACGCCTGTTATGAGCCTGGCGGACCTCAAGAAGATACCCGGTGAATTCAATGAGCTTGCCGATGTTCGTGCCTGGTGGAAGATGTGGCAGGCCCTGGGCGGGCAGTTGCTGAACCCTCTTCCCGCCTTGTTGTTCCTGTTCCTGGTGCTGCTCCACCTGTGGAGCCGGAGGTGGTTGAACCAGGCCCTGAAAGAAAGCAGCCTGCGCCCGGGAAAGCCGACAGCGGGAAATTTCCTGTCCACCCTGAAGGCCCTGCTCATCAGTTTTCTGCTGCCTGTGCCGGCCATTTTGCTGCTGGTCTTCCTGACATGGCAGCTGACCCAACTTTCCAGTGAGGTTCCCGCCTATGTCGATGCGCTGGTCAGGGCCTTGCGGCAGATTACCCTGCCCCTGTATTCCCTGCTGATTCTGAGGGCCATGACCCGGCCCCATGGTGTACTCGACCAGCACTTCCGCTGGCGGCAGAACAATGTGAAGCAGCTGCGCAGGGCGGTGAACTGGCTGTTGGCCACTTTCGTGCCGGCCAACCTGTTCACCATGCTCATGGTCAACCTGTCCGAGGAAGGGCTGGCAGGGGTCACACTCAAGCTCGTTTTTGCCGTGGCGGTACTTTCCCTGAGCGTGTTCATTCACATGGTGTTCCAGCCGCGCAAAGGGGTCGTAGCCAGTTACCTGGAGCACAATACCAGGGGCGCCCTGTACCGATTCCGCTGGTTATGGTTTCTCTTGCTGTTGAGCGTGCCCTTTGCGCTCCTTGTGTTGTCTTTCCTGGGATATGTCTATACGGCGGGAACGCTGCTCAGCTACCTGATCAACACCCTCTGGCTGCTGGCCGGGCTGGTCCTGATTCAGCAGCTTGCCGAGCACTGGCTGTTGCTGAGCCGCAGGCGAATTGCCTACCAGGCGGCGTTGCAGCGGCGCAAGGCCCTGGCGGAGAGGAAGGAGGCGGGAGAGGACATCCCGGAAAGCATGGACGGCGATGTGCCCGAGCCCAGGGTGGATCTGGTGGCCCTGAGCAAGGAAAGCCGCAAGCTGCTCAATGCCGCCATGCTCGTGGTGGGAGCCGTGGGCATGTGGCTCATCTGGTCGCAGGTGATGCCGGCGCTGAGCATCCTGGATACCATTCCCTTGTGGCAGCGTACCGTTACCCTGAACGGGGTTCAAAGCCAGGTTCCGGTCACCCTGGGTGACGTGATGCTGGTCATTGCCATTGCCGTTACCACCCTGGTGGCGGCCAGGAACCTGCCCTCCCTCCTGGAGATCATCCTGCTGCAGTATTTCCGCTTCTCCCCGGGCAGCCGCTACGCCGCCAGAACCCTCAGTGGCTATGTCATCGTCGCCGTGGGCCTGGCCATGGTGTTCAAGGCCATGGGCGGCGACTGGGCGCAGATCCAGTGGCTGGTGGCCGCCTTGGGCGTGGGTATCGGTTTTGGCCTGCAGGAGATTGTGGCCAATTTCATCAGCGGCCTGATTCTCCTGTTCGAGCGGCCCATACGGGTTGGTGACTATGTCACCGTGGGAGATACGGACGGCACCGTAACGCGGATTCAGATTCGCGCCACCACCATACTCACGCGGGACCGCAAGGAGCTGCTGGTGCCCAACAAGGAATTCATCACCGGCCGCCTGCTCAACTGGTCCCTGTCCGACCAGACCACGCGCCTCAAGCTAGTGGTGGGCATTCCCTACGGGGCCAACGTGAAACAGGCCGAGACCCTGATGATGCAGGCGGCGGAGGAACATCCGCGCGTGCAGAAGGAGCCTCGGCCCTTCGTTTACTTCCAGAGCTTTGGCGACAGCGCCCTGATCCTGGAGCTGCGCTGTGTCATCGACAACGTGGATTACCGTGTCGCCACCTTGAGTGAGCTGCATCACGCCATTAACGACAAGTTCCGCGAGGCCGGCATGGAGATTCCCTTCCCGCAACAGGATGTGCACCTGGACGTGCGCGGTCCCCTGGAAGTGAAGCTGCAACCCGAATGAGCTATGATCGGCCCATGATTAGCCGGATACCTTTATTCCTTTTGCTGCCCCTGTTGCTGACGGCCTGTCTGACCACGTCGCCGCCGGCAAGTTTCTATGTGCTGACCCCCCTTGCCCAGCCGCGCAGCGTCCAGCTGCCCGACATGCTGGTGGGCGTGGGGCCGGTGAACCTGGCGGACTACCTGGATCGCAGCCAGCTGGTAAGCCGCTCCAGCAATGTCAGTCTCAGACTGGATGAGTTCAACCGCTGGGCCGGCGGCCTGGACAGGAATGTCACCCAGGTGCTGGCGGACAACCTGTCCCGCCTCATGGGCATCGACGGCGTGCTGGCCTACCCGTGGAGTTCTGCCATCGACCTGGATTACCAGGTTGTTCTGGATATCAGTCGCTTCGATTTCGGCCCCGACCACAAGGTCGTGCTGGATGTGCAGTGGCAGCTGTTCGATCAGCGCCGGCGCAAGCTGGTGCAAGTGCGGCGCGGGCATTTTGAAGTTCCGTCCCCTGACGGCAGCCAGGCGGCCATGGTACAGGGCCAGAGTGAAGCACTGGCGCGCCTGTCCGAGTCTTTGGCCCAGGCCATCGAATCCGTGGCGGCCAATGAATGAGCCTGGTTTCAGGGTTCGTATTCATGACAACCTGAAAGAGATTCCCGCCCATGACTGGAACGCCCTGGTGGTGGGGAGGCAACCCTTTCTGCGCCATGAATTTCTGTCTGCCATGGAAGAGCATGGCTGCGTGGGCGAACATTTCGGCTGGATTCCCGCGCATGTTTCCGTGGAAGAGAACGGCAGGCTGGTGGCCGCCATGCCTCTGTACCGAAAGCTCAACTCCTACGGGGAATTCGTGTTCGACCATGCCTGGGAAGAGGCCTGGCGTAGGGTAGGGCTGAATTATTTTCCCAAGCTGGTCAGCGCCGTGCCCTACACGCCGGCCACCGGGCAGCGCCTGCTGGTTGCGCCGAGGCGGGAACAGGAGTTGTTCCCAGTGTTGTTCAGGGCGGCCCTTTCCCTGGCTGGAGAGCAGCAGGCCAGTGGCGTCCACTGGTTGTTTCCGGAGGCGCGGGAAAAGGCTTTTCTCGCGGAGCAGGGGCTGGTGCTGCGTCATGACTGCCAGTTTCATTGGCGCAATCCGGGGTATCGGGATTTCGACGATTTTCTCAGCAGTCTGTCTGCAAGAAAACGCAAGAACATCCGTCGGGAAAGGCGCAAAGTGGAGGCGGCGGGCGTCAGCTTACGGCGGCTGGACGGCCATACGGCCACGGCGCAGGACTGGCGGGATTTTGCGCTTTTCTACAATCGCCTGTTCGAGGAAAAATGGGGCATGGCGACTTTCAACGAGGACTTCTTCAGGGTCGTGGCGGCTGCCATGCCGGACCAGGTATTGCTGGTGCTGGCGGATCTCCAGGGAGAATGCATCGCCGGCGCCCTCATGTATGCCAGCGATACCCGTTTGTATGGCCGCCACTGGGGCAGTATCGCGGAAATCGATAGCCTGCACTTCGAAGCCTGTTACTATCAGGGCATAGAATACTGTATTGAACGCAGCCTGCAGGTTTTCGAACCCGGCGCCCAGGGTGAACACAAGGTGGCGCGGGGCTTCGAGCCCGTATCCACCGTTTCCGCGCACTGGATTGCCGTGGAAGGGTTTCGCGAGCCCATACAACGATTTGCCCGCCTGGAGGAGCGCAGCGTGGCTGCCTACATGAAACAGATGCAAAAACAGTCTCCCTACCGCAGGGACATGCCGTGAAGCCCCATGCGGAGTCCTGCGACCAGAATCGCGGTCCCATCCTGTCGGTGCTCAAGCCCCGGCTGGAGGATTGTTCCCGGGTTTTGGAAATCGGCAGCGGGACCGGCCAGCATGCCGTATATTTTGCCTCGGCCATGCCCCATCTCTTCTGGCAGCCCAGCGACCGGGCGGAAAACCTGCCGGGCATACGCCTGTGGCTGGACGAGGCCCGACTTTCCAATCTGGGCGATCCCCTGTGCCTGGATGTGACTCAGGTGGTCTGGCCGGAAGTGGATGTTCAGGCGGTATTCTCTGCCAATACAGTGCATATCATGCACTGGCCCCAGGTACAGGCCCTGTTTGCCGGGGTGGGAAAGCTGCTGCCCGGAAACGGTCATTTTCTGCTTTACGGCCCTTTCAACTACAGCGGGAACTACAGCAGCGACAGTAATCGCCATTTTGATGCCTGGCTGAAGGCCCGCGATCCCGGCAGTGGCATCAGGGATTTCGAGGCTTTGAATGCGTTGGCGGAACAGGCGGGCATGATGCTGGAGGAAGATATCGCCATGCCGGCCAATAACCGCATCCTGTACTGGCGAAAGTCAGTCTGACAGAGCCTGCAGCATGCCGTTCCAGGCCCGGGCCAGGTTGTTCCGGTTGTAACCGCCGCCACCGAGCATGAGCAGCCGCCGGCAGGGGAGGCCGGCAAGGCTTCCGGCCACCATGGCGTGAATGGCCGGTGACAGTTGCAGGCTGGTGATGGGATCGCCGGCGATGCTGTCGGCGCCTGCCTGGAGAATGCAGAACTGGATGTCGTGGCGCCGCAGGAAATGCTCCGCCGCCGGCCACAGCTTTTCAAACAGCGCATCCGTGGCCCGTGGCGGCAGGGGAACATTCAGCTTGAGGCCTGCCGCTTCCCCCTTGCCGGTTTCCGAGGTGTCTCCCGTGCCTGGATAGAGATAACGGCCGTCTTCATGGAAATCCACGAATATCACGGCCGGGTCATCCTCGAAGGCATAGAACACACCATCGCCATGGTGGGCGTCTATGTCCACATAGGCAATGCGCTCCAGGCCATGGTGTTTCTTCAGATGCTCGATGACGATGCCACAGTCGTTGATGGCGCAGAACCCCGCCGCTCCGTCGCGCCGGGCGTGATGCAGCCCGGCAATGGGCACGAAAGCATGCTGGCATTCTCCGGCCATGAGCCGGTCCGCCGCGTGGATCACCGTGCCGGCAACGGTCAGGGCGGCTTCCAGCACGCCCGGAAAAGCCGGCGTGTCGCCTTCATCCAGAAAGCCTTTTCCATCGCCTGACGCATCCCGCAGCCGCTGGATGTATTCGGGCGTATGGAACAGGGCCAGAGTTTCTAGGGTCGTGTCCCGGGGCGGGACGACGCGCCAGAACCTCTCCAGCCCCCGGGCCTCGAACTCCCGCTGAAAGGCCCCCATGCGATCCGTGCCGAAGGGGTGGGGATCACCAAAGCCATAACGGGCAAGCTCAGGCCCCAGGTAGATGCAGTTGTCGTTCACGGGTGTGTTTTCCTGAATAAGCCCTTGTGAAGATAGCGCAATCTGCTATGCTTCGCACCCCAGCGCATTGGGGTATAATTCCCCTTTCCGCCCGTAGCTCAGCTGGATAGAGCGCAGCCCTCCGGAGGCTGAGGTCAGAGGTTCGAATCCTCTCGGGCGGGCCAAATTGAAAAGCCCGCTCCAGGCGGGCTTTTCAATTTGGCTGGTCCGGGGGCCGATTCGAGGCTCTTCAGGTTCGACAAAAGGGCAGGAAAGCCCTTTTGGACGCTGGCGCCAGCCAGCGCCCCGGAGGGGTGAGCGCCATGGAAGGCGCGAATCCATCCTCTCGGGCGGCGAAGAAAAAAGCCCGCTACAGGCGGGCTTTTCAATTTGGCTGGTCCGGGGCCGATTTGAGGCTCTTCAGGTTCGACAAAAGGGCAGGAAAGCCCTTTTGGACGCTGGCGCCAGCCAGCGCCCCGGAGGGGTGAGCGCCATGGAAGGCGCGAATCCATCCTCTCGGGCGCCTCGACTGGGTGGCCTGTTTCAGGCGGACTCGTTGTCTTCCGTATCATCCTCGCCGGAGGTGTTTCCGTCGTCTGCGGTGTCTTCCGGCTCCGATTCCACCTGGGTATAGGTGCTGGCATTGGCCAGCCCCAGCACGGTTTCCCTGTCCCGCTTGTCCTTGATGGCTTCGAAGAAGGAGTACTCGCCGTCCGTCACCGTCCGGGAGG
>JALVEW010000202.1 GCA_027030425.1 Sedimenticola sp.
CAGCCGCCTGCACCCTGGCGAATTCAGGGGGCGGATGCTGGACCTGGGCTGCGGCCCGGCGGACATTCCCCTGCGCTTCGCCCGGCGCTATCCCGATGCGAGGATAGATGCCGTTGACGGCGCCCAGGCCATGCTCGATCTGGCGGCGAAGGCCGTCCGCGCCGGGGGTCTGGAAGACCGCGTCCGCCTGCACTGCCAGTACCTGCCCGCCAGCGGCCTGGCCGGTGACTACGACGCCCTGGTGTCCAACAGCCTGCTGCATCACCTGAATGATCCCCTGGACCTGTGGCGCAGTATCCGCGACCAGGGCGCCCCTGGCGCGCATGTGCTGGTCATGGACCTGCTGCGCCCCGGCAGTCCGGAGGCGGTGGACAGCCTGGTGGCCCGGTATGCTGCCGACGCCCCGGACGTGCTGCGCCGGGATTTCCACGCCTCCCTGCATGCCGCCTATACCCTTGACGAAGTCCGGGAGCAGCTTCGCGCCTGCGGGCTGGATCACCTCAGGGTGGAGCAGGTCAGCGACCGTCACCTGGCGGTCATGGGCAGACTGTCATCCGTCGCGGAGGCCCGGCCATGAAACTGCATTTCAGCAAAATGCACGGGCTGGGCAACGACTTCGTGGTCTTCGACGCCATCAACCAGTCCGTGAACCTGAGCCCGGAGCAGCTGCGCTTCATCGCCGACCGGCGTTTTGGCATCGGCTGCGACCAAATCCTGCTGGTGGAACGCCCCCGCAACCGGGGCACGGAGTTCTACTACCGCATTTTCAACGCCGATGGCTCAGAGGTGGAGCAGTGCGGCAACGGCGCCCGCTGCTTCGCCCGATTCGTCCACGATCACGGCCTGACACGGAAAACCGAGATTCCCGTGGGCACGGCGGGTGGTGACATTCGGCTATACTTGCAGGAAGATGGACAGGTCAGGGTCAACATGGGCGTTCCCGTATTCGAGCCTGAATCCATCCCTTTCGAGGCTAACCGCCCGCAGCCGGTTTACGAGCTGGACATTGGCGGCCCCCATGTCCAGGCCGGCGTGCTGTCCATGGGCAATCCCCACGTGGTGCTGCAGGTGGATGACCTGGACGCCGCGCCGGTGGACACCCTGGGGCCCATATTGGAAAAACACCCCCGGTTTCCGCAACGGGTGAATGTGGGCTTCATGCGGGTGCTGAGCCGCCGGGAAATCGGCCTGCGGGTGTTTGAACGGGGCGCCGGAGAAACCCTGGCCTGTGGCACCGGCGCCTGCGCCGCCGTGGTTTCCGGGCGCTTGCAGGGCCTGCTGGACGAAACCGTGCAGGTCCACCTGCGTGGAGGAGATCTTGTGATAAGCTGGGGAGGAGAAGGCCAGCCCGTATGGATGACCGGCCCGGCAACGGAAGTATTTGAAGGCAACATCGAATTATGAGCAGCGACATAGACCAGGATTTCGAGCAACAGATTTGCGACTATCTGCTCTCCCATCCGCGTTTCTTCGTGAGACACACCAGCGTGCTGGACGACATCAAGGTGCCCCACAAGACCGGCGGCGCCGTGTCCCTGCTGGAGCACAAGGTGCGCATGCTGCAGGACAAGGCCGAAGCCTACCAGAAGCAGCTCCAGGAACTGATTGCCGTGGCCCGGGACAACGACAGGCTGAACCAGCGCCTGCACCGCCTCACCCTGCGCCTCATCGAGGCGAATTCCCGCCAGGACATCCTCGCCACCTTGCAGGACGAGTTGCGCGAACGCTTCAACGCCGATGCCGTGGAGCTTAAGCTGTTTTCCACACGGGAGCTGGAAGAAGCCCAGGTGAGCGAATCCGGCATGGCGGTTTTCCGCACCTTCATGGACGCCGACAAACCCACCTGCGGTCCCCTCAAGGGAGACAAGCTCAGAACCCTGTTCGGCGACCAGGCCGGCGAGGAAGGCTCCGCCGCCCTCATCCCCATACGCACCAGCGACCTGTCCGGCATCCTCGCCATCGGCAGCCAGGACAGGGAACGCTTCCACTCCGGCAAGGGCGTGGATTTCCTCATCCGCCTGGGGGAACTGGTGAGCCTCAGCCTGCAGGCCCTGGGGAAGCCTCACCACCCATGAGCCATGCTGCCGCCAGCGAAGACGCGTTGGTGGACAGCTTCCTGCGCCATCTTGCCCTGGAGAGGCGCCTGTCTCCCCGCACCGTGGAAGCCTATGGCCGCGACCTGAAGGACATGGCCGCCTGGCTGGATCAGCAGCAGCTGGGCTGGCGGCAGCTGGGACAGGCGCAGGTGCGGGCCTGGGCCGCCCAGCGACACCGCCAGGGCCTGTCGGCGAAAAGCCTGCAGCGGCGCCTGGCCGCCCTGCGCGCCTTCTACCGCTATCTCAAGCGGGAAGGCCAGGTGGACGGCAACCCTGCCACGGGGGTGCGCGCCCCAAAGGTGGAACGCAAGCTGCCGGCCACCCTGGACGTGGACCAGATGACCCAGCTTCTGGAACTGCCCGGCGGCGACCCCCTGGCGCTGCGGGACCAGGCCATGATGGAACTGCTGTATTCTTCCGGCCTGCGCCTGGCGGAACTGGTGTCCCTGGACCTGGCGGACCTGGACCTTCAGGACGCCATGCTGGAGGTCACGGGCAAGGGCGGCAAGACCCGGCGGCTGCCCGTGGGCAGCAAGGCCCTGGAAGCCATCAGGCGCTGGCTGCGGGCACGCCCGTCCCTGGCCGCGGCCGATGAACAAGCCTTGTTCGTCAGCCGGCGGGGCCGGCGCCTCAGCCCCCGCTCGGTGCAGAGCCGCCTGGCCAAGCGCGCCCTGGAGCAGGGCAGCCCCCGGCATGTCCACCCCCATCTGCTGCGGCACTCCTTCGCCAGCCACCTGCTGGAATCCTCCGGCGACCTGCGTGCCGTGCAGGAGCTGCTGGGCCACGCCAACATCAGCACCACCCAGATCTACACCCATCTGGACTTCCAGCACCTGGCCCAGGTTTACGACCAGGCCCATCCCCGGGCGCGGAGGAAAAAGACCGACTGAACGCCGCTGTTGTCGGGCTGAAGGTCATTGCGCAAAGTCACGCAACCCCCTCCCCCGCTGTACACCCCGGATTTGCAAAGGGGTCGGAGTCAAATTCCACCCAAACTGTTACATGAGCCGGGGTCAAACTGTTCCATGCCATGAGATCTTCCCAACATCCTCCCCATTTGACTCCGACCCCGCCCATCCAAAGCCACGCAACCCCCTCCCCAACCCACCCCCGCAAGCTGGGGAGGGGGTATCGGATTTAAGGGGTCGGAGTCAAATTCCACCCAAACTGTTACATGAAACGGGATCAAACTGTTCCATGCCATGGGATCTTCCAAACATCCTCCCCATTTGACTCCGCCCCCGCCCATCCAAAGCCACGTAACCCCCTCCCTAACCCACCCCCGCAAGCTGGGGAGGGGGCATAAACCTGACATTTGTCATGGTTACTCCGGCTTTCCATGACATAAATCAGCATTCTTTATGTGCACAATATTTTGTATGAGCTACAATTTCAAATACAAGATATAGAGCGCGATACCAAAATGACAGCCACGAGTTTCCAGATAGCCAGCCTTCCCGACCGCCTGCGCAAGCGGGACGGCTCCACGGTTCCCTTCGACAGCCAGCGCATCCAGTCGGCCATTGCCCGGGCCGGCGCCGCCACCGGCGAGTTTGGCGACGAGGAGGCCCGCCTGCTCACAGCCCAGGTGGTGAAGGTCATCAGCCACCTCCCCGGCGGGCTGCCGGACGTGGAGCGCATTCAGGACATCGTGGAGCAAACCCTCATCGCCGCCAACCACTTCGCCACGGCGCGGGCCTATATCGTTTACCGGGAACAGCACAAGCGCCTGCGCCAGGACCGTCAGACCCTGGTGGACGTGGCCAGCTCCGTGAACGAGTACCTGGACCGGGCGGACTGGCGGGTGTCCGCCAACGCCAACCAGGGCTATTCCCTGGGAGGGCTGATTCTCAACACCTCGGGCAAGGTTATCGCCAACTACTGGCTCAGCCACGTCTATCCCCCGGAAATCGGCCAGGCCCACCGGCAGGGAGATCTGCATATTCACGACCTGGACATGCTGGCGGGTTACTGCGCCGGGTGGTCTTTGCGCACTCTGCTTCACGAAGGGCTGAACGGCGTGCCCGGCAAGGTGGAAGCGGGGCCGCCGAAGCATATGTCCTCCGCCGTGGGACAAATCGTCAACTTCCTGGGCACCCTGCAGAACGAGTGGGCCGGCGCCCAGGCTTTCAGTTCCTTCGACACCTACATGGCGCCTTTCGTGCGCAAGGACGGGCTGGACTACGCCCAGGTGCGCCAGTACATCCAGGAACTCATCTACAACCTCAACGTGCCCTCCCGCTGGGGCACCCAGACGCCCTTCACCAATCTCACCTTCGACTGGGTCTGCCCGGAAGATCTGCGCGAGCAGGTGCCCGTCATTGGCGGCGAAGAAATGCCTTTCACCTATGGCGAGCTGCAGCGGGAGATGGACCTCATCAACCGCGCCTACATGGAGGTGATGACCGCGGGAGACGCCCGGGGAAGAGTATTCACCTTTCCCATTCCCACCTACAACATCACCCCGGACTTTCCCTGGGAGAGCGAGAACGCCGAGCGGCTGTTCGCCATGACCGCCAAGTACGGCCTGCCTTATTTCCAGAACTTCCTCAATTCCGAACTCAAACCCAACATGGTGCGCTCCATGTGCTGCCGCCTGCAGCTGGACCTGCGGGAGCTGCTCAAGCGGGGCAACGGCCTGTTCGGCTCGGCGGAGCAGACCGGCTCCATCGGCGTGGTGACCATCAACTGCGCCCGCCTGGGCTACCTGCGCAAAGGTGATGAAACAGCGCTCCTGGCGCGCCTGGACGAGCTGCTGGAACTGGCGCGCAACAGCCTGGAAATCAAGCGCAAGGTCATCCAGCGTCACATGGACGCGGGCCTGTTCCCCTACACCAAACGCTACCTGGGCACCCTGCGCAATCATTTCTCCACCATCGGCGTGAACGGCATCAACGAGATGATCCGTAATTTCAGCAACGACCGGCAGGACATCACCACGGCAGAAGGTCATGCCATGGCCGTGCGGCTGCTGGATCACATCCGCGCCCGTATGGTGGAGTTCCAGGAAGCCACGGGCAACATGTACAACCTGGAAGCCACCCCGGCGGAAGGCACCACCTACCGGTTCGCCAGGGAAGACAGGAAACGCTGGCCGGACATCCTCCAGGCGGGCACGCCCGAGAAGCCCTATTACACCAACAGCTCCCAGCTCCCCGTGGGTTACACGGACGACCCCTTCCAGGCGCTTTCCATGCAGGAGGAGCTGCAGGGCAAGTACACCGGGGGCACGGTGCTGCACCTGTACATGAGCGAGCGACTTTCCAGCAGCGAGGCCTGCAAACGCCTGGTGAAACGCGCCCTGGAGAACTTCCGCCTGCCCTATATCACCATCACGCCGACTTTTTCCATCTGCCCCAGGCATGGCTACCTGGAAGGGGAACACGAGTTCTGCCCCCGGTGTGATGAGGAACTCCTGGCCCGCAAGGAACTCCACCAAGGTTCGGCCGCGTAGGTCGGGCTTCAGCCCGACAAAAGAATCCCGGATGTCGGGCTGAAGCCCGGCCCACCTGAATTCAATAAGGAGGCACACAATGCAACAGGCAAACACCATACTGAAAGACGAAGAACGCACCCGCTGCGAGATCTGGACCCGGGTCATGGGCTATCACCGGCCCGTGACCTCCTTCAACCCCGGCAAGCAGTCCGAGTACGCGGAACGCAGGAACTTTGAAGAATGCCGGATTCCTCGCTCCGGGTAGGCGGCTTCGTCCCCTTCACCAGCATCGATTATCCCGGTGAGCTGGCCGCCGTGGTATTCTGCCAGGGCTGCCCCTGGCGCTGCGGCTACTGCCACAACCCTCATTTGCTGCCCGCCCGCGGCCATCAGATGCTGGACTGGAAGGATGTTCTGGCGCAATTGGAACAGCGCCGGAATTTCCTGGACGCCGTGGTATTCAGCGGCGGCGAACCCACGACCCAGGCAGGGCTGCCGCAGGCCATCCGGGACGCCAAGCGCCTTGGCTACAAGATTGGCCTGCACACGGCAGGCTGTTACCCGGAACGCCTGGAAAAACTGCTGCCCATGCTGGATTGGGTGGGACTGGACATCAAGGAACTGCCGCAACACTATGAATCCCTTACCGGGGTTCCCGCATCCGGCGCCAGGGCCTGGGAAAGCCTGGCGCTGGCATTGCACAGCGGCGTGCCCCTGCAGGTTCGCACCACCCTGGACCCCGCCATTCCAGGCCACCATATCCGCCAGCTGGAGGGGCAGCTGCGGGAAATGGGCGTGACCTGGCATATTCTCCAGGAATGCCGACCCCCGGTCGCGGAGGAAGGAACAGAGGCTGACCTCTCTTTGCCACATCTTGCCCATGTGATCCGCTGACAGGGCGGCAAATCTGTTCGGGCATCCCCGCCTGGATGGGGTAAAATTCCCTCCTTTCCAACAAACAGCGGATTCCTTTGGCATGGAACAGTTCAGAGGCACCACCATTCTGTCCGTGCGTCGCAACGGCAAGGTCGTTATCGGCGGCGACGGCCAGGTTTCCATGGGCAACACGGTGATGAAGGGCAACGCCCGCAAGGTCCGGCGCCTGTACAAGGGACAGGTGCTGGCGGGCTTTGCCGGCGCCACCGCCGACGCCTTCACCCTGTTCGAGCGTTTCGAGGGCAAACTGGAGAAACACTCCGGCCACCTGGTGCGCGCCGCCGTGGAGCTGGCCAAGGACTGGCGCACGGACCGCATGCTGCGGCGCCTGGAAGCCCTGCTCTGCGTGGCGGATGAAAAGGCCTCCCTGATTCTCACGGGCAACGGCGACGTGGTGGAGCCGGAACACGACCTCATGGCCATAGGGTCCGGCGGCCCCTACGCCCAGGCCGCCGCCCTGGCCCTGCTGGAGAACACGGAACTGTCCGCCCGGGAAATCGTCGAAAAGGGGCTGGCCATCGCGGCTGACATCTGTGTGTACACCAATCACAACCGCGTCATCGAAGAACTGGAGTGCGACTGAATCATGGCAGTAATCACCCCCCAGGAAATCGTCCGGGAACTGGACAAGCACATCATCGGACAGGACAAGGCCAAGCGCGCCGTGGCCATCGCCCTGCGCAACCGCTGGCGCCGCGCCCAGGTGGACGAGTCCCTGCGCAACGAGATCACCCCAAAGAACATTCTCATGATCGGCCCCACCGGCGTGGGCAAGACCGAGATCGCCCGCCGCCTGGCCCGCCTGGCCAACGCGCCCTTCCTCAAGGTGGAGGCCACCAAGTTCACGGAGGTGGGCTACGTGGGCCGGGAAGTGGATTCCATCATCCGTGACCTGGCGGATGCCGCGGTGAATATGGTGCGCGAGCAGGAGCTGAGCAAGGTGCAGGACGAGGCCATGCTGGCCGCCGAAGACCGTGTCCTGGACATTCTCCTGCCGCCGCCCCGGCACACGGACCCCTGGGACGAAGAGGCCGCGAAGCCCGTGGCCAGCGCCACCCGCGAGAAATTCCGCCAGAAGCTGCGTGACGGCGAGCTGGACGACAAGGAAATCGAAGTGGATCTCAGCGACAGCCCCATCGGCGTGGAGATCATGGCGCCTCCCGGCATGGAGGAAATGACCAGCCAGCTGCAGAACATGTTCCAGAACCTGGGCAGCGGTCGCACCAGCAAACGCAAGCTGCGTATCAAGGACGCCATCAAGCTGCTGCGTGACGAGGAGGCCGGCAAGCGCATCAACCACGAAGACCTGAAGCTGCGCGCCATCGAAATGGTGGAGCAGCAGGGCATCGTGTTCCTGGACGAGCTGGACAAGGTGGCCAGCCGTTCCGACCACAGCGGCGCCGATGTCTCCCGGGAAGGCGTGCAACGGGACCTGCTGCCCCTGGTGGAAGGCTGCACCGTGTCCACCAAGCATGGTATGGTGAAGACTGACCACATCCTGTTCATCGCCTCCGGGGCCTTCCATCTTTCCAAGCCCTCGGATCTCATCCCGGAACTCCAGGGCCGCCTGCCCATCCGCGTGGAGCTGTCTTCCCTGAGCACGGAAGATTTCATGCGCATCCTTACGGAACCCGACGCTTCCCTCACGGAGCAATACCAGGCCTTGCTGGCCACGGAAGGGGTGGATCTGGAATTCACCGAAGACGGCATCCGGCGCATTGCGGAAATCGCCTGGGAAGTGAACGAGCGCACGGAAAACATCGGCGCCCGCCGCCTGCACACGGTCATGGAGCGCCT
>JALVEW010000203.1 GCA_027030425.1 Sedimenticola sp.
CCTTCCTGCCGGAAATCGACGACCTGTTCGGCATCCCCCAACCCGAGCGCTACCACCCGGAAATCGACACCGGCGAACACGTACTCCTCACCCTGGACAGGGTGACAGAGCTGAGCGACGACCCCATGGTGCGTTTCGCCGTGCTGCTCCACGACCTGGGCAAGGCCGCCACGCCAAAGGAATACTGGCCCAGCCACCGCGGTCACGAAGCCCTGGGCGTGCCCTTGGTGGATCGCGTCTGCCAGCGCCTGCGCGTCCCCGAACGCTACCGCCGTCTGGCCCGCAAGACCGCCCGCTATCACCTGCTGGTGCACCTGGCCTTCGACCTCAAGCCCGCCACCGTGGAGAAGCTGTTGTCCGACCTAGATGCTTGGCGCAATCCCGGAGACTTCGAACGCTTCCTCCTCGCCGCTCAGGCCGATGCCCAGGGACGCAAGAGTCTCCAAGAACAGCCCTATCCCCAAGCGGACTACCTGCGCGAGGCCTACGCGGAAGCGGCGAAGATAACAGCGGCGGATGTGGCGGCGGGGATCACGGGGAAGAAGCTTGGCGAGGAGATCCGGCGACTGCGTTGTCGGCGGATTGGGGAGGTCAGGAAAAGCCTGAGGGCTCGTTATTGCTAACATTCATGATGCGGGCGGCAACGCCTCGGATTATAAAAGCAGTTCCCTCTCCCCCTTTGGGGGAGAGGGCTAGGGAGAGGGGGGGGAGACGGGAAATGTTCACCCTCTCCCCAACCCCCCTATGCGGGGGAGGGAGTTATCGGTGCACTTCCACATTAACGGACTGTCTCAGGGTGTGTACGTTATGCACATCACCAGGTTCAATGGGCTAGTTTTGCGCTGGCAATTCGATTAAGGCTGACACCTGACTCGGCGGCTTCAATGGCAAGGTGTCGATGTACCTCAGGCGGTACCCTGACCATAAACTTGCCGCTGTACTGGCGAGTGGCAATCGGTGCGGGAATATCCTCACCACTATTCACCATGTCAGAGATGCATTCAGCCACAACAGATCGAATCCCTTTCAACGCTGCTTCGGGGTTTTCATCCAGCCAGCTCAGACTTGGAAACTCAGCGCACAGACCTACAAATTCTCCATCTTCCTCAGACCATGTAACCCTGTAGGTGTATTTATCGACTTCCGAAACCATGACCAACCTCAATTTTCTCAATGGCCAATAAAACTTGTTTTACTTGATAGGGCTTGGCCTTGCCTTTGTGGTTTTGAATATTCACCCGGGGATCACCCGGCCACGGAGTTTTGAAAACACAGTGGCTACCCGCGTTTTGACGGGGCTTCCCGAAATAATGCTCACACACCTTTTTCAGATCAGAAAAGCGAACCCCTTTGGGATTCGCCTTCATCTGATCGATGACTTTGGCAATGCTCCCCATGAATTGCATAGTAGCACTACTGATATTATCTTGCAATACAAACGGTAAATCAATAAATGGCGGACATCCGGTAAATCGTAAATGGCGGACACCGTAAATGGCGGACACCGTAAATGGCGGACCGTAAATGGCCGTAAATGGCGGACACCCACCCATTGACACCCCACCCTTCCGTTGGCAGAATAGAGAACACTTGGAGAACTACTGGAAAAAGGATTTCCCATGCCCAAGCCACGAAAAGCCCTCATCAGCCTGGACGATACGCCCTATTACCATTGTGTTTCCCGCTGCGTCAGACGCGCTTTCCTTTGCGGGGAAGACCCGGTTACCGGAAAGTCTTTCGAGCACCGCCGCGAGTGGGTGGAATCCCGCCTGCTGGAGCTGGCCGGAGTCTTTGCCATCGATGTCTGCGCCTATGCGGTCATGTCCAACCATACTCATGTGGTTTTGCATGTGGACCGGGATAGAGCCCAGGCCTGGTCCTTGCGGGAGGTGGTGGAACGCTGGCACCAGCTGTTCAACGGCACTTTGATTTCCCAGGCGTTTTTGTCCGGCAAGCCTTTGCATGAAGCCCAGGAGGCCGAGCTTTCCCGGCAGGTAGAGGTCTGGCGGGAGCGGCTGATGTCCATCAGCTGGTTCATGCGCTGCCTGAACGAGGCCATTGCCCGCC
>JALVEW010000204.1 GCA_027030425.1 Sedimenticola sp.
CAGCACCAGATTGAAGGTCACCAGCCGGCGTATGCCCGCCAGGGCCTGGCCGCCCGCCGGCCAGTCTTCCGCCGCGACGGCTTTTTTCAGCGCGGCATAGGGCACGAAGAAGATATAGAAGAAAACAGCCATCATCACCAGCCCCATGCCGAGCATCAGGTGCACATGCAGGGCCAGGCCGCCCATGCCGCCGTACACACCAAAGATCATCCAGAATCCACTGGCCAGAATCAGCAGGATGCATATCCATACCCAGGGAAAGAAACGGCCGAACACAGCCCGCCACAGCCGCAGGCGCAGGGGAGGCTCCAGTTTCTCCACGGCGCTGGGGCGCAACACCATGTGGGCAAAGAACATGCCTCCCACCCAGATCACCGCGGACAGGACATGCAGGGGAACAGCGAAATTCATACCAAAACTCATGTTGAAGATTTCCTTTGACGACAGAATTGCAGGTATTCTACCGTATCACCATCATTCGTCTTTCCCGGAAACAAGCCATGAATCCTGCCGAACATCATGTGGTGGTGCTGGGCGCCACCGCCAAACCCGAACGCTACGCCAACCAGGCCATTCGCCTGCTGAAGGAGAAGGGCTACACCCGCATCACTCCCGTGCATCCCAAGCTGAAGGACAGCGAAGGTCTGCCGGTGACCAACCGTCTGTCCGATGTCTCCAAACCGGTGGACACCCTCACCCTGTATGTTGGTCCCGCGCGCTTGGAGCCCATGATTCGAGATATCGTCGGCCTGAAGCCAAACAGGGTCATTTTCAATCCGGGCACGGAATCACAATCACTGCAGAACGCTCTCGACCAGGCGGGGATTCCCTGGGAGGAGGCCTGTACCCTGGTACTGTTGCGCACGGGACAGTTTTGAAACATGGCCGGGAAGTCTCCCTACATCACCCGGGAAGGTTATGAGTCCCTGCGTCAGGAGGAAGCAGACCTGTGGAAAAAGCGCCGCCGGGTGGTGAAGATCCTGGCGGCGGCCGCCGCCGAGGGCGACAGGTCGGAAAACGCGGAATACATCTACCGCAAGAAACAGCTTCGGGAAATGGACAGGCGCATCCGTTACCTGCAAAAACGCCTTCCGGAACTGAAAGTAGTGGACAATGCGCCCGCCAGGGAGCACAAGGTGTTTTTTGGCGCCTGGGTGACGCTTGAAGACGCCGAGGGTGAGGAGATGACATATCGTATCGTCGGCGCGGACGAATTTCATCCGAAAAAGAACTGGATCAGTGTTGATTCGCCCATGGCCAGAGCGCTGCTGGGCAAGTCGCCAGACGACGAAGTACGGGTGCAAACCCCCACCGGCATGAAGCAGCTGCTTGTGCTGGAAATCAGTTACATCGAGCCTGATCGCTGAACAGCACCCTCACCCCGGCCCTCTCCCTCAAGGGAGACATGGGCATGTTCCGTACACCGGTCCGGGCTGCGAGAAATTTACACGCCCACCGGCATGTAGAAAAACACGAAGCGCCCGTCCTCGATATCGACCTTCAGGGTGGCACCATGGTACAGGCCATAGTCCACGTACCCGGGCACGGCGCTGTTCGCGTGGCACTCGCTGGCATGCCGGGGCGACTCGAAGTCCCGGTCCCGGTCATACCAGGACAAAAGCATGTGCTCTCCCAGGCGCTCGTCCGCCACGGCATTGGCCAGCTTCATGGCCTCCTGGTAGTCGGCGGGAGAAGGCTGCGGCGCCAGCGGCACCACCGTCACGCCGGAATAATCCGGCTCCCTGGGGATGGAACAGGTGGGAGGGTTGTTCTTGTCAATCATCTTCCGCCAGCCGCTTGTGGGCGCCATCACAGAAAGGCGGCGTCTTGGTTCGCTTGCAGGTGCAGAAATAATAGTCGTCGTCCTTGGGCGCGGTAAAAGCGATGGGCTCAAATTCGGTATCCGCATGAGAACCGTCGCAGAAAGGCTGTTTCTGGCTGCGCCCGCAGCTGCACCAGTAAACGGTTTCGCCCTCCTTGAGGGCCACTATGGCGGGCCTGGTGCCCGCGATGAGGGGAATTGCCAAAATGTTGCTCCTGTTGAATTTTTGGGCACAAGCCCAATCTAAACTCCCAAGTAACTACTCTGCGATCTTTTGGTCGGGAGGTGGTAAGTCATTGAATAGCCAGGACGCTGTGAATACACCCTTGTAAGCTCTGCGGCAGTTTCCCTGCTGCCGAAGCCTGTCTATTCAATGACTTACCACCTTCCTCTCAATGCGTAGGTAGGCACAGTCAAGAAATACTAACGCCAAAACGAATACAACGATACAGGAATCAACCATGCTCAGAATATTATTGTTCCTTGGCACCAACGTGGCAATACTGGCAGTGCTCAGCATTACCATGCGCCTGCTCGGCGTGGACGATATGCTGGCCCAGAGCGGCGGCGGGCTGAATCTCAACGCCCTGCTCATCATGTCCGCTGTCATCGGCTTTACCGGCTCCTTCATCTCCCTGTTCGCCTCCAAGTGGATGGCCAAGTCCAGCATGGGGGTGCAGATCATCGAACGGCCCGCCAACTCCACGGAGCGCTGGCTGCTGGATACGGTGGCGCGCCTGTCCCGGCAGGCCGGTATCGAGATGCCGGAGGTGGGCATTTTCCCCAGCCCTTCACCCAACGCCTTTGCCACGGGCTGGAACAAGAACGACGCCCTGGTGGCGGTGAGCCTGGGCCTGCTGCAGAACATGAACAGCGATGAGATAGAAGCCGTGCTGGGACACGAGATTGCGCACGTGGCCAATGGTGACATGGTGACCCTGACTCTGATCCAGGGGGTGGTGAACACCTTTGTGATCTTCCTGTCCCGCATCATCGGCCATGTGGTGGACCGTACGGTATTCAACACCCGGGAAGGCTATGGTCCCGCCTACTGGATCACCTCGCTAATCGCGCAGTTCGTCCTGGGCATCCTGGCCATGATGATCGTGGCCTGGTTCTCCCGTTGGCGGGAGTTTCGGGCGGATGCCGGCGGAGCGGCCCTGGCGGGACGCCGGAAGATGATCAGCGCCCTGCAGCGCCTGGCGCAAACCCAGCCCGAACCCCTGCCGGACGAAATGGCGGCCTTTGGCATTGCAGGCGGCGGCCTGCACGAGCTGTTCGCCAGCCATCCGCCCTTGGAGAAACGCATTCAGGCGCTGCGGGAAGCGGTTTGAGGCAGACCGACATGATTCAGGTTGGGCTTCAGCCCGACAACAGCGTCAGATGATGGTGAAGGGCTTTTTTACCTACTGCCCCCGCTCCCGGACCAGCTTTTCCGCCGCCTCGGCATCCACGGCCCAGAGTTTTTCCAGTTGGTAGAAATCCCTCACCTTGGGCTGCATGACATGCACCACCACGCCATTGAGATCCACCAAGGCCCATTCGCCCTCGTTCAGTCCTTCCACCCCCAGGGGCGGCTCACCCGCCAGCTTGGCCTGAAAGGCCACGGCCTCGGCGGAAGATTTCACGTGCCGGTCTGAGGTGCCCGAGGCAATCACGAAATAGTCCGCGATGCTGGTCTTGTCACGCACGTCCAGCACCGCTATATCCACGGCCTTGAGGTCTTCCAGCACGTTCACGACCAGGTCGCGCAGTTCATCGATTTCCATAGAGTCGGTTCGTTTTGATCACGGATATGGGGCATATGATAACACTGGTACACCTCGATTCCTCAGAACCACGTACAAGCATCAAGTTATTGGCAAGCCTGGTGGGGTGGCAGCTGCTCGGAAAACCTCGGAGGCAGGGATGCCGACGCGGAGCCTACATGGAAGTATTCACGGCGATTTTCCGAGCAGCTGCCATCCCTACCGACAATCGGATGACAGAAGTCTATGTTATTCCTGCGGGAAACAGGCCCGCAAACCGCTGTCCAGGTCGGGATAGCGCAGGCTCACCCCCAGCTCCCGCAACATGCGGCTGTTGTCGATACGCCGGGACTCCGCCAAGTAGGAACGCATCCCGGCGGAGAGGCTGTCTTCCGCCGCCTCCAGGTCGATGACCGGCGGCCGGGGCAGGCCCGCCATGTCCGCCACCCGGTTGAAATAGTCCGCCATGTTGCCGGGATTGCCGTCGGTGACATTGTAAATGCCGCCGCTTCGGCCCCGTGACATGGCGGCCAGGCAGACCTGTACCAAGTCATCGGCATGGATGCGATTGGTCCAGGGGGCGTCCTGCTCCGCCACCATGGGGCGGCCCTCGCGCAGGCGCTCAAGGGGCAGCTTGCCCGGCCCGTAGATACCCGCCACCCGCAGGATCACCCATTCCCTTCCGCTTCGCTCCCCCCAAAGCCGCAGTTGCTGTTCCGCGTCCAGGCGGCGGCGGGCCCGGTCCACCACCGGCGCTGGCGGGCGGCTCTCATCCACCCACTGTCCGCCACAATCGCCATAGACGCCGGTGGTGCTGATGAGCACCATGCGCCTGGGCTGGCCGCTGTCATCCAGGGCCTCGAGGAAATGCCGCAGATAAGTATCTTTCACACCGGTTCCGGGCGGCGGCGCCAGATACCAGACATCCACCCCTTCCGTGGACAGGCTTTGGCTGACCTCATGGGCCAGGTCGCAACGCAAAGGGGCTATGCCTTGCCGCTCCAGCCTTTCCACACCGGCGGCGCTGCGCACCAGGCCGGTCACCCTACCCGCCGACAGCTGCCCTGCCAGGCGACAGCCCAGATATCCACAACCCACGATGAGGGCGTTTTCGTTCCCCATTGTTCCCACGGTTTTAATAAGTGCCCAGATAAGCGACAATTCGGGGGATTTTACCCGAATGCAAAAACAATCCCATGAGCTTTACCGTCAGACTCTCCCCCAGCGGCAACACCTTCCAGGTCGAGGAAGGCGAAACCATACTCGACGCCGCCATCCGCCAGGACATCGGCCTGCCCTACGGCTGCCGCAACGGCTTCTGCGGAGCCTGTATCGCCACCCTGCTCTCGGGTGAAATCACCTATCCCGACGGTGAGCCGGACAAGCTCCTGGACGCCTCGGACGACGCCTGCCTGCCCTGCCAGGCCGTGCCGGCCTCGGACGTGGAACTCAAGGTCAAGGAAATCCAGGCTGCCAAGGAGATTGAGCCCAGAATGATGCCGGTAAAAGTCGGCAAAATCGACCATCTTGCCGACGACGTGGTACGTTTGTACCTGAAACTGCCGGATGAGCAGCGCCTTCAGTTTCTTGCCGGCCAGTACCTGGACTTCATTCTGGAAGACGGGCGCCGCCGGGCTTTCTCCATCGCCAACGCGCCCCATGACGACGATTACATCGAACTGCACATCCGCCACGTGGACGGAGGGGTTTTCACGGACTGGGCCTTCACCCAGATGAAGGAAAAGACCATTCTGCGCATCGAGGCCCCCCTGGGAAGCTTCACCCTGGACGAAGAATCCGACCGGCCCATGCTGTTCATCGCCGGCGGCACCGGCTTTGCCCCCATCAAGTCCCAGATCGAGCACGCCTTCCACGCGGGCCTGTCACGCCCCATGGAACTGTACTGGGGCGTGCGCGCCCAGCCGGACCTCTACCTGCCGGACCTGCCCCGCCAGTGGGAGCGGGCGCATGACAACTTCCGTTTCGTGCCCGTCTTGTCCGAGCCCGACGAAGGCTGGGAAGGCCGCAAGGGTTGGGTTCACGAAGCAGTACTGGAAGACCATGACAACCTGGCTGATTACGACATCTACATGGCAGGCCCGCCGGTGATGGTCAAAGCGGCGAGAGACGCTTTCCTGGCCCGGGGGGTGCCGGAGGAGCAAATGCATTACGACTCCTTCGAGTACGCCGCTGACTGAGCTGTTCTCCAGCGCCGGCTTGGCGTGGGAATAGATCCGATCCCCGCATGGGGCAGGCAGAGGGGGCGCCACAGATCAGGGATGGCGCAAGCCCGCGCCATGACGGTCAATACGCCTTCTGGTGAACGAAGCCCTTGAACAGGGTGAGAAAAATGATCTTCAGGTCGAACCACAGAGACCAGTTCTCGATGTAGTACAGGTCGTACTCCACCCGTTTCTCCATCTTGTCCAGTGTGTCGGTTTCTCCCCGCCAGCCATTGATCTGCGCCCAGCCGGTAATGCCTGGCTTGACCCGGTGACGCTGCATGTAGGCGTCCACCTGCTCCTTGTACATCTCGTTGTGGGCCAGGGCATGGGGACGGGGCCCGACGATGGACATGCGTCCCTGCAGCACATTGAAGAACTGGGGCAGCTCGTCCAGGCTGGTACGCCGCAGAAAAGCGCCGAAGCGCGTTACCCTGGGATCGTTTTTCTTCGCCTGGGTCACCTGGCCATCCTTTTCCTCATGCACCTTCATGGTGCGGAACTTGTACACGGTAATGGGCTTGCCGTCCCAGCCATGGCGCTTCTGCTTGAACAGCACGGGCCCCGGTGAACTGAGTTTCACCCCAATGGCGATAACGAGCAGCAAGGGGCTGATGAGCACCAGGATAATCAGGGCCAGCACCCGGTCTTCCACCGCCTTTATCAGCCGGTTCATCCCCTCCATGGGAGAGGCCCGCAGATCCAGCACAGGCACGCCCGCAACCTCGGTAATGGAATGGTTGAGCAGGTGGAAACCGAAGATATCAGGCACCAGGCGAATCTTCACCGTGCTGTGGCGCAGCATCTGCAGGATCTCCTGCATGCGTTTTTCCGCACGCAGGGGCAGGGCCAGCCAGACTTCATCCACGTCTCTCTTCTTCTCTTCCAGACGGCGGCAGCCCTCCTCGCAGGAAAGCACGGGAATACCCGCCACCTCCGTGCCCTGCAACGCGGGATCATCATCCCAGAAAGCCACCAGGTCATACCCCACCCACTGCGCGTCGCGCAGCTGGCGGACCACATTCTGCCCCAGCTCACCGGCCCCCACCACCACGATACGACGGTGATTCATCCCCTTGCGGCGCATGTAGTTGAACACAATACGCACCAGTATCCGCACCAGCACCAGTCCGGCCCACACCACCGTCACCCAAATGGCGGCCCAGTAACGGGAATAGAGCGCCCCGCTCTTGGTTCCGAAGGCCAACAGCACCAGGATCAGCACCACCGCGCCCCAGGCCAGGGTGGTCATCCATATCTGCTGCCAGAGCCCTTTTCCCCGCCAGGAATGGTACAGCTTGAACAACGGCAAAATGACGGCGCTCAGCAAGGTGCCCAGCAGCAGCACCAATTCATATCCATACCACAGATCCAGGTGGCCAAAACGGATGTAAAACGCCAGCACACCGCCGAAAAAGACGATGCAAAGATCCAGAAGACGCGCCATGAATGAAAAAATGGGCGAATATTCCCTGATTAACCCTTGCTTAAACATATTTTTCCACTACGCGAAGATGTAGAATATTCGTACATTCTATCCCCCTGGATAAAACCGTGACGGAGAAATCAGTGAATTTCCCGACATTTCAAGTTCTGCATCCACAGGACGGGGACATGGATTGAGGACAACGACAGACAGGCGTCTTGCATGACGACACCCAAGGACAGACGGCAAGCTCATCCAGGCATGTGCATTGTTTCGTCTTTTGTGTATCTGCTTACAAGCGCTGTTCTGTTGATTGCCAGCCTGGCTGTTTGGCAACTGGGGCGACCATCTGCCCAGACCGATGCCGCGCCTCTGGCACTGACGGCCAAGGATCTTGTCGTCGTCGCCGGCTCGGGCATCAGGGCTGAAGAAGGCGTGCAGGTTACCCCCGCCTCCGGTAGTAACCAGGCCATCATCGCCTTTGCCCGCCACGATTTTACCGCAGAAGATTATCCCTACCTGCAATATCACCTCACTGGCAGCTCTCCTGACACCCGGATCGCATTGTACTGGCGCAGTGACCAGGAGCCGGATGTCACCCGCTTTACGGAATTGCCCGCAGCCTCATCGTTCGTATCCCTGGAACAGAATCCGCACTGGCATGGCCGGCTCACCCATCTTGGACTAAGCATTCAGCGCCCCGCCCAAGAGCCACCGCTGGGCATTATAGACATACGCTTTTCTCCTCCAAGCACTTTGCTGCTGCTGAAATCCATAGTTTCCAGCTGGACGGGATTCGAAGGCTGGCGGCATTCTTCCATAAACTTTGTATTCAACTCCGTTCCAAATCCGCCGCTGTCACCCGTTCTTGGCACCGCTGCCTGGATGCTGCTGGCACTGTTTCTTTACGGCGTCAGAACACTGTTCTTCCAAGCCGGCGGAAATAAACAATGGTGTGCTCCAACTCTGATCACCCTGGTTCTTG
>JALVEW010000205.1 GCA_027030425.1 Sedimenticola sp.
CGCAATTATGGCTTTTGGCACTGGCTGGGGCAGGGGCTCCTGCTCGTCCAGCATTTCATCGATCATGCTGGCCAGGGTAACGGGGTCGTCCGGGTAGAATGCGCCGGCAACCGAGGGTGGAAGTACACTGCTCATCTTGAATTCCTGTCTGTTTGCCCGAATGTCTATAAAGTGTAGATGGGATCACCCGGGGAGAATGCAAGATGAATATACCGCAGAGCGTAGCAACGAAATACTGGCATGAGCTGGAGGATGGCCGCGTGCAATGCGACCTTTGTCCCCGGGAATGCAAGCTTAAGGAAGGGCAGCGGGGCCTGTGTTTCGTCCGTGCCCGGGAGAACGGAGGGGTGGTGCTGACCACTTACGGTCGCTCCAGTGGTTTCTGTGTCGATCCCATCGAGAAGAAGCCCCTGAATCATTTTCTGCCGGGAACACCGGTGTTCTCCTTTGGCACGGCGGGCTGCAACCTTTCCTGCAAGTACTGTCAGAACTGGGACATGAGCAAGTCCCGGGAAATGGATATTCTCGCCAACCAGGCCACGCCGGAACAGATCGCCCACAAGGCGGCGGACCTGGGGTGCCGCAGTGTGGCCTACACCTACAATGATCCCGTCATCTTCCTGGAATATGCCGTGGACACGGGAAAAGCCTGTCATGAAGCGGGGCTGAAAAATGTTGCCGTGACCGCCGGCTATATTTCCCCCGGGGCCAGGGAAGAGTTCTTTTCCGTTATGGACGCCGCCAACGTGGATCTCAAGGGATTCAGTGAGGATTTCTATCGCAAGCTCACCGGTGGGCACCTGCAGCCGGTACTCGATACCCTGAAATACCTGAAGCATGAGACCGATGTATGGCTGGAGATCACCAACCTGCTCATTCCGGGCCACAACGATTCCCCGGAGGAGCTGAAGCGCATGATCGCGTGGATACTCGAGGAGCTGGGGGAGGACGTGCCTCTGCATTTCAGTGCCTTCCATCCCGACTACAAGATGCTCGATGTGCCTCCCACGTCGCCCCAGGCCCTGAGCCAGGCCCGGGAGCTGGCCCTGTCCCTCGGCCTGCACTACGTCTACACAGGCAATGTGCACGACAGCAGGGGAGGGAGCACCTGGTGTCCTTCCTGTGGTGAGCTGCTCATAGAGCGGGACTGGTATGTCCTGGGAAAATGGGGGCTGGACGAAAATGGTTGCTGCCAGTCCTGCGGGACCAGGATTCCGGGGGTTTTCGAGGCCAGGCCGGGAGACTGGGGAGCAAGACGGCTGCCTGTTGCCATGTAGGCGCCTTTCTGCCCCACAAGTGGCTGTGGCGGTCTTGCCGGACATTCCCAAACCAGTTCACAGTTTCTTTTTGCAAATCCCATAAGATAGATTCCATGCGCGTCCGCCTGGGTTCGCGTTGTTCCGGTGGTCGAGCATATGCTCGTGAAACACGTATTCCGGCCGGAGATTCATGGAAAGGAACGACAGTTCCCCCTATTTGCTTGGTATCGATATCTTATGGCCCAGACAAAATGCAGCCCCAATTCCCGAACTGAATGCCCCGCGTCAACATCAGCACACAAGGCTACCTGCCATGCGCCTGCAGGCGTATCGCCCGGAGAAACCGATGCTTCCCGCAGGAAGTTCGTCCTTTCCACCCTGGCCGGCGGTGCTGCTGTCGCCATCAGTGTGCGTCGGGGAGAAGCTTCTGCCGATGGCGCCACAGCGAAGTCCGTCCCCAAGCCACTGTTGGGAAAGATTCGCGACTATGTGGCAACTCAGGCGGCGGTAACCGCGCCACCGCCCTTCGCCGTCATGATCCTCAACCGCATGGGATTCGGTCCCCATGGCAGCGATGTAGACGATTTCAATGCTCTGGGGGCCACCGATGACGAGCGGCTGGCTGCCTATGTCAACAAGCAGCTGGACTGGCAGTCCATCGATGATTCCGCCCTGGCACTCAGGCTGGGCGACCCGGCATACGCTTATCTTTGGGAAAGCTTCGATGAAGCCTGGCAGAAACACCATGTAGATGGAAACGACCGCTATGGCCCCATCAATACCATGGAAC
>JALVEW010000206.1 GCA_027030425.1 Sedimenticola sp.
ATCCAGAATGTCTTTTACCGTTTTCATGCCGCAACCATCCTCCAGAAAGTTCTGACAAACGGCCGGCATCTTCCCTTTCATACATGCCACGCAGGGCTTATCCTCCTTCCATAGAATTGATGCCGAAGCCTATTAACCCGGCGACCAAATATATCGCCCTCAGCCGCCCTGTCTGCACGGGGGGCAAGGCATCAACGCGCCGCTGTAGTCACTCTACAGCAAGTGTTGATAACGCAGTCCACCCGCGCAGACAGGGCGGTCTTGCCTTTTGATATCAATTAGTTAGATGCTTCAAACAGGGCGCGTCTCGGCGTTGCGGCTTTTGACAAGGGCTTGCCATTGCCTGCAAGCCGCGCCTTGACACGCGCCCTGTTTGAAGCACTGAGGGCGACATATTTGGTCGCCGGGTTAATAAATCAAAGCATAGACCCAAATTCAGGACTCTGCCGACATCAACAACCGATCTATGGCTGAATCAGAAAGGGAAACCGCCCGGCGGCATTCCGCCACCGGGGGGCATGCCGCCGCCGGGAAACTTGCCCTTCATGCCGCGCATCATCTTCGCCAGGCCGCCGCCCTTCATCTTTTTCATCATTTTCTGCATTTGCTGGAACTGCTTCATCATGCGGTTGATGTCCTGCACCTGGGTGCCGGAACCTTTGGCGATGCGACGCTTGCGCGAGCCCTTGATGATGTTGGGGAACTCCCGCTCCTGGGGCGTCATGGAGTTGATAATGGCAATGAGCTTCCTGATCTCCTTGTCCCCCGCCTGGGCCTTCACCGCATCCGGCACCTGGCCCATGCCCGGCAGCTTGTCCATAAGACTGGCCACGCCGCCCATGTTGGCCATCTGCTCCATCTGTTCCTTGAAATCGGACAGAGTGAAGCCCTGCCCCTTGTGAATCTTTTTCGCAAGCTTGGCGGCCTTTTCCTTGTCCACCTTCTCGCTGATTTCCTCTACCAGGGAAACCACGTCCCCCATGCCGAGGATGCGCGAGGCCACGCGGTCGGGGTAAAAAGGTTCAAGGCCATTGCTTTTCTCGCCCACGCCAAGAAACTTGATGGGCTTGCCGGTGATCTTGCGGATGGACAGAGCCGCGCCGCCGCGGGCATCACCATCCGCCTTGGTCAGGATTACGCCGGTGAGGGGCAGGGCCTCGTTGAAGGCCCGGGCGGTATTGGCCGCGTCCTGGCCGGTCATGGAGTCCACAACGAACAGGGTTTCCACCGGCTTGACGATGCCGTGCAGCTCCCTGATCTCCGACATCATCTCGTCGTCGATGTGCAGGCGGCCCGCCGTATCCACGATGAGCACATCCATGTGGCCCTTCTTCGCTGCCTTCAGGGCCGCCTTGGCAATGGCAGCCGGTTTTTGTTTGGGGTCGCTGGGAAAGAATTCCGCGCCCACTTCCCCGGCCAGGGTCCGCAGCTGATCGATGGCCGCGGGACGGTACACGTCGGTACTCACCACCATGACCTTCTTCTTTTCCTTCTCCTTGAGAAAACGGGCCAGCTTGCCCGTGCTGGTGGTCTTGCCCGATCCCTGCAGACCAGCCATGAGAATCACCGCCGGCGGCTGTGCGCGCAGGTTCAGGCTCTCGTTGGCCTCCCCCATGACCTTGATGAGTTCGTCGTTGACGATCTTCACCAGGGCCTGGCCGGGGGTCAGGCTCTTGAGCACCTCCTCGCCCAGGGCCTTCTCCCGCACCTCGTCCACGAACTCCTTGACCACGGGCAGGGCCACATCGGCCTCCAGCAAGGCCATGCGCACCTCGCGCATGGTGTCCCTGATGTTGTCCTCGGTGATGCGCCCCTGGCCACGCAGGTTTTGCACCACGCGCCCAAGACGGTCGGAAAGATTGTCGAACATGGCTAATATTCCTGCCTGAAACTGGGTTGGCGTCATTATATCTGTTGCGGGGCACTTTCGGTATGAACGGCGATATGCCATCATTTGCCCCCATGGAAAACACCCTCGTCATGATCCTCGCCGTCGCCCTCTATGCACTGGGCGGCACGGTGTTCAGCCTGCGTCTGTTCCGCACC
>JALVEW010000207.1 GCA_027030425.1 Sedimenticola sp.
GGCAGAATCCGGGCATCTGCGAATCCTCGATCCCTGCTGTGGCGAAGGCGTGGCCCTGGCCGAGTGCAAACATCACCTCGGCGCCGACCAGACCGAGGCCTTCGGCGTGGAATATGACGAAGAACGCGCTTGGCATGCCAAGCAAATCCTCGATCGCTGCATCCACGGCGACCTGCAGGACTGCATCATCAGCCGGCGTCAGTTTGGCCTGCTATGGCTCAATCCCCCATATGGCGACCTGGTGGCCGATAAAGCAGCCTTGTCCGGCTACAAAGGCAAGGGCCGCCCCAGGCTGGAAAAGCTGTTCTACAGCCTCGCCAATCCGTTGCTGGCATTTGGTGGCGTGATGGTTTTGATCATTCCCGGTTACAACCTGGACCGCGAACTGGCGGGATGGATCGCCACCCACTTCGAACAGGTACGGGCATTTCAGGCACCGGAGCAGCAATTCAAGCAAATTGTGGTCTTTGGCGTGCGCCGCCGCACTGCCGGTGCAACCGGCATTGCCGAAACCCGCAAGATGCTCGAATCGGGTCAGGAAACACCTTTCCCAGAGCTGCCGGAAACCTGGCCACATGCACACTACACGATCCCGGCCGCACTCCCCGGAGAAGCGACTTTTGCCTATTCCCGCCTGGATCCACGACAGCTGGCTGATGAGCTGCAACGCCATCGAGGCCTGTGGGATCGGTTTGAATTGCTGTTTGGCAACACCGGACGCGGGCTTCGCCGGCCTTTGCGGGCACTCTCGGACTGGCATCTGGCTTTGGCGCTGGCTGCCGGCCAGGTATCCGGTGTGGTGCGCGCCGCCGATGGCCGTGTGTACGTCATCAAGGGCGACACCCACAAGGAGAAAGAAGCCAAGGTGGAGGTCGAGGAGAAAGCCAATGGGCGCATCACCGAGACCCGTATCCTGACAGACCGGTTCGTGCCGGTGATCCGGGCGCTGGATTTCACGCCCGACAGCCCGGACTTCGGCCGGGTACTGGTCATTCGATAAACCCTGCCCCGCACTCGCGGGGCCTTTCCCAAAGACCGGCGTGCCGGATTTCGGGAAAGGTTTTTACCGTCGCTGCTGCGGATTCAGCGGCACCCTTGCAGGATCATTCCTGCGCCCCAGGCGCCTCATGGGCTGTGCAACAGGCGCACCGGTCAAACGACCGTCGGCCCATTATTCAACCACCCTTGCGGGGAATCTCCCCGTCGGGGCCGATTTCCCGCAGCCACCCACTGCGGAGAAAGCCATGCAAGAGCAAAATGTCATCCCCATCAACAACACCAATAACCGGTTTGCACAGATCCAGATAACGGATCTGAGTCCTTCCGAACAGGCATCATTGATCCAGCTGGCGATCACTGCCCTGGAACAGCAACATCTCCCTGGGCAAACACTGTCCAGTCCCGATGCCACACGCGACTATCTCCGTTTGCTGCTGGCCAAACGCAGGAACGAGGTATTCGGCATCCTGTTTCTCGACAACCGTCATCGCGTACTGTGTCTCGAGGAACTATTCCAGGGAACCCTGGACGGTGCCTCGGTATACCCACGGGTGGTGGTGCAACGGGCGCTGGCCTGTAACGCCGGGGCCGTTATTCTCTACCACAACCACCCCTCGGGGCTGCCGGAACCCAGCCGCGCCGATGAGGCAATCACAGGAAAACTTGCGGATGCCCTCAAACTGATCGACGTGCGTGTGCTCGACCACATCATCGTGGGCTCAGAAGGCACCGTGTCACTTGCTGAACACGGTCTTCTGTAACCTTTCCATTCATCCGCCGGGGTGAGACGCCCCGCACGGGGCGCCTACTGTCCGGCTGCCATCAACAGGAGAAACGCTCCATGAACCATCAACACCAAGCCCATCAGAACCCGCCTGTTCTGATGCCCATCCTGGATGCGCCGGGACTGTTCGCCGACGCCATGCTTGCCGACGAAGGCAACAACCTGCTGTTTCTGTCCTTCTGGGGACGGGACACCGCTGTACAGGAGTTCCGCGCCCGCTTGTCGCTGCCGGTCAGAGAAGGCGGCCTGGACAGCTTCC
>JALVEW010000208.1 GCA_027030425.1 Sedimenticola sp.
CGGCGGAAGGCCAAGGCGGCAATGGGAAGTACCGCCAGCAGCAGCCAGGGGCCCATGTCCCGCCACCGGGCAATCTCTTTGTCCTTTCGTTGTACTTCCTGCTGCCGGAGGGAGGACTGCTCCAACAATCCCAGGGCGCGAATGTCCGAGGCATCTGCCGCCAGCCGGGCGTAGCGGCCCTTGCCCGCTCGGGCCACCTGCTGCAGCGCCGGCACATCCAGCCGGGCAATGACGATGTTACCCTGGGCGTCCTTGATGGCTCCGCGAGCTGATGGAATGGGCGCACCTTCCGTAGTGCCCACGCCAAGCACGGAAACCCGGTACCCGGCCTTCTCCGCCTTCTCCGCCGCTTCCACGCTGGCAGCGGTGTTCACGCCATCGGTAACCAGCAGAATATCGCCTTTCTTCTGATCGGCCTGCCGCAGCAGTTCAACCGCCAGGTTTATGGCCGCGGCGGTATTGCTGCCCTGCACCGGCATGATATCCGTGGTCAGGGCCGGGAGCTGGGCAATGATGGTACGGGCGTCATCCGTGAGGGGCGACACGGTGAAAGGCGCGCCGGCAAAGGCAATCAATGCCGTCTGGCCTTCCCTGCGCTGGCGCAGAATATCCTCGACCTTGAAACGGGCCTGCTGCAAACGGGACGGTTTCAGATCCCTGGCATTCATGGAACTGGACAGATCCAGGGCAATGACCAGCGCGGAGGTATTGCTGTACACGGGCTGAGGCAGCCGCTCCCATGACGGCCCGGCCACGGCCAGCACCGCCAGCGTAAAGCCCAGGCCCGCCACCACCAGGGGCCAGCGCGCCAGCCTGCCCTCGCCTTCCATGAGCAAATGGGGCAACAGCTCGGGCGACACCACGTTGCGCCAGGAGGAATCAGCCCCCCGCGTCCGCCACAGGCGCATCAGGCCCAGCAGCACGGGCAGCAGGGCCAGCAGCCACCAGGGACGAATGAAATGAAAATCCTGCCAGTTCATGTCCGCCTCCACAGCAGCAGCCCCAGTGACAGCAGCAGTGCGGTTCCCGCGGGCCAGTAGAACAGTTCGTCCACGGGACGGTAAAAGCGTTTCTCGTTCTCCACCGGCTCCATGGCATCGATGGCGTCGTAGATGGCTACCAGCTGGGCCGTGTCCCGGGCGCGGAAATACCGCCCACCGGTGAGTTCGGCTATGCGTTTGAGAGTGCGCTCATCCAGGGCGTTTCCCGCACTGACCATGCCGAAGAAATCCGCCTGGGGATCGGCGCCTATGCCGATGGTATAGATCTTCAGCCCTTCCTGGGCGGCAAGCTCGGCGGCCTTCAGGGGGTCCATCTGCCCCGCGGTATTCTCGCCATCACTCATGAGGATCAGCACTTTCTCCCCTTTCTTGTCCCGCAGGCGCTTGATGGCCAGGCCAATGGCATCGCCAATGGCGGTCTTTTGTCCGGCCATGTTGATGAAGGCTTCCTCCAGCAGGGTCTTCACTGTCTTCAGGTCATAGGTGAGAGGCGCCTGCAGATAGGCCTGCTCGCCAAAAAGGATCAGGCCGACTCGATCACCCTTGCGTTTCTCGATGAAGTTGCCGGCCACGATCTTGGTGGCCGTGAGCCTGTCCACCCGCTGGCGGCCGATGACGAAATCTTCCTCCGCCATGGAGCCGGACAGGTCCACCGCCAACATCAGATCCCGTCCTTCCAGGGGCAGCGGCAGGGACTCACCCTGCCACTGGGGACGGGCCGCGCTGGTCACCAGCAACACCCAGGCAAGGGCCGCCAGCCACAACATGGCTCGCCCGCCGCTGCTAGAGGTCGAGGCGCCGGACACCAGTTCCCGGAAATCTTCCAGGAAGGGCACTTTCAGGGCCGCCCGGGACTGAGGCACGGGTGGCAGCAGCCTTACCAGCAAGGGCAGGGGCAGCAGCAGGAACAGCCAGGGCCAGGCGAACTCAAGCATGACCGGCCTCCCTGGTGACCTTTTCCAGCCAGCGCCTGGTCAGGGCAATCAGCGTTTCGGGATCGTCGATATCCACCCCGGGCCGATAACCGGCCTCCAGCAACAGACGCCCGGGCCCTTTCTCGAAGTCGTGTCCGCCCAGCTTTTCATCCAGCCAGCGCAGCCAGACGGCCCCGGTCATGCCGGCGACATCCGTCCCCGGATAGAGGCTGATGGCCACCCGGCGCAGCAGGGCGGAAAGTTCAGCGGCCAGGCGCGAGCCGTCCTGGTGGCTTCGCCAGTCCGTCTCGATCTGTTCCAGGGCCGCTAGGGCTTCCCGCTTCAGGTTCGGCGCGGCGGTTCGGCGCCGTAGCCAGACGACAACCCAGACCATGCCGCCCAGCACCAGCAGTGCCAGCAGCCACCAGCCCGGCGCCGGGGGCCACCAGCTCACCGGCGGGGGCAGATGGATGTCTTTCAGTTGCGCCAGGGGATCATTCATTTCTGTTTGCCGAACACGCTGCGCAGCACGTCCAGGGGGTCGTCATCCGTGGCGCATTGCAGCCAGGTCATATGCAGACGGCGGCACAGGCTGCGCAGATGCGCCACCCTTTGTTCAAAATTGCCGTGATAGCGCTGCTGCAATTCTGGACGGCGGGTATCCAGTTCGATGATCTGTTCGCCATCACCCAGACGGTAATGGCCGCCGGCGGGCAGCCTGGACTCCAGCCAGTCGTGGATATGCAGCAACAGCACATCATTGTGCCGGGCAATACGCGCCAGCTGCCGCTCCGAGGCTTCATCGAAGCCCCGGAAGTCGCTGATGAACACCACCAGGCTGCCCGGGTGGGCGGTGCGGCGCATGCGGCGGAAGACCTTCTCCATGGATGCCGGCGCGGCCTGGCCCATATCAGCATGGGTCACCAGGGCCTTGAGCAGATGCAATACGGATTTCCTTCCCCGACGGGGACGAAACTCATGGAAACCGTCTTCCCAGTGAATTTCCCCGCCCACCCGGTCGCCAGCCTGGCTGGCGGTCCAGGCCAGCAGGGCGGCCAGGCGCGTCGCCTGTACCCACTTGAAACGTCCCCGGGTGGCGAAGAACATGCTGCGGCGGCCATCCACGCTCACCAGCACCGGACGTTCCCTTTCCTCGCGGAACACCTTGGAATGGGTTTTGCCGGTACGGGCGGTGACCCGCCAGTCGATGTTGCGCACGTCATCCCCCGGCTGGTACGGGCGGGACTCGTCGAATTCCATGCCCCGGCCGCGCATGCGCGAGATATACTGGCCGCCCTGGCGGGCGCGAATCACCCGGGGGCGCAGCTGCAGCTGGCGTGCCTGGTCACTCAGGGCCACCAGTTCACCCAGCCCGACAGAGACGGGAGAGACATCCATGGGTTTTGCCATTCCCATCAGGGCACGGGAACCAGAGCCACCAACTCGGAGATGAAACGGTCCGGCGTGACGCCTTCGGCTTCAGCCTCGTAGTTGAGTATCAGCCGGTGGCGCAGCACATCGTAGGCCATGGTCTGAACATCCTCGGGAGAGACATAGTCCCGCCCGGCCAGCCAGGCATGGGCCCGGGCGCTGCGGTCCAGGCCGATGGAAGCCCGGGGACTGGCGCCGTATTCTATCCAGCCCGCCAGCTGCTCGCTGTAAGCAGCAGGATTGCGGGTGGCCAGCACCAGTTGCAGCAGGTATTCCTCCACGCCCGGCGCCATGTGAATGTCCAGCACCTGGCGGCGGGCCTCGAACAGGTCGTCCTGGCTCAGCAGAACCGGCGTCTCCTGACGTTCCTCACCCAGCTCGCCACGGGCCTCCGCCCGGGCCAGTTCCAGAATGCGCTGCTCATAACGCAGTTCCGGATAGTCGATGAATACATGCAGCAGAAAACGGTCCAGCTGGGCTTCCGGCAGGGGATAAGTGCCTTCCTGCTCGATGGGGTTCTGGGTAGCCATGACCAGGAACAGCGGCGGCAGGGGATAGGACGCCTTGCCCACGGTAATCTGCCGTTCGGCCATGGCCTCCAGCAGCGCCGACTGCACCTTGGCCGGCGCGCGGTTGATCTCATCGGCCAGCACCAGGTTATTGAACAAAGGGCCCTGCTGGAACACGAAACTCCCGTCCTGTGGACGGTAGATGTCCGTGCCCGTCAGGTCAGCCGGCAACAGGTCAGGTGTGAACTGGATGCGGTGAAAACTGCCCTCCACCCCTTCACTGAGGGTCTTTATGGCCTTGGTCTTGGCCAGGCCCGGCGCGCCCTCCACCAGCAGATGCCCGTCCGCCAGCAGGGCTACGAGCAGGCGGTTGACCAGGGTTTCCTGGCCAAGGATGCAGGAATCCATGTATTCCTGCAGCTTCATGAATGACTGCTGCTCTTTGCTGGGTGTTGCCGTCATGTTTTTCTCCAGTTGTTTTGGCTGGTTAGAGGATAAACATTGAATATAGTTCAACCACATGGGGACACTGGAGAAGATTGCAACCAGCACGAAAAATGGGCGTTTGCCGGGATGCCAACCGGCAGCTGAAAATACCTGTCCGGAGCGCCATTTCCCTGGCATCACCTCCCTTCCCCCGCCCGAAATGATGCTATGCTAACAGCTTGAGAACATTTCATTATTATCCCGGTTTTCCGGGCTGCCCGGCTGGTATTGCATTGTACTGATGGCGACAGAGATTCCCGACCCACTGACCTTCGAACAGATTGAAAAGGTCCAGATTGAGGCAGACAAACTGCAGAAAGGGATGTTTGTCTGCGAACTGGACCGTCCCTGGTCCGAGTCTCCTTTCGTATTCCAGGGTTTCATGCTCAACAATGAAAAAGACGTAATGAGGGTCCGGGAACACTGCGACTGGGTATACATCGACGTAAGAAAATCTGTACACGTCAAGCCGGGAAAACACACTGATATCAGTGCCACGGCGCCCGCCTCCAAAGGCGACTTCAAGCCAAGCTACAGCACCGTGGCTGTCGATACCCCGGCAAAGCCGAAAATGCGGCAGGGGCTCATTGGGAAATTCAGTCGCGTGCTTAGAAAGCAGCCCTCCCCCAAACCGGATGACAGCTTTCCCCTGGCCCTCAAGTCATCCATAGAGAACCGGGTTCAGACCGCCCAGTTGGTGAAATCCATCATGGCGGAGATACGCCTGGGAAAAAGCATAGACACGCCGGCTGCCAAAGAAGCGGTGGCGGCCTGCGTGGACAACGTAATGATGAATCAGGATGCCAGCCTGCTGCTGACACGACTGCGTAACAAGGACGAGTACACCTCGGAACACAGTCTGAATGTCGCCATCATATCCATCGCCTTCGGCCGACATCTGGGCATGGACCGCAAGGAACTCAACGTGGTGGGGCTTTGCGGCCTGCTTCACGACATGGGCAAAATGCTCACACCCAAGGAAATTCTCACCAAGCCAGGCAGGCTTAACCGCGAAGAAATGGAAATCATGAAACGTCATCCAGCGGACGGCAGGGAGATACTGCTGGACACGCGGGAGGTCATGGACACGGTCATCGACACGGCCTTCGGACACCACGAGCGACTCAACGGCCAGGGTTATCCCCGCGGCGTCGGCGGAAACGAAATTCCCTTTTATACCCGCATCGTGACTATCGCCGACGTTTTCGATGCCATTACCGGAGATCGCGTCTACCGACAGGGGGAAACCGCCGAAACCGCCCTGGGCATACTGCACAAGAACGCTGGTATCGCATTCGATGAGTCATTAGTAGTAAAGTTCATCCAGACCATCGGCACCTATCCTCTGGGCACCATCGTGGAAATGACCAACGGTGAAGTCGGCATCGTGGTGGACAACAACCCCAGCCATCGCCTGCGCCCGAAAATCAAGCTGCTGCTGGACCACGACAAGCAGGTGCAGGATCCGGTAATCATCAATCTCACCGCGAACCCCGTGGACAGCCTGGGCCGGGCCTATGCCATCCGGACATCTCACCGGGCCGGTTCCTTCGGTATCGACCTGAGCCAGCATATCCAGAGCTACGTCAAGCGCATCTGACGGACATAGCAGGAGCCTCTCCCGCAGGCAGCTTCAGGCATCATCGCCCGTCAGCATGCTGACCCGGTATTCACCGGCACGGCGCGACTTCCAGTAGATGTCACCCACCCTGTGGACAAAGCGGCCGGATTGTCTGTCCCGGAAAAACAGTTTCAGGGTTTCCCGAACCACGGGAAAAGCCAGTTCATCCCAGGGAATATCACCTTCCTTGAACAGTGCCACTTCCAGGCTCTCATGGCCGGGAGAAAACTCCAGGTCCTCCAGCTCCCCGCGAAACAGCAGGTACACCTGACTGATGAGCGGCAAGTTGAATGTCGTATACAGCTGCTCCACCTTCACCCGCGCGTTGGCTTCTTCCAGGGTTTCCCTGGCGGCCCCTTCCTGGGCGCTTTCCTCATTCTCCATGAAACCCGCGGGCAGGGTCCACAGTCCTCTTCGCGGCTCGATGGCGCGACGGCAAAGCAGTATCTGGTCTTCCCACACAGGGATGCAACCGGTGACTATTTTTGGATTCTGATAGTGAATAGTGCCGCAGACCGTACAAACATGGCGCGGACGGTTGTCACCGTCCGGCACCTCCGTGGTGACCGTACTGCCGCATGCACTGCAGAATTTCATCGTCGCCGCCCTTCTCTTGGTAAACTAACAACTGTCACAGGCCACCCATGATCCCGCTCCGGTCCAATGCCAGATTCACAGCACGCCCTGCCCCGTATCATTGCCGCCGTCGACCTCGGTTCCAACAGCTTCCATCTCATCGTTGCTCAGATAGAAAACGGGCAGCTGCAAGTGATCGACCGCCTCAAGGAAATGGTACGCTTGGGGGCCGGCCTGGACAACAAGAAACGCCTGACCCCCGAGGCGCACGAACGCGCCCTGGAATGCCTGTCACGTTTCGGCCAGCGCCTGCGCGACCTGCCCCGCAACGCGGTGCGCGCCGTGGGTACCAATACCCTGCGCCTGCTGCGCGACGGCGGCGAGTTTCTGCGCCAGGCGGAACAGGCCCTGCAGCATCCCATAGAAATCGTCGCCGGACATGAAGAGGCCCGTCTGGTCTATCTGGGCGTGGCCCACGGGCTGGCTGGCGATGAAGAGAAACGGCTGGTGGTGGATATTGGGGGGGGCAGCACGGAACTCATCATCGGCTCGGGCATGGAAACCCTGAATCGTGAAAGCCTGTTCATGGGCTGCGTGAGCTTCAGCCAGCGCTTCTTTCCCGACGGGAAAATCACCGCCCGGATGATGGACGCCGCCATTATCGCCGGGCGCCTGGAAACGAGGCCGGTACAAACCATTTACGACAGCAAGCACTGGGAGCTGGCGGTGGGCAGCTCGGGCACCATCCGCTCCATTCGCGACGTGGTACAGGCCCAGGGCTGGTCGGACAAGGGCATTTCCAGGAAATCCCTGAAAAAACTGCGCAAGGCCATGATCGAGGCCGGACATTCAGACAAGCTGAAGCTGGAAGGCCTGAGCGACAACCGACGCCCCGTGTTTGCCGGCGGCGTGGCGGTACTCAGCGCCGTGTTCAAGGCCCTGGATATCGAACAGATGCGGGTGTCCGACCTGGCCTTGCGGGAAGGCCTTTTGTACGAGCTGCTGGGCAGCATCCAGCATCATGACGTGAGAAAACGCACCGTGGACACCCTGGTGCAACGCTACAGCCTGGACGCCGACCAGGGACAGCGGGTGGCCGATACCGCCCGGCAGCTGCTCGAACAGGTAAACAAGAGCTGGAAGCTGGACGACGATGAAATGCGCCTGCTTCTGGAATGGAGCGCGCTTCTGCATGAGATCGGCATGGCCATTTCCCATGACGGCTACCACAAGCACGGCGCCTACATCCTGGCCAACGCCGACCTTTCCGGTTTCTCCCGCCAGTCCCAGACCCTGCTGGCCCTGCTGGTAAGAAATCACAGGCGCAAGTTCCGCCACCAGTCGTTCAGCGAGCTGGGCAAGGATGTCCGGGAGCCCTGCCGGCGGCTGGCCATTCTGCTGCGCCTGGCGGTGCTGCTGCACCGCGGTCGCAGCCCGGACCGGAAACCGGAACCGGGCATCATGGCGGAGGACAGCAACATTCTGCTTTCCTTCCCCCGGGGCTGGCTGGAGCAGCATCCACTCACCAAGGCAGAGCTGGAGCGTGAGGCAAAATACCTGGATGCCGCCGGTTATTTTCTGAGCTACTCATGAGATTATTGACCCCATGACCTCAACAACCACCGAATGCAAGGCAGGCATACTGCTCATCAACCTGGGCACACCGGATTCTCCGTCTCCCCGGGACGTGAAACGCTACCTCAGGGAATTTCTCTCCGACCCGCGGGTGGTGGAAATGCCCCGGCTTCTCTGGTGGCCCATTCTCAACGGGGTGATTCTCAACCTGCGCCCCAGGCGCTCTGCAAAAGCCTACGCGAAAATCTGGGATGAAAAGGGCTCGCCCCTGCTGATTCACACCCTGACCCAGGCCGATGCCCTGCAGCGTCTCTTGGGCGACGACATCAAGGTGGTGCCAGCCATGCGCTACGGCACCCCCTCCATCGCCAGCGGCCTCAGGGAACTGCTGGACGCCGGCTGCCTCCGGGTGCTGGTCTTCCCCCTCTATCCCCAGTACTCCGCCACCACCACCGCCTCGGCTTTCGACGCCGTGGTGGACGAGCTGAAGCGCCAGCGCGTGATACCGGAACTGCGCCTGCTCAACCAGTACTATGACGACCCCGGTTACATCCAGGCCCTGGCCGCCAGCGTGAAAGATTTTCAGGCGCAGCACGACAAGCCGGACAAGCTGCTGCTGTCCTACCACGGCCTGCCCCAGCGTTACGCCGATGCCGGCGATCCCTATCCCCAGCAGTGCGAGGCGACCAGCACGGCCCTGGCAGAAGCACTCGGACTGAACGATGACCAGTGGGCTCATTCCTACCAATCCCGCATGGGCCGGGAAGCCTGGCTGACGCCAGCCACATCGGACAGCCTGCGCCAACTGGCCAAAGAAGGATGCAGGCATGTGCAGGTCATCTGTCCCGGCTTTTCCGCCGACTGCCTGGAAACCCTGGAGGAAATCGCCATGGAGAACCAGGAAGTTTTTCTCCAGGCAGGGGGGGAAAAATACGAATACATTCCCTGCCTCAACGATTCCGAGGCCCACATGCGCGCACTGGCGGATCTGGCCAGGCGTTATCTTGGAGGCTGGACATGAGCGATACACCAAAGCCCGTGAACATCACGGCGCACACCAAATCACACAGCCTGGAAATCAGCTTCGACGACGGCAGCTGTTTCACCTACCCGGCGGAACTTCTTCGTGTGTACTCCCCTTCCGCCGAAGTGAGAGGCCACTGGGGCCAGGGAGCCAAGCTGCAGCTGGACAAGCAGGACGTGAACATCACCGACATCAAACCCGTGGGCCAGTACGCCATCAAGATATTCTTCGATGACGGACATGACTCAGGGCTCTACGACTGGGCCTATCTATACGACCTGGGACGAAAGCAGGCCATCTACTGGACGCAATACCTGGACAAGCTGGCCCAGGCGGGACGCAAGCGCCAGCCGCCGTCCTGGAAAAATGAAGACGAATAACCGATGACTATCCGCTCGACTGGTCCGGATGGGCGGGGTCGGAGTCAAAAGGGGAGGATGTTGGGAAGATCCCATGGCCATGGAACAGTTTGATCCCGTTTCATGGAACAGTTTGGGTGGAATTTGACTCCGACCCCATTACAAATCCGCACCTGAACGCCGATCCCGGTACGATCATCGCGTTCCCGGGTGAAACATTCGGGCTACCCGGTCGGCTGGTCCGTGCGAATCCCCTGTTCGCGCAGTGCCTGCCGCAGTTCCTGAAAAGCCGCCGGCACTTCTTCCCCGCCCCGAAAACCAAGCTCGACGAAAGACTCCTTTCCCATGCGGGGCAGACTGAACAGCTTCAGCCCGGGCCATTTCCGGGTCAGCTGCTGCAAAAGCGGCATGAGTTCGTTTTCCGACACTCCGTAGGTCCGCAAGGAAAGCTCCTGCTCCGGGCTTTCCTCTGCAGGATAGTAGCTGTCCAGCACCCATGCTCCCATGGGATGGGCCATGTCGGGAAAGCCGGGCAGGAAATAATGTTCACGAATGGAAAAACCCGGCACATTGTTTACCGGATTGGGCACCAGGATACTTCCCTCGGGCAGGTCCGCCATGCGGATACGATGCGGCCAGGCGCTATCGGAAAACCGCCTCTCAATCAGCTCGGCCGCCTCAGCATGCCGCACCAGGGGAAGGCCTGCCGCTCTTGCCGCACATTCGCGGGTATGGTCGTCTGGCGTGGCACCGATTCCCCCGCAGGAAAAGGCCGGCTCCCCCGCATCCATGCTCTGCCGGAACTGGCGCACGAGAATTTCCGGGTCGTCCGGCAGGATCTGTACCCAGCGCAGGGAGTGTCCCCTGCCCTGCAACATGCGGCGGAAACCCTCCACATGGGTGTCACGCCGGCGGCCACTGAGAATTTCATCGCCAATGACATACAGGCCAAATTTCATGACGGCTTTCCGGACAAGCGGTTCAGAGCCGTGCGAATTGACTGGGCCACATAATAGTAATACATCTCGATGGTATTCACGCCGGTCATCTGCTTGGAAAGCTCCCGGCCGTCCGGCCCGAGAAACAGCAGCGTAGGTGTGACAAAAACGCCATAGCCGTGAGCAAAATCTGCCGCATCCACGGTTTTTCCCTGAAAATCCACAATCCTCTCTCCCTCATCCATGAACATCTCACGAATCAGGATTTCATCCCGGAAATCACCTCCCAGAATCATGGGCCGAATGACTTCCTCCTTAACCAAGTGGCAGTACGGACAATCCGCCTGGGAAACGAGCAACATGACGACGCGCCGCTCCCGACGCGCCCTTCGCGCCAGGGCATGAAAGTCCTGAACCCGGATAATCTGTATTTCTGACAAAGTTGTCCCCAGGTGGAGAAAACGCCTATTGTATCCTAGCCCGAATGTTTCACCCGGGAACGCGATGATCGTGCCGGGATCGGCGTTCAGGTGCGGATTTGCAAAGGGGTCGGAGTCAAATCAGACACAGGCGGTTACAGGGAACAGGAGCCGGAGGTTCCTGATTCCTGTCAAACATCGTACTCATTTGACTCCGACCCCGTCCCGGCAGCCCCATCCCGGCAGGGTTCCCCCCGCATTTTCTGCCGGAACGGCAACTTTTTGCTACCATACCGGTCTATTCTGGAGCTTCCGGAACCCATGACAACAATCAAAACATGAAACTGCTCGCCGATTTTTTCCCGGTCATCGTGTTCTTCGTGGCCTACAAGCTGTGGGGCATGTATGTCGCTACGGGCCTGTTCATCGCTGCTTCCCTGCTGCACATGGCATGGAGCCACCGCGTTCACGGCAGGGTGGAAACCATGCAGTGGGTCACCCTGGCGCTGGTACTGGTATTTGGCGGCGCCACCCTTTTGCTGCACGACCCCGTGTTCTTCAAATGGAAACCCACGGTAGTGAACTGGCTGTTTGCCGCGGCATTTCTCGGTTCCGGACTGTTCATGGAACGCAGCCTGCTGCAGCGCATGATGGATCAGGCTATCAGCCTGCCCCGGGCGGTATGGAAGCAGCTCAACCTGGCCTGGGTACTGTTCTTCATTGCCGCGGGAAGCGCCAATCTCTATGTCGCATACAACTATCCCGAAGACACCTGGGTGAATTTCAAGCTGTTCGGCATGCTGGGCCTCACCCTGGTATTCATGGTCCTGCAGGGCCTTTACCTGGCGCGTTACATGCAACCCGTGGAAGAGGAGAAGAACTGAATGTTGTATTGCATAATCGGCACAGACCGCGAAGACAGCCTTGAAGCCCGCATGGCCGCGCGACCGGCACATGTGGAGCGGCTCAAGGCCCTGCAGGCCGAAGGGCGGCTGGTCCTGGCCGGACCGAACCCTGCCATCGATGCCGAGGACCCCGGCCCCGCCGGCTTTACCGGCAGTGTCATCATCGCCGAATTTCCCAGCCTCAAGGACGCCGAGGACTGGGCCGCAACCGATCCCTACGTGTCTTCCGGCGTCTACAAGCACGTTTCCGTCAAACCTTTCAGGAAAGTATTGCCCGAATGAAAATATCCATGATTAGCAGATTCAAGACCCACGCGGCCGCCCTGGCCATTACCACCATGCTGCCAGCCATGGCCTTCGCAGGAGAAAAGGCCGCGCAGGAACCCAGCCCCCCGGTTCCACAGACCATCGTAACCATCAATGGAGACGCCATCACCGATCTTGAAGTACTGGCCTTCAACGCCCTGCAGGGCGGCCAGAACAAGCTGGACAGCCAGCAGGCGCAGGTGCAGCTTCTCAACCAGCTGGTGAACACCACGCTGCTGGCCCAGGCAGCCGAGAAGGACGGCGTGGACAAGCTGCCCCAGGTCATCGCCGCACTGAAAATGGCCAAGATCCAGGTACTGGCCGAAGCCAAAGTCAACGACTATTTCGCCAAGCATCCTGTCACTGACGAGGAAATCAAGGCGGCCTATGACAAGAAGTTCACCAAGGAAGCCTTGCAGGAATACAAGGTCAGTCACATCCTGGTCAAGGAGGAACAGGAAGCAAAGGACATCATTGCCTCTCTGGAAAAGGGCGAAGCATTCGACAAACTGGCAAAGGAACACTCCCTGGACAGCAGCAAGGATGCCGGTGGCGAGCTGGGCTGGGTAGGCCGCAACCAGGTGGTCAAACCCTTTGGTGATGCCATGAGCAGCCTGAAAAAAGGCGAATTCAGCAAGACGCCAGTAAAGTCACAGTTCGGCTGGCATGTCATCCTTGTGGAAGATGTTCGTGCCCAGCAGCCTCCCCCCCTGGATCAGGTAAAGGAGCAGTTTCGCGCCCAGCTGCAACAACAGCAGCTTGCAAAACTGGTTACCGAAATGCGCAACCAGGCAACCGTGGAAGTTGCTGGCGCGGAAAAGACCGCTGCCTCTCCGGCACAGGAGGCAAAGCCCGCACCACAGGCAAAATGACCCCCTGCTCGAAACAGAAAAGCCCGGCCTGAAGCCGGGCTTTTTCATGATAAGGGCATAGAAGAAGCCGTCAGTCTTCCGGCTCGTTCTTGTTCAACCCACCAATCTGGGAGATGGGAATAATCTCCGCTTCCTGCTTCTCATCCTTGAAATAAGGACGCTGGCGGGCTTCCCCCGCCGCATCCGCCAGCTCCATCTCCCGGGCAGAAATCAATCGCAGGCACTGCCGGATATCCTCTATGGTATTGGCAGACAACGGGTGCTTCATGGTCTTGAATTCGGGAGTCGTATCCTTGATGACGCTGGCAAGCACCTTGCGCATGACCATCAGGATATCTCTTTCCTTGCGGCTTTCTTCATTCATTGGAACATCTCGCAATAATCGGTAATCAGCCAAGGATACCTGAACTCAATCCCTGCATTCCACAGGGAAAGGACCTCCACCTACGCTCATGGCGCGGAAACAGGAATTCAATCAAACAGGGTTTCCGCATCGAAACCCTGCTGCTCCAGAATCACCCGCAGCCGTCTCAGGGCATCGATCTGTATCTGGCGCACTCTTTCCCGGGTAACCCCCAGTTCCCTGGCCACTTGCTCCAGGGTGGAATTGTCATATCCCTGCAGGCCAAACCGGCGCATGACCACTTCCCGCTGGTTGGGGTTGAGCTTGTCCAGCCAGCGTTCCAGGTGCGCATGTATGTCTTCGGCAAGCAGGTGCTCCGTAGGTTCCTCCACGGAGGCGTCGGCTATGGCATCCACCAGCGGCTTGTCGCTGTCCCGCCCGTGTGGCACATCAACAGACGCGATGCGTTCATTGAACCCCAGCATGCGCTCGACATCCTGCAAGGGCTTGTCCAGAAGAACCGCGATTTCATCGGCGCTGGGATCATGGTCCAGCTCCTGGGAAAGACGGCGTGCCGCCCTGAGGTAGGTATTGATCTCCTTCACCACGTGAATCGGCAAGCGAATGGTACGGGTCTGGTTCATGATGGCCCGTTCTATGGTCTGGCGTATCCACCAGGTGGCATAGGTCGAAAAACGGAAACCACGTTCCGGGTCGAATTTCTCCACGGCGCGAATCAGACCCAGGTTTCCTTCTTCGATAAGATCGAGCAGGGGGAGCCCCCTGTTCAGATAGCGCCGGGCTATCTTCACCACCAGGCGAAGATTGCTCTCTATCATGCGCTTGCGGGCGGCATCATCTCCCTTGGCGATGGCCCGGGCAAGCTCCACTTCCTCTTCCGCGGTAAGCAGCTTGGCGGCACCGATTTCCCGCAGGTACAGGCGGGTGGCATCCATGTTCTCATTGCTATCGACCGGTTCCCGCGGCGGCTCTCCGGCTTTTCCACCACTACTCTCGTTTCTTGCCATGCACTTCCCCATTGTTGGCCAAACCGCCGCGGGCCGGGGCCCGGCTGCGAATCTGCCATCTCCTCCTCCGGTGGTGCTCACGGGAATCAGGGGGCTGGAAGGATCTCAGCGTGGTAGATATTTCAGGGGATCCACCGGTTTCCCATACCGTCGTATCTCGAAATACAGCAATGGCACACCCTGATTGGTCACGCCCATATCGGAAATATGTTGTCCGCGGGAAACCCTTTCCCCTTCCTTCACCCGCAAACGGCTGTTGTGTCCGTAAGCACTCAGATACTTGTTGTTGTGTTTGATGATGATAAGCTTTCCGTAACCAATGAGTCCACTACCAACATAAACAACCTGCCCTGCCTCGGCGGCGACGATCTTCTGCCCTTTCCTTCCGGCAATCTTGATTCCTCCCTTGGCAGCATCGTTTGAAGCAAATCTGGACAGGAGCCGGCCACGCACCGGCCACTGCCAGTGCAGGGAACCCTTGGCCACCGCCTTTCCGGGCTTTTTTCCGGACGAGTTCTTTGTCGGGGGCGCCGGCCTGGACCTTCCTGGCCTGTTGGCCACGGACCTGTCTGGAGAAGCTGGCTTTTTGGCGTTGGTTCCTTTGGCCGCTGGCGACGTCTTGCTGACTTTGGGCGGCGACAGCCGTATCCGTTGACCGGGATAGATGGTATAGGGGCTTTTCAGGCCATTCCAACGCGCCAGGGTGCGATAGTCCAAACCCGCCCGCCAGGCAATGGAATAGAGACTGTCTCCTTTGCGCACGCGATAGTAGCCGCCGGGGTTCTTGACAGCTGGCTTGGCACGAGGAGTGACAGAGTGCGGCGTCTTCTTTTCCGGCACCTTGTGCGTGGCACAGCCGCTCATCATCCCCGGCACTATCAGTAGCATCAGGAGAGCAAGAAACAGCCTTGTCTGCACATTTGTGTGAACAACAATAATCAATCTGCCCCCCGGATGCCTGCGGAAATACTGTTTGTTCCTTTCATCCAATCTTCACCACTATCACTGCCACAATGACGACCACGACAACTGACCACCCTATGAGGTCCATGTACTTGTGCAGCTTTTCTTCCATGGGTTTTCCTCCCCAGGCCATGAGCGCGGCCACCAGCGAAAAACGTCCTCCCCGGCCAATCAGCGATGCAATGACAAACGGGAAAAAACTCATGGATATAACCCCAGCCGTGATGGTGAATATCTTGTAGGGGATAGGGGAAAAACCTGCAATGAATATGGCCCAGAAACCCCAATCATCGAACCAGCTGCGCACCTGCAGGTATTTTTCATAATAACCGAGGTCATGCAACAGGGGCTCGATGAAGTCGAAAGCCCACAAACCGATGAAATAGCCTGCGATGCCGCCAACCACGGAGGCCAGTGTGGTAATCAGGGCAAACCACCAGGCCCGGTCAGGACGAGCCAGGCTCATGGGAGCGAGCATCACATCCGGCGGAACAGGAAAGAAAGAGGACTCGGCAAAACTCAAGCCACCCAGGTACCATGGCGCCCGGGGATGCCTCGCCCACTGCATGGCGCGAGCATACAGGGAGGAAAAGAACTTCAAGTTTCCGTCCCCCCGAGCAGGGGCACGAATCTCACCGGCTCCAGCATTTCTGTATCGTAGCCTCTTGCCGTACGGGTGACCTTCACCAGCGCCTGAACATCCCCCTGGCCAATGGGAAGAATCATACGCCCACCGGGCCGCAGCTGTTCCACCAGGGTGCGTGGAATGCCTTCGGGCGCGGCAGTGACGATGATGCCGTCGAAAGGAGAAAATTCCGGCAGTCCCAGTCCGCCATCGGAATGCTTGGGATGGATGTTTCGCAACTTGAGCAGGCGAAACCGCTGCTTGGCCTGTTCCAACAGGGTGGCGATGCGCTCCACCGTGTATATACGGCGAACCAGGGGCGCCAGCACAGCCGTCTGGTACCCGGAACCGGTGCCCACTTCCAGAACCTTGTCCAGGTTTTCGCCCTCCAGCAGGGCTTCGGTCATGCGAGCCACGATGTAGGGTTGGGAAATCGTCTGGGAGCGGCCGATGGGCAGCGCCGTATTCTCATAGGCCCGGCTGGCCAGGGCCTCGTCCACGAAAATATGCCTGGGAACCTGGGACATTACCTGCAATACTCGCTCGTCGCGTATGCCCTCGTCCCGCAGCTGCCGTACCAGACGCTCGCGGGTGCGCTCCGAGGTCATGCCCTGCCCGTTCTGGGAATGCGCGATCACGACATCAGTTCTCCAGCCAGCGCTGCAAGGGATCGATGGCCTGGTGACGGGTCAGATCCACCTGCAGGGGAGTAATGGACACATAGCCATGGCGCAGGGCATGAAAATCCGTGCCCGGCCCGGCGTCCTGCTCCGGCCCGGCGGGTCCAACCCAGTAAATCGGACGCCCTCGGGGATCCAGTTCCCGAACCACGGGTTCCGCCTTGTGACGATGGCCGAGGCGGGTAATGCGAAAGCCCTGGATCTCTTCCATGGGCAGATCCGGCACATTCACGTTGAGGATGGATTCAGCCGCCAGCGGCTTGCGCTGCAGGCGCTGGATAAGCTGCAGCGCCACCTGCGCGCCGGTTTCGAAATGCCGGGGCGAATGAGAGGCCATGGACACGGCCATGGCGGGATAGCCGAGAAAACGCCCTTCGGTGGCAGCCGCCACTGTCCCGGAATAAATCACGTCATCTCCCATATTGGCGCCAGCATTGATGCCAGCCACGACCATGTCCGGTTCCTCGTCCAGCAGGCCGGTGATGGCAAGGTGCACGCAGTCCGTGGGGGTGCCTTCCACCCGGATGAAGCCGTCATCCATGCTGTGAGCGCGAATGGGCATTTCCAGGGTCAGCGAATTGCTGGCGCCACTACGATCCCGGTCCGGTGCCACTACCACCACTTCCGCCACCGTCTCCAAAACCGCCGCCAGCGCCTTCAGCCCCGGCGCCTGGTAGCCGTCGTCATTGCTCAACAGTATTCGCATCGCGCAATTTTAACCGAAACGGGCCTGGGCCACACAATGAATACCCCTCCAAGAACGCGCCGCCCGGGCAGCCCGATACAGGTCGGGTATAATTCCTGCATGAATTCCAGAGACAAAGAATCCGACGATGAGTTCAGTGTTTTCCGCGAGGCCATGCAGGGTGTAAAACCCCTGGAACACAACCGGGCTTCACCCTGGAAGCAGCGCAGGCGCCCGGTTCCCCTGGAGCCACGCGGGGAAGAAGCGCCGGGGGAGGAGTTCGCAGACACCCAGGAAGACACTCCGGATTTCCTGGAATTTCGCCGCCCGGGCATTCAACATCGCCTGTGGTCGGACCTGCGGCGTGGCGTGCTGGAGCCGGAGGCCACCTTGGACTTGCATGGCATGCGCGTCCACGATGCGCGCCAGGCCCTGGGACAGTTTCTGAACCAGAGCATCAGCGCCAGGCGGCGTTGTGTGCGCATCATCCACGGCAAGGGTCGGGGTTCTTCGCATCAGCCCGTGCTGAAACAACGCATCAATCAATGGCTGCCACAAAAAAAGGAAGTGCTGGCTTTCTGTTCCGCGCCACGCTGGGATGGAGGCACCGGAGCCGTCTATGTCCTGCTTTCCCGCAAATGGGGCTGATTTTGATACCTCCGATTCAACGCCCCTCATTAACAGGCCCCTGAAAAATACCGTTTTCCGACACCCTATATACGACACAAGACTGTGCCACGCCTTTCCATGATGGCCGGCCATTGAAAGTGGAAGACCGGCTTGCCGCTTCTGGGGTTGAAATAACCCTGTTTTTTACCCCTCCTGACAACTTCACAAAAACCAGTGCCAGCGAATAGAATCTTCCCCTTGGCGAAGCCAAAACGGATATGCCGGCTACCCCGCTGGCCGCGGACACAAACGCTTTTCCACCTCCAAGAGGAGGTTACGGCAGGCGCCTGTTACCGACACACAAGGGTGTATCACCCTTGAAAGCTGTAGAAAACCGGGGCAAGAGAAGAAGCTCCCTATCCCAACCAGAACAGCGGAAACGTCAACAACAAGTCAAGTTTCATCAACAGAGGAAACCAATGCTGGATAAGAAGAACGAAATCATCAAGAAACTCCGGGATGCAAAAAAGGCGCACCGGCGTTGGGTAAGCAACGCCCAGACCCTTGCCCAGGGCGTACCCGTAAAAAACGACCAACTCCCTCTCAATGAAACTGAATGCGGGTTTGGAAGCTGGTACTATGGCGAGGGTCAGGCGTTGCGCAAGCAGCCTGTCTTTCGGGCCATCGAAGCGCCCCATACGGCGCTCCACGCCACTTATCTGCAGATATTCAACCTCCTCTTTCGTGAACGCAAGGTCGGGCTGTTCGGCCGGCTGCTGGGAAAAAAGGCGGAACCCACTCCCGCGGAACTCGATGAGGCAAAACGTCTGATTTCCGTGCTGAACGGGGAATCCCTGAAGATCATGGACCTGCTGGATTCACTGGAAGACGTCATCGTTTCCATGGATGAAACAGAATTCAGGAACCTGTTTTTCTGAATCTGACAACCTTAGGGGTCGGAGTCAAATCACCCCAAGTCCTTGAATCATCATGGCATCGCCCTGATTTGACTCCGACCCCTGAGGTTAGGCCCCCTCCCCCGCGAGCGGGGGGAAAGAGTTACTTAGTTCAGCTTCAGCCCAGCAGTTCCCGCATGACCACAGTGGCATAACTCCCGCGAGGGAGGAAAAACGCCATTTCCAGAGTGGACGCTTCCAGGTTCCATTCCAGTTCCCCCACCGGCGCGCCCAGAGCCCGCCGGTCGGCTTTCAGGCCAAAACGTTCCAGCCCCCGGAGCCAGGACGAATGCGGGGACAGTACCGAGACTTCCAGGTCCAGGGCGGCGCCCTCGGGTTTCAAGGCCCGGGAAGGGGCGCCGCACAGTGGCCCGGTCACGAACACTTCCTGACGATGCAGGCGTTCCACCAGTTCCTCGTCCGCCTCGGCACGGAACTGGGCGCCGCCGGCCCGCTGCATCACATCGCCTTCCAGCGACCGGTTCCAGCTGCCCCGGCGCACCCGTTCCGCCAACACCAGGTTGAACAGCCAGGAGCGGGCGGCGGACAACCAGATGCCGCGTTTGTCCCGGCGCGCTTTCTTCAGCTCGCCGGCAAAGAGGGCCTGGGCCCGTTGCAGGTTACTTCCTTCGCGGCCGAAACGCTGGCTGCCGAAATAGTTGGGAACACCCCCGGCGCCGATCTGTTCCAGACGCTGCCGCAGCAGCACCGCATCACCCTGAAAGTCATGTATGCGCAACAGGAAATGATTGCCCCTCAGCGTGCCCCGGCGCAACTTGCGGTGATGGCGCCGGGCATCCAGAACCCGCAGGTTGTCTCCCTCCAGGGCGCGCCAGTCGGGTTCCGCCTTGCCGGGGAGATGTATGGAGAAGGTCTGGGTAGTGACAGCCACCCGGTCCTTGAGGCCCGCGTAACTCACATCCCGCTGGCGCACGCCGGCCAGGCGGGCGATATGCCCGGCCACTTCCTGGGTATTGAGATTACGCTTGCGGACCTTCAGCAGTACATGCTCGCCGGTGCCGGAGGGCTCCAGGCCAAGATCCTCGATCACCTGGAAATCCTCGGGTGTGGCCCTGAGGCTACCGTTGCCCGCAGGGCCGCCCCAGGCCCGGGGCAGCACCGCCACCGGGTCACTCATGCAGCAGCACCACGGCGTGAGCGGCAATGCCCTCACCCCGCCCGGTAAAGCCCATCTTTTCCGTGGTCGTGGCCTTCACGTTAACCCGCGTGACAGCCACTTCCAGATCGTCGGCCAGCCGTTCCCGCATCAGGGCGATATGCTCACCCAGACGAGGCCGCTGGGCGATCACCGTGGCGTCCACGTTGCCCACCGTCAGCCCGGCCTCCCCCAAGGAACTGACCACCTTGCGCAGCAGGACGCGGCTGTCCACATCCTTCCAGGCCGCCTCCGTATCGGGAAAATGACGCCCGATGTCTCCGAGTCCCGCCGCGCCCAGCAGGGCGTCACACAGGGCATGGATGAGCACGTCACCGTCGGAATGGGCGATCAGTCCCTGGTCATGGGGAATGCTCACGCCGCCGAGAACCACATGATCACCGTGGCCGAAACGGTGGGCGTCGTAGCCATGACCAATACGGATGTTGCTTCCGTTGGGCATGTTATTTCCGCTTGACGTGTTTCATCAGCCGCCGCCGCTTGTGCTGCTGACGGGGGGTGAGCTTGTTGCGCCGCCCCTTGAAGGGATTGTCACCAGTGCGGAACTCAATGCGCACCGGGGTGCCCCATAGTTTGAAGGCCTTGCGGAAGCGGTTTACCAGGTAGCGCTGGTAGCTGGCGGGCACGGCGTCGGTCTGGTTGCCATGGATGACGATGATGGGTGGATTCTTGCCGCCCTGGTGCGCATAGCGCAGCTTGATGCGCCGCCCCCGGGCAAGGGGAGGCTGATGCTCCATCACCGCCTGTTCGAGGATATTGGTGAGATCCGACGTCTTGAGATCGGAAACCGCAGCCGAATAGGCGGCATCCACTGCTTTCATCAAATGCCCTACCCCGGTGCCGTGCAGGGCGGAGATGAACATCACCTCGGCAAAGGACAGAAAAGGAAGCTTGCGCTCCAGCTCGGACTTGATGCGCTCCCGCTCATCACTCTGCAGGCCGTCCCACTTGTTTATCACCACCACCAGGGCGCGGCCGCTGTCCACCACGTGGCCAGCCAGGGTGGCATCCTGCTCGGATATGCCCTGGTGGGCGTCCAGCACCAGCAACACCACGTTGGCGGCTTCCATGGCCTGCAGGGTCTTGATGATGCTGAACTTCTCTATGGCTTCGTTGATGCGCGCCCGGCGGCGCACCCCGGCGGTGTCGATGAGGGTATAACTTCGCCCTTGGTGCTCGAAGGGCACGCGGATACTGTCCCTGGTGGTGCCCGGCTTGTCGAAGGCCACCAGGCGTTCTTCCCCCAGCAGCCGGTTGATGAGAGTGGACTTGCCCACGTTGGGCCGGCCCACCACGGCGATCTGCACCCCGCCACCTTCCTCTTCCGGGATTTCCTCGACGGGCGGCAGGGTATCGAGAACCTGGTTGACCAGAGGCTTGACACCCCGTCCGTGGGCTGCGGAGATCGCCACGGGCTCTCCCAGCCCCAGGGCATGGAACTCGGCCGCCGCCACATCCCTGTCCAGGGATTCGGACTTGTTGGCCACCACGGTAATGGGCTTGCCCGTCTTGCGCAGCTCGGCGGCAATCTGCTCGTCGGCGCCCGCCAGGCCTTCCCTCGCATCCACCAGGTAGAACACATGATCCGCTTCTTCGATGGCCAGGCGCACCTGCCTGTCCATGAGCACTTCCACGCCTTCCTTTTCGCCGCTGATGCCCCCCGTATCCACCACCAGGTAGGGACGACTGCCCAGACGCCCCACCCCGTACTGGCGATCACGGGTCAGCCCGGGCTGATCCGCCACCAGGGCGTCGCGGCTACGGGTGAGACGATTGAAGAGCGTGGACTTGCCGACGTTGGGGCGGCCCACCAGGGCAATGACGGGAAGCATATGCTAATCTTCCGGCAGCCCCAGTGAAACCAGCCGGCCATCACTGGTGAGAATATAGAGCACATCATCCACCGCCACCGGTGGCGCGACGATGGCGTCGCCTATGTCCATGCGGGCTGCCATGGAACCATCGGCGGAAGACAGCCAGTGCAGGTAGCCTTCGAAATCACCCACCACGGTATAGTCGCCCTGGATGGCCGGTGCGGTGAGGGCCCGGTTTCGCAGCGCCTGCTGGCGCCAGCGCGCCGAGCCAGAATCCGGGTCCAGGGACCAGACGTTCCCCTGAGCATCGGTGACCGCCAACTGCTGCCAGTTGGCCGCCATGTTGTTGTACACCGACATCTCCCGTTTCCAGAATATCTTGCCACTGCCTTCGCCCATGGCCGCCACGTCGCCCTGGTAGGCGGCGCCATAAACCGTACCGCTGTAGACCAGGGGATCGGCATCCACATCCACCATGCGTTCCAGGTCGGAACGGCCACTGGGCAATGTGACATGCTGTTCCCATTCCACCAGTCCGGTATCCAGGGCCAGGGCAACCATTTTGCCACCCGCCAGCCCACAATACACCGTGCCACTGCTGATGACGGGACTGCTGCTGCCACGCAGGGTAAGCACCGGCACCTTGTGATCGTAAATCCAGAGCTGTTCGCCATCAGGGGCATTCAAGCCGTAAAGCTTCCCATCCGCGGTGTGCACCACGACCACCTCATCACCCACTGCCGGCGCGGCCAGGATTTCACTGCTCAGGTCCTTGCGCCAGCGCTCCTCACCCGACTCCACCGAGAAAGCTGCTACCTGGGCTTCGCTGGTGCCAATGACGACGAGATCATCACCCACCCCCGGACCGGCGGACGCGGGCAGCCCTGTCTCCACCAGCCAGGACTGTACACCGGTTTCCGCATCCAGGGCACGCAAACTGCCTTCCGCGTCAACCACGTAGACCATGCCATCCCGCACCGCGGGCATAAGTCGGTTGTAGGCCGTCCCCGTGTCGCCGATATCCAGGCTCCAGCGCAGCTGCGGCTTGACCACGGGAGTGAAATCCACCAGTTCCGCGGGTTCCAGGGCGGGATCATCACCACCAAACCAGGTAGTGGGATCCGCCATGGTGCCGCAGCCGGCAAGCATCGCTGCAAGCAAGGGCAACAGGAGCCAGCGAGTCATGTTCATCTAACCACCCAGCTCCATCAGCTTCATGCGCACCAGGGTCGGATTGCTCACCCCTTTCTCCAGCGCCCTGGAAAAATCACTGCGCGCGCCCTGCCGGTCGCCTCGGGCCAGCTTGACTTCCGCCTGTATGCTGAGGAACTCACCCATCCAGGAATCGTCTGCCGGGTTGGCCGCCAGGGTGGATGCCTCGTCCAGTTTGTCCATATCCAGCAGCAGGCGCGCCAGGCGCACCTTCGCCAGCTTGCCGATGGCCTCGTCACCGGCGTTGTCCATCACCCACTGCAGGCGGATCCTGGCCTTGTCCTTGTCCCCGGCCTCGAGCTGCAGGCGGGCAAGGTCCAGAGCGGTGAACAGGGCATAGGTGGACCCCTGGTACTCTTTCATCAGGGCTTCACCGCGTTGTACCGCAGCATCCAGGTCACCGCCACGCGCCGCCTGGGCAAATCCTTCGTAGCTGGCCGAGGCGTTTTCCGCCTGTATACGCTGGTATTCCATCCAGCCCTTGCCGCCACCGACCACCGCCAGTCCCAGCACGATGCCGCCTATGGCCCACTTGCCATTTTCCTTCCACCATTTCTTCAGGGCTTCGACCTGTTCTTCTTCCGTCTGATAGGTACTCACTCGATTACTCTCCAATCTCTTCTTTCAGAAACGCTGCCAGCTGGTCATGGGCCAGGGAAATCTGCTCCCGCTGTTCCCGCAGCCACTTGACGCCCACCTGCTGCTGCTGCAATTCGTCTTCACCCAGGATCAGCGCCACCCGGGCACCACTCCGGTCCGCTTTTTTGAACTGGGACTTGAAGCTGCCCCCGCCACAGTTTACCTGCAATCTCAGGCCGGGCAAGGCATTGCGCAGGGCCTCGGCCAGCACCAGCCCCGGCGCCTGTGCCTGATCGCCGGCCAGCACCAGGTACACATGAGGATCGCCGTCCGTGGGCGCGGTGCCCAGTTCTTCCAGTACGGCCACCACCCGATCAACGCCCATGCCAAAGCCCACGGCGGGGGTGGACCTGCCCCCCAGCTGTTCCACCAGGCCATCGTAGCGGCCACCGGCACACACGGTTCCCTGGGCCCCCAGCAGATCGGTCACCCACTCGAACACGGTGCGGGAATAGTAGTCCAGGCCGCGCACCAGGCGGGTATTGACCACATAGTCCACGCCGGCTGCCTCCAGCCCGGCGGTTATCACCTCGAAATGCGCCCGGGATTCCTCGCCAAGGTCGTCCATGAGGGCCGGCGCCCCGGCGATGATATCTGCCATGTCGGGATTCTTGGAATCCAGCACCCGCAGGGGATTGGTCTCCAGGCGGCGCAGGCTGTCCTCGTCCAGCCGATCCCGGTGTCCCCGAAGGTATTCCACCAGGCGCGCCCGGTAAGCCTTGCGCTCTTCCGGTGTTCCCAAGGTGTTGAGTTGCAGCTCCAGCCCGGGAATACCCAGTTCCTTCCACAGCCTGGCGGTAACCAGAATCACCTCCAGGTCGATATCCGGTCCCGCCATGCCATAGGCCTCCAGGCCAATCTGCTTGAACTGGCGGTACCTGCCCTTCTGCGGCCGCTCGTGGCGGAACATGGCGCCCTGGTACCATAGACGCTGCACCTGGTTGTGGAGCAGGCCGTTCTCCATGCAGGCACGCACGCAGCCCGCGGTGCCCTCGGGACGCAGGGTCAGGGAATCACCATTCCTGTCCTCGAATGTGTACATCTCCTTCTCGACGATATCCGTAACCTCTCCGATGGAGCGCTTGAACAGCTCGGTCATTTCCAGTACGGGGGTACGGATTTCCCGGTAGGCGTAAGACTGGAATACCCGTCGCGCGGTGTTTTCCACAAACTGCCACAGGGGTGTCTGCTCGGGGAGTATGTCTCGCATTCCCCGCACTGCCTGAATCTTTTTGGCCATCTATTCTGCTGCTGGTTTCAGGGTTAGTTTGGCGACATTGCCCCGGGTATGAGGAGCAAGGTCATAAGGTTTTCCATCCATAAGGATGGTCACATTACGCGCATTCCCCAGCACCATCTTGTAGGGAAACTCGCCGGTGAGCTCGATTTCCTCGCCGGCCTTGCGCTTGCCCACCATCTTGAAGCTCTTGTTCGCGCCACGCACATCCACCCAGCAATCACCCGAAAACGAAAGGACTACCCGGGGAGATGTGGCTTGCGGAGCGGGCTCGGGGGCGGGATGGTCTGTTTCCACGCCGGCGGCGGCTTCCTCCGCCTGAGATTCCGCGCTGCCGGTGGAAGCCGTCGAATCAATCTCCGGCGAGGCTTTTTCCAACAGGGGCTGTTCCGGCGGGGATGGCATTGGGGCAACCTCGGTGGTTTCAGCCGGAATATCAGCTCCATTCATCCCCTCGTCATCAGCAACGGCATTGTCCATTGCAGTACGGCTTTCTTCCTTGCCTGCGGCAATGCCCACATCGCTTTCCGTTCCTGATACCGGCACGCCCTTCTCCAGGTTGGACTTCCACCACAGACCGAAGGTAGTCACCAGGGCAATGATCACCAGCCAGGTCACCAGCCGCACCACGCCATGACTGCTGCGAATCTCCTTCCGTACCCCCTGTGCCACCGCGGGAGGCACGGTACAGTCCTCGCCCTCGGGGCAACGTTTTTCGAACTCGGACAGAATCACCTCTTCCGGCACATTCACCGCCCGGGCAAAATTCCGGTAATAGCCCCGCACGAAAACCCGCGCAGGCAGAACCTCGTAGTCTTCCTCTTCCAGGGCCTGTACCATGGCCTTGCTCAGGTGCAGTTGCTCGGCAAGGGTGGCAATCTCCATGCCCAGCGCCTCCCGCGCCTGCCTCAACCGGCTGCCAGGTGAAGGCACACTGGCCACAACAGACTTGTCGCTTTTCCTGGGCGCCTGGCGCTTCTTGTTTCTCACGCTTGCCATGACTGCACTCAGTTGTCCAGGGACCGTGCCTGTCTGGAATCGGGAAAGCTGGATTTCAGCAGCATGGTGTCGCTTCTTTCCTGGTGGGCATTCCCGAGCTTGCGTTCAGTGAGGATGCTCAGGTACAGCAGCTCCGCCGTCGGCTTCGCCACCTCCCGGTACCGCTGCAGATACGCACGGGTGGACAGGTACTTGCCCTGGTCGAAACGCAGCTGGGCCATCTGGTACAGGGCCGGTGCATAGGATGGATTGCGCTCGAGCGCGCGCAACAGGTAATCCTCCGCCTTTTCATTCAGGCCGGCCTTCCTGGCGCAGGTACCCGCGTTGGACATGGCAACCCAGGGCGTCTGGTAGAGGGGATTGTCGAGGGCCTTGTCGAAATAGGGCAGCGACGGCTCATACTCTTGCAGCTTGCACAGATAACTGCCATAGGCATTCAGCGCATAGGGATTCTTCGGGTCCACGTCCAGGGAGCGCCGATAGGCCGCGCTGGCCGCGTCATTCTCTCCCAGGGTTTCATAAATCAGCGCCAGCACCAGGTGGGCATTGCCATTGCGAGGTCCCTTGGCAACGGCTTTCTTGGCTTTCTTGAGGGCCGTGGTGTAGTCGCCCTGGCGCAGATATTCGTAGGCCAGCTGTACATAGACATCGGATGTGTCATTGCCGGGGTTGCTGTTTCCCAGGTTCCCGGTGCTGGAGTCATTCTCCCCCTGCACCATCCCCTGGTTACAGCCCCCAAGCAGCAGGAAAAGCAAGGCCAGGCCAATCTGCCTCATGATGCCAGCCTCCGCTGCTGACGCAAGCGCAGGGATACTTCCGTGCGCCCGCTGCGATCCCGCACCTTGCCCACCAGCTGGCCGCAGGCGGCGTCGATATCGTCACCCCGGGTCTTGCGCAGGATGGCCATGATGCCCGCCTTCATGAGTTTCTGACGGAAAGCTTCGATGCGCTCCGGTGGCGAACTGCGGTAGTCGGTACCCGGGAAAGGATTGAAAGGAATCAGGTTCATCTTGGAAGGGGTGCCCTCAAGAAGCCGGATCAGGGCTTTGGCATGAGCAATACTGTCATTGATGCCGTCCAGCATTACATATTCCCAGGTCACCTTGCGGCGCTTGTCGTTCTTCACGAACTCCCGGCAGGCGGGAATCAGCTCTTCCAGGGGATACTTGCGATTGATGGGAACCAGCTCGTCACGCAAAGCGTTGTCCGGCGCATGCAGGGACACAGCCAGGCTCACGTCCGACACTTCCCGCAGGCGGTAGAGATTGGGCACGATGCCGGAAGTACTGATGGTCACCCGGTACTTGGACAGCATATATGTCAGGTCGTCCTGCATGAGATCCATGGCGCTGACTACAGGTTCGAAGTTGGCCAGGGGCTCGCCCATGCCCATAAGCACCACGTTGGTGGGCGGTTTGCTCATCCGCCGGGTGGCGTGCCAGACCTGGCCGATGATCTCACCCGTGGTCAGGTTGCGGTTAAAGCCCTGTTTCGCCGTGGAGCAGAAGGAACAGTCCAGGGCGCAACCCACCTGAGAGGAAACACAGACCGTGCTGCGGTTGCCGTCGGGAATATAGACTGTTTCCACCCGCTGGCCGTCATGCAGTTCCATGACCCATTTCACGGTGCCATCGGCGGAGGGCTTTTCCAGGATAATCTCGGGCAGACGCACTTCCGCGCCGGCCTCCAGGGCGGCACGCAGCTTCTTGGACAGGTCGGTCATCTGGCTGAAATCCGTGACGCCATGCTTGTGAATCCATTTAAGCACGTTGCGCCCATGGAAGGGCTTGGCGCCCAGGCTCACGAAGTAGTCCTCCATGGCCTTGCGGTCCAGATCCAGCAGATTCAGGGGTTTGTCAGTAGCCAAGATGGGTTCCCGGTGGTCGCGAATCAAAACTGATTATATGCAAACAAGTTATTTTACTCTTCATGGACGCTTAGCGCCAATGAATTCCTGCCCGGGGGACAGGGCCGGCACACCTTGCAAAAACTCCCTTTCCACCAGCCATGAGCGTCTATAATCGCACAAGCCAGACCAACCCAAGGACACAAGGACGCCCATGACTTTCCTGTTCACAAACAAAGGCCCCGCCCTCATCCTGTTCACCGCCCTCTCGGGCACCGCCACGGCAGCCGCCATTTCCTATCCGGATGCGCCCCGGAGCAGTCAGGCCGACAACTTCCACGGCATCCGGGTAGCGGATCCCTATCGTTGGCTTGAGGAACTGGATTCGCCCCAAACCCGAAAATGGGTGGAGGCCGAAAACCGGCTGACAGAAAGCTGGCTGAAAAAATTCCCCGCCCGGGACAGGTACCGCCAGCGTCTTACGGAACTGTGGAACTTCGAGCGCTATTCCGTCCCCTGGAAAGAAGGGGGACGCTATTTCTTCAGGCGCAACGACGGCCTGCAGAACCAGTCCGTGGTCTATACCCTGCGCCGCCTGGATGACACCCCCAGGGTACTCATCGACCCCAACAAGCTGTCAAAGGACGGCACGGTGGCGCTCAAGGGCGCAGCTGTCAGCCCCGACGGAAAATACTATGCCTACGGTGTCTCTGATGCCGGCTCCGACTGGACGGAATGGCGGGTGCGGGAAATCGACAGCGCAAAAGACCTGGATGACCGCCTGAAATGGATCAAATTCAGCAATGTCTCCTGGAGCGCCGACAGCAAGGGCTTCTACTACTCTCATTACGATGCCCCAAAGGAAGGCCAGAAACTCAAGAGCGTCAATTATTTCCCCAAGCTCTACTACCATCGACTCGGAGACCCCCAGGAAAAGGACCAGCTCATTTATCACCGGCCGGACCACAAGGACTGGTCCTTCGACGGCCTGGCCACGGACGACGGCCGCTACCTGCTGATCAGCGTGGAGCGGGGCACGGAACAGAAAAACCTGCTCTACTTCCAGGACCTGCGGCATCCTGAAAAGGGCATACGCCCGGTCATCGAGGAATGGCAGGCCAGCTACGACTATTTGGGGAACAACGGCTCCCGTTTCTGGTTCCTGAGCAACGACACAGCGCCCCGGGGCCGCATACTGGAAATCGACCTGGAAAATCCCGCCCCGGAGCAGTGGAAGGACATCGTCCCCCAGGGAGCGGATACTATCGAAACCGCCAGCATGATCAATGATAGTTTCATCCTGAGTTACATGCACGATGCCTGGCACAAAGTCGTTATCCACCCCCTGGGAGGTGAAGCGCGGGAACTGAAACTGCCGGGTATGGGCAGCGCCGGCGGCTTCTACGGCAAACGCACGGACAAGGAGACCTTCTATTCCTGGACCAGTTTCAACACCCCCAACCGCATCTATCACCTGGACATGGAAACCGGCGAAAGCCGGCTGTTCAAGGCGCCCAGGCTCAAGTTCAACCCGGACGACTACGTCACCCGCCAGGTCTTCTACAAGAGCAAGGACGGCACCCGTGTTCCCATGTTCATCAGCCACCGCAAGGACCTGAAACCCGATGGCAGCACCCCCACCCTGCTCTACGGCTACGGCGGCTTCAACATTTCCCTCACCCCCTGGTTCTCCGTATCCCGCCTGGTATGGATGGAGGCTGGCGGCATCTACGCCGTGGCCAACTTGCGCGGCGGCGGGGAATACGGTGAGGAATGGCACAAGGCTGGCACCAAAACCCGCAAGCAGAACGTATTCGACGATTTCATCGCCGCCGGGGAATGGCTGATCGCCAATGGTTACACCTCACCGAAACACCTGGGCATCATGGGAGGCAGCAATGGCGGCCTGCTGGTGGGCACCGTGCTCCTGCAGCGTCCGGATCTGTTCGCCGCGGCCCTGCCCGCCGTGGGCGTCATGGACATGCTGCGCTTCAACAAGTTCACCATCGGCTGGGCCTGGGAATCCGACTACGGCTCCCCTGAAAACAAAGAGGAATTTAGGGCCCTGTACGCCTACTCGCCCTACCACAACGTGAAGCAAGGGGTTTGCTATCCCCCAACCTTGGTCACCACCGCTGATCACGACGACCGGGTATTTCCCGCCCACAGCTTCAAGTTCACCGCCGCCCTGCAGGCGGCTCAGGCCTGTGACAACCCCGTTCTCATCCGCATCGAGACCCGGGCAGGCCATGGCGCCGGCAAACCCACCAGCAAGCGCATCGAGGAAGCGGCGGACATGCTGGCCTTCCTCGACTACTTCCTGAAAAAGGGACCATGAGCAGTCATCTCTCCCGGCCCTCCATGAAATGGTCCATGCGCATGGGCAGCCTGGCGGGGATTCCCGTCTACGTTCATGCCACCTTTCTTATTCTCCTGATCTGGATTGCTCTGAGCTACTGGCGCAGCGAGCAGAGCCTGGGGGCCGTGGTGCATGGCGTGGTTTTCATCCTGGCCCTGTTTGGCTGCGTGGTCCTGCACGAACTCGGGCACGCCCTCACGGCCCGGCGCTTTGGCATCAGAACCCGTGACATCACCCTGCTGCCCATCGGCGGTGTGGCGTCCCTGGAGAAAATGCCGGACGATCCCAAAGAGGAGATTCTGGTGGCCCTGGCCGGGCCGGCGGTTAACATTGTCATCGCCACCGCCCTATGGCTATGGTTGAGCCTGCAGGGCACGATGCCGGCAGAAGGTGTTGCAGCGCTGCTCCAGGGCAGCATGCTCCAGCAACTCCTGGCCCTGAACCTGTTTCTGGCCCTGTTCAACCTGCTACCGGCCTTTCCCATGGACGGCGGTCGGGTACTGCGCGCGGTGCTGGCTCTGCGCATGGACCATCTCAAGGCCACCCGCTCGGCGGCCGCCATCGGTCAGGCCTTCGCCCTGTGGCTGGGACTGGTAGGGATGTTGTACAACCCCTTCCTGCTGTTCATCGCCCTGTTCGTGTGGATAGGCGCCATGGCGGAAGCCGGTTCAGAGGAAGTGAAAAGCCTGCTCCATGACAGCACCCTGGAACACGCCATCATCACCCACTTCGACACCCTGGCCCCGGACGACGCCCTGTCCCGGGCCATACAGCTCACCCTGGAAGGCGTGCAGAAAGATTTTCCCGTCCTGGATCAGGGGGAAATCGTCGGCGTACTCACCCAGGAAGACCTGCTGCGCGGCCTTCAGGAACAGGGGGCTTTGGCCCCGGTGGCAAGCTACATGCACACCGATGTTCCCACAGCGGAAGTGAATGAACCTCTGGAAAAAGCCATGAAGGAACTGCAGGAATGCGACTGCCATATTCTGGCCGTGACCCGGAAAGGTCGGCTGGCGGGCATCATCAACATGGAAAACATCCTGGAACTGCTGCGCATCGAGGCCGCGTTGAAAAAGCAGTCTTTGGGGTAACCCAAGGGGTCGGAGGCAAATCAGAGTAGCACGATGTTAATCCACTGCCTGGCGTGATTTGACTCCGACCCCCTGCCAGGCTAATTAGTCGTCCCCGGACCGGACAAGGGTGTAAAGACGCGCAAGCTCCTGTTCCAGGCTGTTGGCCGGTCGCGGCACACCTGCCTTTGCATACCAGTAATCCGCATTCCAGTCGTCACCTTCCACCCGGTGCAGATAGGCATGGATCTGACAGGACAGGCTATCGGAATGAGACTGCACCAGACGATGAGCTTCATCCCAGTGATTGTCCCGGGCCAAGTTCAGGATTTGGACATAATCAATCATTTTCCCGCCTCCGGTAATCGTTCAGGGGTCGGAGTCAAATCAGGGTGGCGCGATGTTAATCCACTGCCTGGCGTGATTTGACTCCGACCCCTGTACTCATTCCTGTGCCAGCACCTTGCCGATACGCTTCTTCATCACCCCGAAATACACCACGGGAATCACCACCAGGGTGAGGATGGTGGATACCAGCAAGCCGAAGATCAGGGCCACGGCCAGGCCGGAGAATATGGGGTCGTCGAGAATGAAGAAGGCTCCCATCATGGCCGCCACGGCGGTGAGCACGATGGGCTTGGCCCGCACGGCGGCGGAGCGCACCACGGCCGCTTCGAAAGTGGAGCCTTCACGAATCTCCTGATTGATGAAATCCACCAGCAGGATGGAGTTGCGCACGATGATCCCCGCCAGTGCGATCATGCCGATCATGGAGGTGGCGGTGAACTGGGCGCCCAGCAGGGCATGACCGGGCAGGATGCCGATGATGGTCAATGGAATGGGCGCCATGATGACCAGGGGTACCAGGTAGGAGCGGAACTGGGCCACCACCAGCAGGTAGATGAGCAGCAGCCCCACGGAATAGGCAATGCCCATGTCGCGGAAGGTTTCATAGGTGACCTGCCACTCGCCATCCCATTTCAGGCTGAACTCATAAGGATTGACAGGCTGGCTTAGGAACCACTGCACCGGCCCGTCCTGTTCCCCGAGCCGGGCGGAAATATCGAACATGCCATACAGAGGGCTGTCGGTCTTGCCCGCCATGTCGCCCATGACATAGACCACGGGCAGCAGGTCCTTGTGATGGATGCTGTATTCCCGTTCCGAAGGCACCACGGACACCACTTCGGACAGGGGCACGAAGCTGCCGTTGCGGCCGCGGATCTTGAAGGCCAGCACCTGGTCCAGATCCGCCCGGGCGGCTTCGCTCAGGCGTACACGGATGGGCACGGCGTATTTGAGGTTGGTGCCATGAATGAAGGCCATGTCCTCGCCGTCCAGCACTGTAGAAAGCGCCTGGGCCACATCCGCCTGGGAGATACCGAGACGGGCGGCGCGGGCGCGGTCCACCACCACCACGGCCTTGTCCGAGGGAAACTCCACGGAATCGTCCACATCCACGATGTCGGGAGTGTTTTCGAACACGTCCCGCACTTTCTTGGCCGCCTCGATTTGGCCCTCGTAGTCGATGCCATAGATTTCCGCCACCAGAGGCGAGAGCACCGGCGGGCCCGGCGGCACTTCCACGATCTTGGCGTTGCCGTCGTAGCTGGAGGCAATGGCCTGCACCCGGTCACGCACGGACAGGGCAATCTCATGACTCTTGCGTTCCCGGTGGTGCTTGTCCACCAGGTTCACCTGTATATCCCCGAGGTGCGCCCCCTTGCGCAGGTAATACTGGCGCACCAGGCCGTTGAAGCTGATGGGCGCGGCGGTGCCGGCATAGACCTGGTAGTCCCGCACTTCGGGCACCGTGGACAAATAGGCGGCGATCTCGTTCAGGGTCAGGCTGGTCTGTTCCAGGGAAGTGCCCTCGGGCATGTCCAGCACGATCTGGAACTCGGACTTGTTGTCGAAGGGCAGCATTTTCATGATGACCTGCTTGCCCGCCACCAGGGAGACGGAAGCCGCGATGAGGGCCAGGACGCCGAACAGCAGCAGCCA
>JALVEW010000209.1 GCA_027030425.1 Sedimenticola sp.
AGCTTGCTGATGAGTTTCTTCGCCTTGGCATCCGCCGTCTCGCCATAGTTACGGGTAATGCTCACCTCCACATTGTCGGGAACGAAGATTCCCTTGAGTTCGTCAAAGCGCTTGATGACCCGCTGGGCGATCTGCACGGCATTGGTGCCGGGCTTCTTGGCCACGGCGATGGTCACCGCCGGATAGTCGGCATCCAGCGTCTCGGGGGCCGCCGGGCCGGGGCCGGTCCAGACATAGCTCTTGGGCAGGTCGGCGCCCTCTTCCACCCGGGCCACATCGCGCAGATATACGGGCTTGCCGTCTTTCATGCCGATGACCAGGTCCGCCACTTCCGCCGGGCTGCTGAAGAACACCCCGGCCTGAACCAGGATCTCCCGGTTGTCCGCCGTAACCTTGATATTGTCCCGGGAGGCATTGCCCGCCTGCAGGGCCATGCGCAGGTCACTCAGGTCTATACCGTAGCCTGCCAGGCCCTGGGGATCGATGATGACCTTTACCGCCCGCTCCGGCGCCCCTATGGTGTAGATATCCCGGGTGCCAGGCACGCGCTTGAGTTCGGATTCGATGGCATGAGCTACCAGGCCAAGTTCGTAGGCCCCCATGGCAGGGTCCTTGCTCCACAGGGTAGCGCTGACGATGGGCACGTCGTCTATGCCCATGGGCTTGACGATGGGCTGGCCCACGCCCAGGTTGGGCGGCAGCCAGTCCAGCTTGGAGAAAATCTTGGAATACAGGCGCACGATGGCATCAGTGCGGTCTTCCCCCACTTTGAACTGCACCGTGAGCACGGACATGCCGGGCATGGAGGAGGAATACACGTGCTTGATGCCCTCGATCTCCGACAGGGCCTGTTCCGCCGGGGTGGACACCAGGCTCTCCACCTCGCGAGCGGCGGCGCCGGGAAAGGCGATGAACACGTTAGCGAAAGTCACGTTGATCTGTGGCTCCTCCTCCCTGGGCGTGACCAGCACGGCAAACACCCCCAGCAGCATGCCCAGCAGGGCCAGCAGGGGGGTGATCTGGGTGGACTGGAAACGCCTGGCAATAGAGCCGGAAAGACCCAGCCTGGGCTTATTCATGGCCACCTTGCTCCCGCGCTTCACGCCGCTGGCGCTTCAGCTCCACCCCCGCGCGTATGGGGTCGAGAAACACCTGATCACCTTCTTGCAAACCGGACAGCACCGTGACCACTTCCTCGCCCAGGGCATCACCGAGGCGCACGTAACGGAAATGGATGCGGTTCTCATCCTCGTCCAGCACGTACACACCCGTGACCTCGGACCGGTAAGCCACGGCAGAGGCGGGAATCACCAGAGCCGGGGCCGTGCCGGTTTCAAAGGCCGTCTTTACCAGCATGCCGGGAAACAGGTTCTCCACGTTCTTCGGCAGCATGAGGCGCAGCTTGAAGGTGTTGGAAGCCGGATCGGCAAAGGGGAAGATGGTCATGTCCGTGACCTCTATCCAACGTCCGTCAGGCAGCTGCACCCGCGCCCTGCCTTTCTTGCGTATGGCGATAATCAAGCTTTGGGGCACATCCACGGCCACCCGCAGCTGCTCAAGAGAAATGCCGCTCATGAGGGGCGTGCCCGGATGGGCCACTTCCCCCACCTGCACATGGCGCTTTGTGACGATGCCCTTGTAGGGCGCCCTGACCCGGGTATAGCTGAGCTGCTCCTTCGCCTGGGCCAGGGCGGCCCTGGCGGCGTCCAGCTTGGCCCGTGCCGTATCCAGGGAGGCCTGGGCCTTGTCCAGGTCGGAGCGCGACACCAGTTTCCTGTCAAACAGGTCCTTGATGCGCTTGTAGTTGGAACGGGCGTCCGCCATCACTGCCGTGGCCGCGCGCAGATCCGCCTCGGCGCGACGCAATGCCGCCTTCTGTTCCGTGTCCTTGAGCCTGACCAGCAGGGCGCCGGCCTCCACCACGTCATCGACGTCATAATAAATGGCTTCCACCTGGCCATTGGTCTGGGCGGAAATGGTAGACTGATTCACCGCCTCGACCACGCCATCAAGCCGGAACACCCGGGGCACGGTGACTTCCTCCACCGTGGCCGTGGCCAGTTCCGTTTCCGTGGCCATTCCTGCGGCCGGCAGCAGCCAGGCCAGTAACAGGAAAGCAGTGCGTATATTCATGGTATTGCCCTGAGTATTTGATATCGTGCCAATATAGGGGCATTGAAGAACCTTATCAAGAACAATTATCAATTGGAAAGGCTTGAAAAATGAGTACTTATGACGTGGTTATCATCGGCAGCGGCCCTGGCGGTGAAGGCGCAGCCATGCGCCTGGCCAAGGCGGGCAAGAAAGTTGCCGTGGTAGAGGAACAGCCACAGGTGGGAGGCAGCTGCACCCACAGAGGCACCATTCCCAGCAAGGCCCTGCGCCATGCCATACAGCTGCTGGCGGACTACCGTCATCACCCCCTGTTCGAGCATACCCTGTCCACCATGGACATCACCTGGCCCCAGCTGCTGCGCACCTCGGACCAGGTCATCGGCCAGCAGGTGAGCATGCAGCACCGCTACTACACCCGCAACGGCGTGCATGTGGTACACGGGCGGGGGCGTTTCGTCGATGCCCACAAGCTGGAAGTGACCCGCGCCGACGGCAGCACCCTGAGTCTGGAGGGCGGACATTTCATCATCGCCACAGGCTCCCGCCCCTGGCGCCCGCCGCAGCTGGATTTCACTCATCCCGCCATACGTGACAGTGACAGCCTGCTGGACCTGGATCACACCCCCCGCCGGGTGACCATCTTCGGCGCCGGGGTCATTGGCTGTGAATACGCCTCCATCTTCGCCAACCTGGACGTGAAAGTGAATCTGGTGAACACCCGCGACCGCCTGCTCTCCTTTCTGGACGATGAGGTTACCGACGCCCTGAGCTATCACCTTCGCGACCAGGGCGTGCTGCTGCTGCACAACGAGTCCCTGGACTCGGTGGCCACGGTTGACGGGGAGGTCAGCCTGACCTGCAAGTCCGGCCGGGTGATCCGTTCCGACATCCTGCTCTGGGCCAACGGCCGCACGGGCAACACGGCAGACATGGGCCTGGAAGATCTGGGCATCGCCATCAACAGCCGGGGGCAGATCGAAACCAACGAGCGCTTTCAATCCTCCCGAGAGCACATCTTTGCCGTGGGCGACGTAGCCGGCCCGCCTGGGCTGGCCTCCGCCAGTTATGACCAGGGCCGTTTCGTGGGCAGCTACATCGCCGAGGGCAAGGTGGACTGGCGCCTGGTGGACGAAGTGCCCACGGGCATCTACACCAGCCCGGAGATCAGTTCCCTGGGGCGCACGGAAGCGGAACTAACCCAGCAGAATATTCCCTTTGAAGTGGGCCGGGCGGAATTCAAGAACCTGGCCAGAGCGCAGATTTCCGGGCATACCGTGGGCATGCTCAAGATCCTGTTCCACCGGGAGACCCTGGAGATCCTGGGCATACACTGCTTCGGCCAGGAAGCGGCGGAGATCATCCACATCGGCCAGGCCATCATGTCGCAGCCGGGCGGGGGCAACAACCTGCGCTATTTCGCCGAGACCACCTTCAACTACCCCACCATGGCGGAAGCCTACCGGGTGGCGGCCCTGTATGGGTTGAACAGGCTGGGCTGACAGCGTTTTGAGATAGTCCCTCCCTGGACTACTGATGCTAGTCGAAGGGTTTAGGCCTGGGGGTGGCATCCACCGAAGGCGGCAGAATTGGCATGAGGAAAGCAGGCTGCTCGCCAGTCAGCGTCTTCAGGAAAGCCACGATCTGCGCATTCTCTTCCTTGCTGAACTTGCGACCCAGTTGCAGCCGGCCCATGACATCCACCGCCTCGGTCAGGGTCTCGGCTTCGCCATCATGGAAGTACGGATAGGTCAGCTCCACATTGCGCAGAGTAGGCACCTTGAACATGAAGCGGTCTGCATCCTTGCCCGTCACGGCAGCACGGCCCTTGGCGGGATTCCTGGTGTGGTAGGGCTCGATCACTCCCATCTTCTGGAAGGAGTTGCCGCCCACGGCAGGGCCATTGTGGCAACCGGTGCAACCGCTTTCCTTGAACAACTTGTACCCTGCCAGTTCCTGTTCAGAGAGGGCATCCTGCTTGCCCAGCAGCCACTGGTCGAAACGGGAATTGGGCGTGACCAGGGTTTTTTCGAACTCGGCGATGGCCTGGGTAACCTTGTCGATGTTGATCTCGTCGTTACCATAGACCAGCTTGAACTCGCGCACGTAACCGGGAATGGACTTGAGCACATCCACCGCCAGGGAATGATTGGAGGCCATTTCACCCGGGTTGGCAATGGGACCGCCAGCCTGCTCTTTCAGATCCTTTGCCCGACCGTCCCAAAACTGGGCTAGATTCATACTGGAATTGAGAACCGTAGGCGCATTGATGGGGCCCTGCTGCCACTTGTGTCCAATAGAGGTCTTGAGGTTGTCCGTGCCCCCCATGCTGAGGTTGTGGCAGGAGTTGCAGGAAATAAAGCCCGATTTGGACAGGCGTGGATCGAAATAGAGTTTCTTGCCCAATTCAACCTGAGCCAGGTTGATGTTCTGCACCGGCTGGATCACCTGGATGGGCTCTGCGGCGAAGATCGGAGATAGGAATCCTGCGATACACAGGGAAAATGCTGTTTTCTTTATCATTTTGAATACCACCTGTTACTGCTGACGGTTGCGCGGTCCGTCATCTGGAAGAATGTCTTCCCTGGCGCAAACCGCCATTTCCATGGCAAACGCAGGTGATATATTAGATTTAGTCCAATTCCATGACATTGAGAACCGTCAATGGGGCGGGAATAGTCTGGAAAAAGGAAACGGTGACTCAGGAATGATTGCGAACCCGCACCACCACGTCCACCCCATCCAGGACAGTGCCCTGCGGCAGATTCTGCATGATCAGATCATCCGCGACACGACCTTCCATGTCCGTCAGCTGGCCATCATCGATATTGTAGAAATGAAAATGGGGATGAACATTGGAATCGTAGAAGGTATGCGAGGCATTTACGAAGATTTCCCGCAGCAGGCCCTTGTCGACGAACAGATTCAAAGTGTTGTACACCGTCGCACGGGATACCTTGATGCCTTCCCGACGGGCTCTCTCGTACACTTGGTCGGCCGTGAGGTGCTGGTGCCTGTTGAAAAGGATACCCGCCAGGGCCTGGCGCTGGGAAGTGGGATAAATGCCGGCCTCGGACAAGTGGTTGCGGACGTCTTTTCCCGCAGGCAGTGCTGATCTCGAATCCATTGGCAAGATTTCCCCGTGTGAAACGGGACTGTGTGAATTGGCACAATTATACGTGCAAGAAGCAGCGTTTCAAAACCTGATCCCCTGTTCCAGGCCCATGGACGGTCTCCTATCTTGGCAACCACAGTATCATCAGGCCACAAACAATCACCAGCGCGATGAACCAGACGACAAACCGCCTGCGCACCCCCGCACGATAGCCCTTTTCCTGGAAATGGGACACCGCGCCGCAATGGGGGCAATGAGCCACATCGGCGGGAATCTTCTTCCCGCAGTACAGGCAATTAACCTGGTCTGCCATCGATCCGGGGCTTGATGAGGATGGGCGTGTAGACCCACACGAACGCCAGGAAGGCCAGCATCCACAGGCCGCCCGCGATGTTGATCCACAGATTGAACTTTTCCACCATGAACAGGGGACCGAAAACCCGCACCAGGGCGCCAATGTTGAGCAGGACGAAGGCGACGGGCATCAGTGGCCCGGTATCATTGATGTTGCGTCCGGTATGCCCCAAAGCCACCCGCGACATCATGCCCAGGGTGAGCACGCCTATCCCTCCAACAGTGATGGCGTGCAGGGCTACGGCGTAAGGCAGCAAATCGAATCCCGCCAGGCCGCGCAAGGCCAGCCCCAGCACCAGCCAGGCATAGCCCAGATGCAGCACCCACAGAATGGGCCAGCGCCAGATTCCACCATCATACCAGCCCCAGAGCCTGACAGCCTGCACCAGCGCGGCGAGCAGCAGCAGAATGCCACCCGCCGGCCCGTGAGGCAGAAGCAACTCCACCACTGCGGCCAGGGTCATGGTAATGAAAGTCGCCTTTTCCACCCAGGGACGCACCGCGGAACGCGCGCCCGGCACCGCCTTTTCCGTGAAGAAGGGCACCACCCGGCCCGCCACCAGGAGCAGCACCAGCAACACCATATCCACCATGAGGTAGACGCCGCGGGGCCAGAGTCCTTTGGACAGGCCCGCCACATCCAGGTGCACCAGCAGGTTGGCCAGGGTCATACCAGCGAAAATCAGCAGAAACACGCGGTTGACCCTGTTCTGGCCATACCACAGGGGGCGCCACAGGGACCAACCCACGAGTGGAATGAAGACCAGGTCCACAAGGGCAACCACCACCCCCGGCATGCCTGGTGTCACCACCAGAAGGCGTCCCAGGAGCCAGACGGTGGATATGATTACCAGCAGCCGTCCCACGGGAACCGCCATGCCCGTCCAGTTTTTTACCGCCGTCAGCAGAAACCCGGCAATAACCGCGGCCGTGTAGCCGAACAGCATTTCATGGGCATGCCATTCCACCAGGGTGAAATACCCTCCGGCGGGCACCACGCCCTGCCACAAGGCCAGCCACAGCCCCAGCAGCACCAGGGCGGAGATGCCGGCAGCCAGAAAGAAGGGGCGAAAACCCAGGGCGAAGAGCGCGAACCGTCCTGTCTTGCGCATGACCGGCGGTTCGCCAATCTGTAATGACATCTGTGGCTACTCCTGGTTGGACTCAGAGGGCTGGCGGTGCTTCAGGGCAGGGATGGATTCACGGCGTTCACTGCCCCGAAGCACCGCCAGTCCCAAAAGATTTCATTGAGTGAATGACATTGTGGTTGATGTGGGCGCCTATCTTCCCCGCCCCTTCGAAACCTTTCCTTGACGTTCCTCAAATGGCGGAAGGGGCAGACGTGGCAAACTTGCGCCATGATTACACGATTGCCCATGCCATTTTCCCCGCCTTCAGCCGGGACATTGTTGCGCCTGCCCGGGAAGTTGCTGCCCGCGGGACTGCATTCCCGGGGACTGACCCTGATCCTGAACCGCCTGTTGGCCGATCCCATCGCCAACGGCGAACTGGATTTCCTGCAGGATCGCGTGCTTCGTATTGAAGTCATGGATCTGGCGCTGGACTACCGCCTCACCCTGCTCAACGGCAGACTGGCAGCAGCGCCAAAAAGAGCCCAGGAAGACGTGCGTTTCGGTGGCAATGCCCGGGAGTTTCTGCTCCTGGCATTGAAAGAGGAAGACCCGGACACCCTGTTCTTCCAGCGCCGCCTGCAGCTGGAGGGAGATACGGAACTGGGTCTGGAGATCAAGAATCTCCTTTATTCCCTGGAGGAAGACCTGCTTCCAGACCCCCTGCACCGGATCGCCAGCCAGCTCAGCAGGCTGCTGAGCAGGCCCGGGGAGTCGTAGGCCGTTGGAGAATCATGAATCCCGCATGGCAGCCGGGGCTGTGGATTCTCCTTCAAAAGCCGTCATCAAATCCCGCAACACGCGCATCAGCTCCAGCTGACTGCCCACGCCAATCTTCCGGAATACCGACTGACGCTGCGACTGCACAGTGGCTACCGAGCGGCTGATCCGTGCCGCATACTGAACGGGCCTGATACCGTTGGCCAGGGCATTGACCAGGGATGCTTCCGCCGGGGTGAGCCCATACAATGTGCGGAGAATGCCATGGTCCACAGTGACCTGACGCAGGGGGTCAATAATGACTATGGCGGCTACCCGCATGGCGTCCATCCAGGGGAATGGCGGCTCCTGAACGGGCACTGGCAGGGCCAGCAGTTGATGAACCCCCGAATCAGAGCCTTCCCCCACCAAGGCGCATCCCTGAACCGCCTGCCCTTCCTTCCCCAATGCGGAAGCCATCAGACATTCCAGGGTATGGTCATCACTGGTGGAAGCCGCGCAGAGGCGCCAGCCACGGGCATCCAGTATCTGCCCCTGATCCAGAAGTGCTTCAGCCTGCTCATTGGCCTGGACGATCTTGCCCTGCTCATCGATGATTATGGTCGCCCCTCCCCTGGGCGCATTGGCCCGGCTTTCCGCCGTTTCCACGATCAGGCGCTCATAAAGCCGTTCAGTGAAACGCATCATCTGCCGGATTTCCGGCATGAGCACGGCCAGCTGCAACACTTGGTCTCCGGAATAATTGTCCTGCCGCGAGCTTCGGAAAAACTTCAGCAAGGTGCGGTAGTCCTCACCGTACAGGGAAATACCCGCCATCAGGTATTCCAGCCCCAGGGAACTCAACACCTCGCGATAGAAAGGTGTTGTACGCATCTTTTCCTGGGAAACGATATCCGTACCCAGCACCACGCCTTTTCCCAGATAGTTGGCGGGCCACCGCTCCGGCAATGCAGCAGTAAACCATTCACTCTGTTCGAACTCACAGCGAACTTCCTGGGACATTTCAAAATCCGGTGAATGGCTTTTCAGAATGTCATGATCCTGATCCCGGGTAATCATCATGATTCCCGCTTCGCTGTCGGTGCTGGACTTGATTAGTCCAATCAGGTCATTCCATGAATCTTCAGAGAAAGGAATCCTGTGCAGTGTCTCCCGGAAGGAGAGCATATCGATGTTCATGTGTGCCTCCTGATGACTGGCACTCTTTCCCTGAAGCAGTACGGCAAGATTCACTGCAATGGGATTGCCCTGCCAAAAAAGTATAGGACATCTTTTCCGGCATGCCCGGATACTGCACTGACAAGCCGTTGAAACCCCTGCCCTCCCCAGGGGCTTCTTGCAATGCATCGTATTGAATCAATTAAGAAACCCCGCGGTTTGGCGCAGTTCTTGGGTTAGTCATCACAGCCATCATCTTCCGTGACGGCTTCTCCGGTGTTTTCATCCACAATCCCCTGCCCATCCCTGGTAACCTTCACCCGAGTGAACATCATGTTCTGCATGCGATGGAATCCGTGATCCAGTGCTTTTTCCACCTCCACGTCAGTGAAGCCGTCGTAAATGGTCACCTGTCCACGGGACTCCCTCTGGAGTTGCGCTTCGCTGGGGTGGTAGATCCGATCCGCAGACCATGCATCAAGATCGGGGGAATGTGCCTGGTGATCCGCCAATAACCCCTGGTTGAGGGCGACCAGAAACAACACCTTGATAGTTGAAACCAACTGTATGTTCATGTCTTTCTCCTTGAATCATGGTCCAGGCCATCACCGCCCGGATGCTCCTTGAAACTCTTCCGCCAACCTCATCTGGAGGTCTGTCCGGATACCGTTTGTAGTTGCTTTAAGAAAAAAGATAACACCTTGCCAGCCGATTACTATCATCAGTTCTGACCAAAATCACAGGCCAGCACGTTCCGCTCACCATCGACCGAAGCAGCTGGATCAAACAGAAAACTTTCGCTACATCAACATGTTGGGATACTGTCTTGGAATTTCCGCCGGGACAATGAGCATGAACTGACCATCAGAGCATGGAATCCGTCGGACAGGGAAAGACGTGTTTTCCACGGCATTGCCGGGAATCAGGACTACAAGGTAACTGCCACCATCTGACAGAAGGGCATTCGAAATCCGCTCAAGGTTCCTGGGAGTAATTCATACCCGCCTGTTCCCGCCAGTAGCCATCGCAGCCCCCCACAGGCATGAGCGCCTCCAGATCTGATGCATCACCTTCCCCGGCCAGCGCCCGAGAAAAGGCCTGCACGATACGTCCCGTATGCCGGGCCTGGGGACTGATGCGCAATACATCGACGCCCAGCCGGCGCATCTCTTCTGTCTCGGAAATCAGATTGCAGGTGAGAGCTGACTGGGTCTGGATACCATTGATGGCCAGAAAAGGCTCACCCTCCCGGGTGCGCAGGGTCAGGCCATCGGCATGATCCAGGCAGCGGTACTGGCAGTCGTCCTTGGGCAGATCATAAGCCCTGGCCGTGTAGCAGCGCGCGGACATGGCCAGAGGCATGCGCCCCCAGGCAAAGACTTCTGTCTCCACGCCCTCGGGCGCTTCCTCGAGAATGGCAGCCAGGGTATCCCTGCCCAGTTCCACGGGCAGCACCCAGCGTATCAGGCCCGCCTCCGCCAGCACCCTCAGGGTGGCCGCATTGTAGATATTCACCGTGGGACCGGCTGTGAAGGAGAGGCCCGCCTCCGACATGAGCTGCACCGCTGCCATATCGTTGGCTTCCACGAGGAAGTCGCCATTGGCGCAGATGCGGCGCATGGTCTTGAGTTCGGATTCGGCTTCCAGCAGGGCCATGGTGGACAACACCACCTCCTTTCCGGTGTCGCGCAGCATGCGCGCCGTCTCCAGCCAGTCGTCGTAACGGAACAGGCGGCGCTTGGAACAGACGGTTTCTCCCAGGTAGACGATGTCCACGGGCATGTCAGCCACCTGGCGGTAGAAATCCTGAAGGTCCTCGCGGGACCAGTAGTACTGAACGGGGCCGAGAGCCAGTTTCATGACGATAACCTCACTGCCAGGTCCGGTGGTAGGCGCCCAGGGTGGTCTGCTGCCCTTCGGACACGGCGCCGAGCTGCTGCATCCATTCCCCCCGGGGTTGGAAGCTCTCCGGGTCCTTCATACAGCTGTCAATGGCCTGGCGCCAGACCCGGGTCACCTGCCGCACATAGGCGGGGCTGCGCTGGCGGCCTTCTATCTTGATGGCGGACACGCCCGCCTTCAACAGTTCCGGCAGAATATCCAGGGTATTGAGGCTGGTGGGTTCTTCCAGAGCGTAGTAGGTCTTGTCCAGGGCATCGTAGCGCCCCTTGCACACCGTGGGATAGCCGGCATTCTCGCCCCTGCCCACCTTGTCCACCAGCACGCCGCCCAGGCGGGTCTCCATGCCCGAGGCGGTTTCCTCGTAGCGCACCTCTCCCGCGGGAGAACAACAGCCATGGGTGTTGGGGGACTGGCCCGCCGCGTAGGAAGACAGCAGGCAGCGCCCCTCCACCATGACGCAGAGACTGCCGAAGCCGAACACCTCGATTTCCACCGGGGCGTTCTCCGCCACGTGTCGCACCTGTGAGAGAGACAGCACCCGCGGCAGCACCGCCCGGCGGATACCGAAACGGCGCTGGTAGAACTTCAGGGCCTCGTAATTGGTGGCCGAACCCTGCACGGACAAATGCAGGGGCAGGTCCGGATAACGGTTGGCGGCATAGTCCAGCACGCCGATATCCGCGGCAATGAGGGCGTCCGCCGCCATGTCCGCCGCCCGGTCCACCGCTGCCTGCCAGCGTTTCCAGCCCTGGGGGCGGGGGTAGGTGTTGAGAGCCACATAGACCTCCCTGCCCTTGCGGCGCACATAGTCCAGCCCCTGTTCCAGGGATCTGTCATTGAAGTTCAGGCCGGCAAAATTACGGGCGTTGGTGTCATCCTTGAAACCCAGGTAGACCACATCCGCCCCTTCATCGATGGCGGCCTTGAGAGAAGGCAGATTTCCTGCCGGACATACGAGCTGCATGAATCCAGAGACTCCTAATCGGAATTGACTGCCTGAGGCAGGCTGGAGGCCAGCGTGCCCTGACGCAGATCCAGTATTTCAAGACGGCGGGTGATGGCGTTGAGCACCCGCCATTTCCAATTGCACCATGCCGGCGCCAGCAGAATCCGATCTTCTGCGGTGCCGGTAAGTCTGTGATACACAACATCTTCCGGCGTATGGGCCACCATCTGAACCACGGCGTCCACGTAATCCATCATCTCCAGGGGCTGGTACTCGCCCCGCCGCCACTGGTTGGCCAGCAGGGTGCCCTTGACTACGTGCAGGGGATGGATCTTGAGGCCTTCGACTCCCAGCTCCAACACCCTGAACAGGCTGTGCAGGGAATCCTCCGGTGACTCACCGGGCAGACCCACGATGAGATGGGTGCATACCGGCAGGCCTCGGGCATGGGCTGCCACTACCGCGGCCCTGTATTCGGCAAAATCATGCCCGCGGTTGACCTTTTCCAGGGTGTGATCGAAGGCCGACTGCAGGCCCAGCTCCAGCCAGATCTCGAAACCCTCATCCTGGTAGGAACGCAGGAGGTCGAGCACTGCCGGCGGCACGCAATCCGGGCGCGTGCCCACGGAAAGCCCGATTACGTCAGGCTGGGACAGGGCCTGGCGGTACAAGGCGTTCAGCTCATCCACATCGGCATAGGTATTGGTATAGGCCTGGAAGTAAGCCAGAAACTTCCTCGCCCCGGTACGCCTGGCCAGTACTTCCCTTCCCGCCTGCAGCTGTTCCAATACATCCGGCTCCCGGCGGGCGTTGGGGCTGAAAGACACATTGTTGCAGAAGGTGCAGCCACCCCGGCCCTTGGTCCCATCCCTGTTGGGGCAGGTAAAGCCGGCATTGATGGCCAGCTTGTGTACCCGTTCGCCGTGACGGCGCAGCAGATCCTGGCCAAGAGTGTTGACCCTGTCCGAAAGAATGCTGGTCGAAAGTGACGTATTGTGGAGCATGGCACCTCATCAGAATGTTGAAAAAGTCCATCCCTGGACTTTTTCAACCACGGAAGCGGAAAACGCGGTTTCCGCTTCCTTCATTTTCAATGGCTTATCGCCATAAAAAATGGCGGCACATCTTTGTGCCGCGCCCTGGGCGTCAATAAACGCCGTTATTCGACGCCCTGTTATGTCACAAACAACACAAAGGCGGTTTGATGAGGGTCAAATCAGCCCGGATTTTGCCACGCCAACCCAGTCATTTGATTTTGAAATCGGGAATATCCGCCCGTCCCATGACATGCAGCACGATTCCCCCGCCAATGAAAAACACGATAGCCGCCGACCAGGCAGCCACGGCAGGATGGTTTCCCCCATGCTGTTGGTAGAAATAGGCGACGGCGCCCATGCTGACCAAGGCGAAAACATAGAAAATATAGGCAAAGACAACCGAAACCTTCTGCGCGGTATTCTGCTTTTTCATGAAAAGGATTTTCCCGTATGGACATGCAGGTTTCATCCTAGCACTCCAGGAATCGGAGTCAAATCATGCCCGTACCAATGCGAGGAACGGAATGACACGATTCCATTATCGTCGAGTCTACCCCGCATCACCCCACTGACTCCGACCCCGACCCAACGAAACCAGCCAGAAAAGGCATCCCCGGGCATTTTCCACACACAAAAAAACGTGCCTGGCATGGCCAGGCACGTTTCGAATCACGAACCCTCTGGGATTCGATCAGAGCTTGTTGCAACCCTGCTGGGCCAGCTCAGCACGACGTGCTTCCATCTGCTTCTGCATTTCGGCACGACGAGCTTCCATTTCCTTCATCATCTCTTCATGGCTCTTGAAACCCTCGAACTGGGGAGCCTGGAAAGATGCGGGCATGGGGCGCTGCATGGCGGCCATGTCCTTTTCCATCTGGGCACGACGCGCTTCCATATCCTTCTGCATCTGGGCGCGGCGGGCCTCCATCTCCTTCATCATTTCGTCACGGCTCTGAAAGCCGGAAAACTGGGGAGCCTGGAAAGGAGCCATGGCCTGCTGAGGAGCGGCCTGCTGGAACTGCTTGAACATCTCGGCCTGTTGCTTGGCATAGGCTTCAGCCGCCTGGCGCTGGGCTTCAACGGCCTTGGCATACTGCTCGGCGGCAGCTTTCTGCTGCTCTTCGCTCATGGCAGGCGCCACCGGGGCAGCGTAGGGAGCATAGCCATAGGGCGCGTAGCCATAACCGTCATAGTAACGGTTGTAGCCATAGCCACGGCCATAGCCGTCACCTCGGGCATGCATGTTGAAGTTGAAATCCATATCACCAAACATGTCACCCATGAAATCCCCGAAGCCGTCGTCGTTCCAGTCGTTGCCCCACCACGCGGAAGCGGAAGCGGAAGCGGCAACCAGAACAGCGGCCATACTCATTTTAACTATCTTTTTCATTACTCTCTCCGGTATCACTTTGAATAGAACCAAACCACATCCCTGGTGTCGGGCGTACCGATACCGCGGGTACGCCCGATTACATCCCTAACTTACTTGGCAGGAGCCGCAGGCGCCTGGGGGGCCTGAGGAGCTACGGGAGCACCATAGGGAGCAGGCGCGCCATAAGGAGCTACGGGAGCGCCGTAAGGAGCGTAACCATAGGGGGCATAGCCGTAGGGAGCATAACCGTAGCCGTTGTAACCGTTGTAACGGTTGTAACCACGACCATAGCCGTTGCCACGAGCGGAACCGCTCATGCCGAAGCTGAAGTCGCCGGAACCGTCGCCCCATCCGTCCATGGCATCGTCCCATACGTTGTTACCGTAACCACGATCACCCCAGGGACCACCCCACCAGGCGGAAGCAGAAGCAGAAGCGGCAACCAGAGCTGCGACAGCAGCGACTTTGATCATTTTTTTCATGAGTATCTCCAATTCGATTAGTGGAACTTGATTGTTCGTTTTAGATGTCATACAGCAATTCGCCATCTGCATATTAGTATTTCAGTTTTTGCTTATATTGTTAAGTAGTAATTATCTATGGGTTCAGTAAATAGATAGGCAATTACTATTTGGCGGGATTTTTCTTCACTTACGCCCCGACAATCTGAGATGCTAGAATCCGTGTCAACACGGGCAGGGGCACCTATATTAGCACAATCTAATATTTAGCCGCAGGCACCCTCCTCCATCTGCCCTGCGGGCGGAACCATCAACAGACACGGAACAACATGAACAGATTTCTCGCAAGCATTGCGACCCTTCTGCTGCTGGGCCTGGCCACGGCAGGAACAGCGAACCCCCTGCCCATATCCACGTACAAGTTGGAAAATGGCCTGACCCTGGTGGTATCGGAAGACCACAGCTCTCCCACTTTTGGCCTGTCCATCGTGTATCACGTGGGTTTTCGCCTGGAGCCCAGGGGACGCACTGGCTTCGCCCACCTGTTCGAGCACATGATGTTCGAGGGCACACCCAAGGCTCCCAAAGGCAGTTTCGTGAAGATTATCCAGGGCGGCGGTGGCTCCCTCAACGGTTCCACCCGCTATGACTACACCAATTACATATCCAAGGCGCCGGTTTCCGCCCTCGAGCCCATCCTCTGGCTGGAAGCCGACCGCATGCGCCACCTGGATTTCTCCGAGGAGAACCTGGACAACCAGCGCGACGTGGTGAAAGAGGAAATTCGCGTCAACGTGAAGAACAAGCCCTATGGCCTGTTCTTCTGGACGGACCTGGCCGCCCTGGCCTTCGACAAGTGGGAAAACGCCCACGACGGTTACGGCTCCTTCGTGGACCTGGACAAGGCCAGCATCGAGGATGTAAAGCATTTCCACCAGACCTACTATGCGCCCAACAATGCCGTGCTGGCCATTGCAGGGGACGTGGATCCGGAACAGGTCCATCAGGCGGTGAAAAAATATTTTGGCGATATTCCCGCCGCACAAATCCCTCCCCGCCCCGATGTCTCCGAGCCGCTCAATACCGGGGAACGTTACCGCGAGGAAACGGACCAGCACGCCTCTGTGCCCGCCTTGGCCATAGGCTGGAAGATGCCCGGACCGGACAGCCCGGACTACTATGCCCTGGCGGTTCTGGGTGAACTCCTCATGGGCGGCGATGCCAGCCTGCTCTACCAGAAGCTCATCAAGGAAGAACAGACCATGTTGTCCATCTCCGGCGGCATGGGCTGGCCCTTGGGCGATCCCCTGACCTTTGCGGGCCCCAGCCTGATGGTGGCCTTCGGCCTCTACAAGCCCAACAACGAGGCGGCAAAAAGCGTGAATGCCATCCAGGAAGTCATCGACAACATCGCGACAAAGGGCGTGGCGCCGGCCCGCCTGAAGGCCGTGCAGACGAAAATGGTGGCCGACTACTACAAAAGCATCGCTCACAATCTGGAACGCGCCAACTACCTGGCCATCACCCGCCTCCTGCACGGCGATGCAGATCTTCTCAACCGCTACCCTGCCCTCGTCGAAAAAGTGACCCCGGCAGACATCCAGCGCGTCGCAGCAAAATACCTTACCATCGCCAACCGCAGCTGGATCGACCGCAAGACCGCACCCCACAGGCAGGAGAAGAAATCATGAGACTGGCCCGCTCCACTTTCCCCCTGCTGGTGCTGTTCTTCGTCTTGAACACGGCCAGTATCCAGGCGCAGGAAAAAGATGCTGTCATCGAGGGGCTGCCCGCCTATGGACAGGACAAGCCCCTGCAGCTGCCCCATGTGGCGGAGAAAAAACTGCCCAACGGCCTCACTCTCTGGCTCATCGAGCGCAGGGGGCTGCCCCTGGTGTCCATGTACCTGGCCGTGCGGGGCGGCTCCGCCCTGGATCCCGCAAACCGCAGGGGACTGAGCGACATCCTCTCGGCCACCCTAAACGCCGGCACCCGGAAACGCAGCTCCCGCCAGATCGCCGAAGAATTACAGGCCCTGGGCGCCGATATCGACGTGGGCGTTGGCAAGGACATCACTTACATCGGCCTGGACGGGCTTTCCTCCGGTGCCGATAAGCTGCTGGAGATCCTCGCGGATACCGCCCGCAACGCCAGCTTCCCCGAAGACGAAGTCCGCCTGGCTATAGAGAACGAACTGCAGAGCATCATCGCCAGCCGCTCGCAGCCATCATACGACCTCAACCAGGTATTCTACCGGCAGTTGTTCGGCGAACACCCCTATGCCTTCGTGAATCCCAGCCCGGAGGTCATCAAGCAGATCAGCCGTGACGATCTGCTCCAGGCCTACAGGCTGCGTTTCCAGCCGGATCGGACCATTCTGATCATGGTGGGCGACCTTTCCACCGCGGAAATGGAAAAACTCGCCATCAGGCACCTGGGCGATTGGGAAACCACCATGGCCAAGCCGGCTGACCTGCCTCCCGCACCAACCGGAACCGATCCAGCAGTCCTGCTGGTGGACCGGCCACATTCCGTACAATCCACCATCTACGTGGGCCGTCCAATGCCTGCCGCCAACAACCCGGACGAGTTCGCCCTGCAGGTGGCCAATACCATCTTCGGCGGCGCCTTCGGCAGCCGACTCACCATGAACATCCGCGAGGACAAGGGATATACTTATTCGCCCCACGCCTCGGTTACGGACTGGTCCAGGGGTGGCCTGTTCAAGGTGACCGCTTCGGTGCGCAACGAGGTCACAGCCGCCACCCTGGTGGAGATTTTCTATGAGCTGGACCGCCTGGCCACCACCCTCCCCGGGGACGAGGAACTTTCACGGGCCCAGCGCTACCTGAAGGGGAGATTCCTGTTGGCCAACGAAACCTCGGCCTCCCTGGCCGCCACCCTCACAGGCTACTGGATAGACGGCAAGAAACCAAAAGACCTGGCCCGTTATGTCCCGGCCATACAAAAGGTGAGCAAGCAGGATATCCGCGCCATGGGCCGCAAATACCTGTATTCCCGCAAGCAGGCGGTGGCCGTCAGCGGCGATGCCAATATCATCCGGGAACAACTCTCCCTGTTCGGAGAAGTGAAAATCAGCACACCCTGATGACACAGATCGCCTACCCAATACGCAACAGCCTGTACCTGAATATCACGGACCGCTGCACCCTGGAATGCCGTTTCTGCCCCAAGCACACGGCACAGGGGCCGGTGGTGCATGAATACGACCTCAGCCTGGATCACCGACCGGAAGTGGAGGAGATCATCACCGCCATCGGCGACCCCTCCGCCTACGAGGAAATCGTGTTCTGCGGGTTCGGCGAGCCCACCCTGCGCCTGAAGGTACTGCTGGAGGTGGCCCGCTGGATCAAGCAACATGGTGGGAAGGTGCGCATCAATACAGACGGCCTGGCCAACCTGGTGAACAAACGCAACGTGTTGCCGGAAATGCAGGGACTGGTGGACAGCCTGTCGGTTTCCCTGAACGCGCAAAACGAGGAAGTCTACACCCGGCACTGCCAGCCGGCCCTGCCCGGTTCCTGGCAGGCCCTGCTGGATTTCCTGGCAGAAGCACCAAAATACATACCGAAAGTCACGGCCACAGCCATCGACGGGCTGGAAGGCGTGGACATACAGGCTTGTGAGAAACTGGCCGCTGAACGAGGCGTCGCTTTCCGGCGCCGGGAACTGAACAAGGTTGGATAAATGAGCAATCCCTTCGATCTGAACGACAACGCCGCCTACGAAAAGTGGCGGGAAACAAAACTCCGGGACTATCCCCGCTCGCTGGGCGACATCGTGGTGGAAGTGGAAGACCCCCGCCATCTGAGGGAGACGGAGCGGGAAAAACTGGCCGACCTCATCCGCAAGACCAACATGGCCGTCTACGCCGGCAAAACAGGCGACGACCCGGACAAGGAAATCGTGCGGCGGCTCGGCCTGCAATTCGGACTGGAACACCTGGATCACAACATGTGCGCCGACGGCGACGCCATCTCCTCCCTGGAACAGGCGGACGAGGAGCCGCGCACGGGCTACATCCCCTACACCAACCGTCCCATCGCCTGGCACACGGACGGCTATTACAACGACCTGGACCGTCAGATCCACGGCCTGCTGCTGCACTGCGTACGCCCGGCAAAAGAGGGTGGCATGAACCAGCTCCTGGATCACGAGATTGCCTACATCATGCTGCGAGACGAAAACCCGGATTTCATTCGCGCTTTAGAACATCCTGAAGCCATGGGCATTCCACCCAACGTGGTCAATGGCGAAGAACTGCGCGGCTGGGCCCGTGGGCCGGTATTCATGCTCCAGGACGACAGCAGCCTGCACATGCGTTACACCCATCGCAAACGCAACATAGAATGGCGTGATGACGAACTCACCCACCAAGCGGTAGAATTCCTGGGCCGTATCATGAGCGCTGACAATCCTTATTATATGGAAGGCACCCTGGACTCAGGACAGGGCCTGCTCTGCAACAATGTCCTGCACACGCGCACGGGATTTGAAGAGAATAGCCAGCGGCTGCTGTACCGCGGCCGGTACTTCGACCGCATCAAGCCCTGAGGCCAGCCAGACACCACAGGTGCATCCCACGCCCTCCAGTCACCCACGCAAAAACCAGACCAGAAATAAGGAATCAAAAAAACACGTTGTCTTTCATGGGGTTTTTCAGAATTTCATAATAAACCCATAATCTTTGACCTTAATCAATCCCATTACCCGATTTTTCCTGTGTAATTGGTTCGTACCGAAGCCATCAGGCAGGAAATGTGTTTGAAGCGGATGACGCCAAAACAACCCTGAATCGCAGACAGCTGCTGCGTGGGCAGTTTCATCAGCAGCCGTTGCTCATACGCCCGCCCTGGGCCCGCCCGGAAGACGAGTTCGTACAGCTGTGCACCCGATGCGACGCCTGCATCAAAGCCTGCTGGGACGAAATACTGGTACGGGGTTCCGGCGGCTTTCCCGAAACCCGTTTTCAATCCTCCGGCTGCGATTTCTGCGGCGACTGTCTCAAGGCCTGTGATACAGGCGCCCTGAATGCCCCTGTTCCCGCTCCATCCATTGCCTGGCGCCACCGCGCTTCCATCGAATCCAGCTGCCTGTCCCTGAATGGCATCGTCTGCCGTTCTTGCGGCGACGCCTGCGACACGGAAGCTATCAGCTTCAAACTCCAGACCCGGGGGCGAGCTACCCCTTTACTGGATACAGAACGCTGCAACGGCTGCGGCGAATGTTTCGCCGTCTGTCCCAACAATTCCATCTCACTCGCAATTCCGGAGGCAAGCTAGCCCTATGGAAAACAGCAATACCATGAACCTGTGCAGCTGCATCGTCCATACGCGCCCCGAACGGGGAGCGGAGGTCGAAGAGCGGCTCAACAACATCCCCGGCGTGGAAGTCCACGGGGGGGTGGATGAAGGAAAACTGATCGTCACGGTGGAAGACAGCGAAGCGGGCTCCGCCGGTGACGTGATGATGAATTTCAGCTCACTCGAAGGTGTGGTGAGTGCAACCTTGATTTACCACTACGGTGGGGATGATCTTAACGAGGAGGTAGTCCGTGAGTTTAACTAGACGTGATTTTATCAAGAGCAACGCCATTGCTGCTGCCGCTGCAACGGCAGGCGTAACACTTCCCGCCACCAAAACCGCCCTGGCGGCCGACGGCGATGCCGGCGTACGCTGGGACAAGGCAGCCTGCCGCTACTGCGGCACCGGCTGTTCGGTGCTCATCGGCACCAAGGACGGCAAGGTGGTGGCCAGCCAAGGTGACCCCGACGCCCCGGTGAACAAGGGCCTGAACTGTATCAAGGGCTACTTCCTGCCCAAGATACTCTACGGCGAGGACCGCCTGACCAAGCCCCTGTTGCGCAAGAAGAATGGCAAATACGACAAGAACGGCAAGTTCGAGGAGGTTTCCTGGGACGAGGCCTTCGACGTCATGGCGGAAAAGTGGAAAGCCGCCATCAAGAAAAGTTGGGAAGAGAACAAGGGCAAGCCCGTGGACAAGCTGACCTCCCGGGTAGCCATGTTCGGCTCCGGCCAGTGGACCGTGTGGGAAGGCTATGCCGCCTCCAAGCTGATGAAGGCCGGTTTCCGCTCCAACAACATTGACCCCAATGCCCGTCACTGCATGGCCTCCGCGGTAGGCGCTTTCATCCGCGGTTTCGGCATCGACGAGCCCATGGGCTGCTACGACGACCTGGAGCAGGCTGACGTATTCGTGCTGTGGGGCTCCAACATGGCGGAAATGCACCCCATCCTGTGGTCCCGCCTGACGGATACCCGCCTGACCAAGCCCGGCTGTGAAGTGCATGTGCTGTCTACCTACAAGCATCGATGCTTCGAGCTGGCCGACAACGGCATGGTATTTACGCCTCAGACCGATCTGGCCATCCTGAACTTCATTGCCAATTACATCATCCAGAACAAGGCCTACAACAAGGAGTTCATCGAAAAGCACGTTCAGTTCAACAAGACGCCCACTGATATCGGCTACGGTCTGCGCGCCAACGACCCGCGTGAGAAAAAAGCCAAGAACCGCATGAAGGGCAAGCTGACCAAGATCACCTTCGAGGAATACGCCAAGTCTGTAGAACCTTACACCCTGGAGAAGGCCTCCAAGCTGTCCGGAGTACCCAAGGACAAGCTGCTGCGCCTGGCCAAGGCCTACGCCGATCCCAAGAAGAAGGTCATGTCCTTGTGGACCATGGGCTTCAACCAGCACACTCGTGGTGTCTGGGTCAACGGCCTGTGCTACAACGTGCATCTGCTCATGGGCAAGATCTCCGAGCCCGGCAACAGCCCCTTCTCCCTCACCGGTCAGCCCTCCGCGTGCGGTACCGCCCGCGAAGTGGGCACATTCTGCCACCGTCTGCCGGCAGACCTGGTGGTCAAGAAGAAGGCGCATCGAGACATCGCCGAAAAAATCTGGAAACTGCCCGAAGGCACCATTCCCGGCAAGGTCGGCTATCACGCCGTGAAGATGCATCGCATGCTCAAGGACGGCAAGCTCGACTGTTACTGGCAGCAGTGCAACAACAACATGCAGGCTGCTGCCAACATGAACAACGAGAGCTATCCCGGATGGCGCAACCCCAATGCCTTCATCACCGTGACCGACCCCTATCCCACGGTTTCAGCCCAGGCGGCGGACCTGATCCTTCCCACCGCCATGTGGATTGAGAAGGAAGGCGCCTACGGCAACGCCGAGCGCCGCACCCAGTTCTGGCGCCAGCAGGTTCGCGCTCCGGGTGAGGCCAAGTCCGACCTGTGGCAGACCATGGAGTTTGCCAAGCGCTTCAAGATGGAAGAAGTCTGGCCGCCGGAGCTGCTGGACAAGGCGCCGGAGTACAAGGGCAAGACCCTGTACGAAGTACTGTACGAGAACGGCCAGGTCAACAAGTTCCCCTATGAGGGCAAGATCACTGACGACCGGGGCAACGAGTACGAGAACTATGAATCCGAGCACTTCGGTTTCTATGTTCAAAAAGGTCTGTTCGAGGAATATGCCTCCTTTGGCCGCGGACACGCCCACGACCTGGCACCCTTCGACATGTACCACAAGGCCCGCGGTCTGCGCTGGCCCGTGGTGGATGGCAAGGAAACCCTGTACCGCTTCCGCGAGGGCTATGACCCCTATGTGGCCAAGTGGAATCCGGATGGCGAGAAAGGCGATGTCTTCTTCTACGGCAACAAGAAGAAGAACGGCGGCAAAGCCAACATCATCACTGCGCCCTACGAGCCGCCAGCAGAAAGTCCGGACGATGAATACCCCCTGTGGCTGTGCACTGGCCGGGTTCTGGAACACTGGCACTCCGGCTCCATGACCCGTCGGGTTCCCGAGCTCTACCGGGCCATGCCGGATGCAGTGGTATACATGAACAAGAAGGACGCCAAGAAGTACAAGCTGCGCAACGGGCGCATGGCCAAGATTTCCTCCCGCAGGGGCACTATCACCTGCAAGGTGGAAACCCGTGGCCGCAACCAGCCACCAGAGGGTCTGGTTTTCATTCCCTGGTTCGATGCTGGCCGCCTGGTCAACAAGCTGACCCTGGACGCCACTGATCCGCTTTCCAAGGAAACGGATTACAAGAAGTGCGCGGTCAAGATCAGCAAGGCCTGACAGGTGAAGGCCCGCCCTCGCGGCGGGCCGCATGACTGACTCAACACTGGATACGGAACGATGAGCAAGACAGACGAAAAGGCAAGAGGGGTCAACCGTCGTCAATTTCTGACGACGACACTCAAGACCGCCTGCAGCGTCGGTCTCATGGGCGTTGGCCTGGGATTCTACACCCAGCGGGCCAATGCGCTGCCACCCATGGCCATCCGGCCACCCGGTGCGTTGCCCGAGGAAGACTTTCTCGGTGCATGCATTCGCTGTGGTCTGTGTGTGAGGGATTGTCCTTTCGACATTCTCTTCCTCGGCCAGTTGGGTGATGACATTCCCACGGGTTCGCCCTATTTCATCGCCCGTACCGGTCCCTGCGAAATGTGCGAGGACATTCCCTGTGTTGCTGCCTGTCCCACCAATGCGCTGGATCATTCCCTCACGGATATCGAGAAGGCGCGCATGGGATTGGCGGTGGTAGTGGATCAGGAGAACTGCATTGCCTTCCAGGGGTTGCGCTGCGAGGTGTGCTTCAATGTATGCCCCATTCGCGGCAAGGCCATTACCCTGGACATGCAGCACAACGTCCGTTCCGGCAAGCATGCCCTGTTCATCCCCGTGGTGCACTCGGATGCCTGTACCGGCTGCGGGCTGTGTGAAAAGGCGTGCATTCTCGAAAAAGCCGCTATCAAGGTCTTCCCCACTGATCTTGCCAAAGGTGAACTGGGGCATCATTACCGGTTCGGCTGGAAAGAGAAGGAGAAGGCCGGCAAGGCATTGGTCACACCGGACGTTGAACATCAGTACAACCTGCCAGAAGGCGTAGGTTACGACCTCCAAGGGGAAGGGCTGATTCTGGATGGCAAGGCCCAGGACAATGCACCTGCATCGCCATTCTCCAGCAATCCCCTGGATACCCTCAACCGTAAACCGGAGGACGACTGATGGCCAACATGCCGCAGGACCTGGGAAAGGAAGCCATCGCCAAAAAGGGATGGTTGGCCGCTCACAGGTGGCTCATCCTCAGGCGCATCAGCCAACTGGGCATACTCGCCGCCTTCATGGCGGGTCCCTGGCTGGATCTGTGGATCGTGAAGGGCAACCTGGCTTCCAGCCTTACGCTGGAAACCCTGCCCCTGACCGATCCCCACATCCTGCTGCAAGCCATGCTTTCCGGTGTGGTGCCGGAGACCACTGCCATTATTGGCGTGTTCATCGTGCTGGCTTTCTATGCCCTGGTTGGCGGACGTGTCTATTGTTCCTGGGTATGCCCGGTGAACATGGTCACGGATGCCGCTGCCTGGCTGCGCCGCAAACTGGGCATTCGTGGCGCTTCCCACGCTTCCCGGAGCACACGTTACTGGATACTCGCCCTGACCCTGATCCTGCCGCTGATAACCGGCGGCATTGTCTGGGAACTGGTCAATCCGGTATCTATCCTGTTCCGGGCTATCGTGTTCAGCATGGGGCTGGCCTGGATCCTGATCCTGGGCATCTTCCTGTTCGACCTGTTCGTGTCCCGGGACGGCTGGTGCGGCCATTACTGCCCCGTGGGAGCATTTTACAGCCTGTTGTCCGTCAGGGCGCCGCTCCGGGTCATTGCCGTGAACCGGGAGGCCTGTGACGACTGCATGGACTGTTTCAACGTATGCCCCGAGGCTCAGGTCATCAAGCCTGCTCTCAAGGGAGCCACAAAGGGTATAGGTCCGGTCATTACGGCTACCCAGTGCACCAACTGCGGACGCTGTATCGATGTCTGCGCAAAGGACGTCTTCGAGTTCGGCAACCGTTATTCCAGGAATCAAAAGTCGAGTCTACAACCTGCACAAAATCATTGAACCGAGAATTAGCGAAACCTACAGATTCAACATGAGTTGATGGAGATAAAGATGAAAAAATTAATCACCACCGCCACCATGGCTGTCAGCATTCTGCTCGTTTCCGGCAATAGCGTGTTTGCCAAAGAGAGCGTTGCTTCCCTTCGGGGCACCCAGGATATTCAGGGAAGCTCCCTGAAGGTAACCAAGAAGAAATTGGTATCCCAGGAGGGCGGCTTTGAGCGCTCCTACAAACAGCAACCGCCGATGATTCCCCACAAGATCGACAAATACAAGATCAACCTGAAGAACAATGGCTGCCTGAAGTGTCACAGCAAGAAGAACCACAAGAAGGAAAAGGCGCCCATGCTGGGTGAAAGCCACTTCCTGACCCGTGACGGCAAGAAACTGGATCATGTATCTAGCCGCCGTTATTTCTGTAACCAGTGCCATGCACCTCAAGTGGATGCAAACCCGCTGGTAAAAAACGAGTTCGACGGCTTAAAATAACAGGCTGACGATAACTGGCAGACGCCCCGTAAGGGGCGTCATCATTTATTCATTCACATCAGGAACTAGACAATCATGACTAGCGGTCAAAAAAAGGGCACTTTCTCGGTGCTGATCATCGGTATTATTCTGGGTATCGCGCTCTGGGGCGGGTTCAACTGGGCACTGGAACTCACCAACACGGAACAGTTCTGCATTTCCTGTCACGAAATGCGTGACAATCCCTACGAGGACCTGCAGGAAACCATACATTTCACCAACCGTACCGGTGTACGGGCCACCTGCCCTGACTGCCATGTTCCCAGGGAATGGATCCACAAGATTGTCCGCAAGATCCAGGCTTCCAACGAGCTCTACCATCACTTCATCGTAAAAGACGTGGATACTCCCGAGAAATTCGAAGCCAAGAAGCTGGAACTGGCTAGGCACGTCTGGAAGGCCATGAAAGACACGGACTCCCGGGAATGCCGCAACTGTCACAACTTCGATTCCATGGATTTCGAGCGCCAGGAAAGCCGCAGCGCGGACCGGCATGAAGAAGCCATAGAAAAAGGCTACACCTGCATCGATTGCCACAAGGGTATCGCTCACCAGCTGCCGGAAGGCTATGACCCGGGTGACGATGCACCAGGTGGCGACGACGAGGAAGACTGATCCTCCCCAACCGGGAAAATGCCATGCCCTGCCTGTAAAGGCAGGGCATTTTTGTATCCGACAGCTGAATCCTGCAACCCCGGCAGGCGCTTTATTCGTCTTGCAATTTACTCCGGAACATAGGCAGCTTTACTCTCCCCAGCCTTCCCCCACAAACAGGGGGTGATGTCTAAGGCGCTTTTCCCTGAAGCAGAGCCTCGGGGTGACGCTCCAGGTATTCCGCGACGCCCCTGACGGCACGGGCGGCAGCATTGAGTTCCCGCATGGTTTTGACGAGTTCCCCTCCCATGCTTCCCTGGTCAGAGGCAGATTTTTCCAGAACCAGGAACGCCTTTTCCGCCTGGTTGAGCATCTGCTGCGCGTCATTACTCAACCGGGCCAGCTCATCCATGATGCCTGGCGCTCTGTCATTGAGGGTTTCCAGGAAGACGCTCAACTCCCCCAAAGCCTGTCCCAGCCCCTCGGTCCCTTCCCGTAAACCAGGATCGTTCACCAGTCTGTCCATTCCCTCACTGACCTTGAGCAGGTGCTCCCCCATTTCGTCCAAGGGCAGTCGCTTGAGCTTGCCCAGCAGTGTGACCAGGCTATTGGTAATATTGGACAGAGAATTTGGCACGGTGGGCAAAACCGGGTACTTCCCCGAATAGTCAATGGAAGCCGGTGCAGCCTCCGGCTCCAGATCCATGTCCACCACCAGCTGACCAGTAAGCATGTTGCCCGTAATCAGCCTGGCCCGCAGCCCCCGCGCCACCAGCCTGTCCAGCGTTTCCTGGAACAGTTTCCGCGACTGTTCATCATCCAGGCCCGCCTCCGCTGGCAAGTGTACATCCTCGGAAAACGGCACCCGATCGGGTTCCAGGGCAATCAGTACGGCAATGTGCACCGGTTGATCATCTTCACGTTTGCCCAGCGTGATATCCAGCACCTCCCCCACTGGGATACCACGGAATTCCACGGCGGCGCCGACCGTCAGCCCGCGCACGGAATCATCGAAGTAGAGCACATAAGGCAACTTCAGGTGCCCCGAGCGCTTTTCACTCTTCTTCTTCGAGGCATAGAGGTGAAACACCGTCCCTTCCTCCGCGGGGAGGTCTGCCTCAAGGCTACGAGGCGTATCAAAAGCCACGCCACCCATGAGCAGGGAAACCAGGGATTCCATCTGCACATTTACACCATCCGGTGAGAGCTCCATTCCCACCCCGGAAACATTCCAGAACCTCGTTGTCTTGCGCACCAGCTTGTCATGGGGCGCTTCAATGAACACATCCACCTCCACATGATCACCTGATTCGGCCAGGCTGTACCCGGTCACCTCGCCCACCTGGATTTGCCGATGATAGACCGGTGATCCCATGGAGATGGAGCCCAGACGTTCCGCCTTCAGTCTGAACAGGGTTCCCCTGGCATCCGAGAGAATCTTTGGCGGCTCCTCCAGCCCGGTAAAATGTTCCGTATAGCCACCTTTCCGACCGGGATCCATGGCAATATAGACGCCACTGACCAGAGTACCTATGCCGCTGGCCCCAGTGGTGCCGATGCGGGGCCGCACCACCCAGAACCGGGTATTTTCGGACAGCAAGGCATCCATACCCTTCATCAAGCGCGCACCTATCACCACTTGGGACAGGTCCTTGCTGAATTCCACACTATGCACCTTGCCTATGGCCACGTCCCGATACCGTATCTCGGTCTTTTTTGGCTCTATCCCCTCCGCGCTGTTGAAAACAATACTGATGGAAGGCCCCAAGCTTGCATACTCGCGGTAGATGAGAACGATGCCAACGATCAGGGCCACGAGCGGCACGACCCAAACGAAGGAAAAGCCGGGATGATTTTCCGCCACCAGCGCCTCAGGAAGATCATCGAGAGAGGTTTTAGTATGGCTCATGAATTATCCCTGTCCCATATAAGGCGTGGATCGAAGCTGATGGCCGCCAGCATGGTAAGGACCACCACGGCACCAAAGGCCAGGGCCCCAATACCGGGTTCCACAGTTGAGATGGCCCCCATTTGCACCAGGGCGGTGAGAATGCCGATGACGAAGACATCAACCATGGACCATCTTCCCACCAGCTCAGTGATCCGGTAGAGGCGGGCATGCTGGCGTGCCCGGCTAGGGGGATGGCGGCGTCGCACGTTGACCAGCAGATACAGCAGACTCATCATCTTTGCCAGTGGCACCAGGATGCTGGCTGTAAAGATGATCAGCGCCAGCAGCCAATCGCCTTCCTCCAGAAACAAGGCCACCCCGCCGAGAATGGTGCTGCTGCTGTTCGCGCCAAGATAGGTGTTGGTCATCACCGGGTAGACATTGGCCGGAATATAAAAAATCATGGAAGCGATGAGCAGTGCCCAGGTTCGGGACAGGCTGTGAGGTTGCCGGAAATGAACCCTGCTGCCGCAACGGGGGCAATACACTTCCCCTCCTCCCGGCATGCGTACCACCTGAAAACAGCTGCCACAGCTGGCGAGTCCCAGTTCCCTGGCGCGCGGCAGGCTCATGCCACCTCTCCGACGCCAGGCCTGCCTTCCGGTACATGACGGCGTCCCGGAATGCCCTCGAGCATGTTCCACAAAAGGAATATATCCATGCCAGCCCTTGCCGCGATTCCCAGAACGATGGCGCCCAGCAGTGCATACAAACCCCCACCGACAATTACCTCCGCCATGCCAGACATCTTCACCAGGGCCACCAGTACGCTGATGACGAAGACATCCGCCATTTCCCAGGGATGCATGTGACTGAGAAGCAACAGGGTGCCGCGTATTCCTGGCAGGCGTTTGTGCCAGCGCAGTCCCGTCAACACATACAGCGTGCCACTAAATATGGTCATTGGCACGACTACCGTGGTAGCCAATACCAGGATTCCCAGTAGTTTCATGTCATGCTGGTAAAGTGCCCAGCCGGTGCCTGCCAGAGAGGTCTCCCGGCTGATGCCGCCAATATCCAGCGTAACAAGCGGAAAGGCATTGGCAAGTAGATACAGCAGCAAGCCTCCCAACATCAGGGCAAGGGGTCGCTCAATGCCACCTTTGGGATGACGATAGAGAAAACTGCCGCATTCCCGGCAAAGAACTTTGCAACCCGGCGCGACCAGGGAAACGCGTTGCAGCGTATCGCATTCCCTGCAGGCCATCAGCGTTTCTCCCGCCACGGCATTCTACCGGCTTTCTGCCCTAGCCAGATTTCTGTCGTACCCCTTGTAGGGCTCGGCAGAAAACTGTTGCAGGCGGGAAAGTTCAGGCCTGCCGGAAACATCGGAATAACAGCGTTGGAAGTATCCACGCAGGGATTTTTTCAGGTAAGGCTTGACCTTGCGTGGAGGAATACCCTTGAGCACGGAGAACAGGGCCAGTGCATAGGTATGATCCCATTGCGACAATGCGCTGTTTCGAGACACATTGGTACCGCAACTGCCACAACCACCAGAAGGAAAAACAAATGCACTGTTGGCGAACATCAGGCCAAAGCCCAGGAAGTCCGCCAGCACTTCCGTGACCTGTGGCCAGTTGTCCACCCCTCCTGGCGGCACTTCCTGGGCGGTATAGCCCAGATACTGTCCCAGGCTATGGGCAAAACCCGCAATCAATGCTTCTGGATTACCGATATGGAGCCGGTCATACACCACTGGCAAGGCTGGGCCATGTGCCGCAAGCGGAGACGCCTTCCCGGTAAACTCCTGGTTCGCGCCTGCGGGAAGCTGCTGAATCGTATCCAGGTGACAGTGGGATTTTTCCACCACCTGCCACGGCCAGTGCGCCATGCCCGCGTACTCCGCCACCCGCTCGAAAACAAGCTCAGCCATGCCCTGCACACTGTTCACCTTTCCCGGGAAATGTTCGTTCGTCGGTAGCACCAGACGCGTCTGCCGGTAGAACACCGCCGGCGAGAAATTGTGCAAGGCCCATTCGAACACATCGAACAGCCATTGAACGGATACTTCATCCAGGGGAGGCTTTCTCTTGAACAATACTGAAAACAACACGGGAATCCTGATAAAATTCTGCGCCAGATTGCGACGGGACAAGCGTATATGATACTGGAAAACTACTACAAGATTGAACAAAACCGGATTCGGGTTTCACGCCAGCAGGCCAGCGATTTCGCCAAGAAAATCGCGAATGATTTCAATCCGCTGCACGACGTTGACTCCCGACGATTCTGTGTTCCGGGCGATCTCCTTTTCGGCCTCATACTAAGCCGGTACGGCCTGAGCCAACATATGCGCTTCGAGTTTTCCGGCATGGTTGGCGATGGTGTAGAACTGCACTTTCCCGACGAGGACGGAGAACACCTGGCCATCCTGGACGAGAATGACAAGGAATATCTGAGCGTACAACGCAGTGGTGACATTACTACTGACAAGGAACTCATCAGCCGTCTGATACAGGCCTACGTAGCCTTTTCCGGGCACGCCTTCCCCTGGGTGCTGGTGCCACTGATGGAAGCCCATGGCGTGATGATCAATCCCGACCGGCCGCTTGTCATCTACGAGAACATGGAAATCTACCTGGACCGCCTGGATATCGAGAATCCCGAACTGAGCCTTTCCGGTACTTGCTTCAAGATCGAGGGAAAACGTGGTGAAGTTCAGTTGAACTTCACTCTCAGCGACAACGGGAACGTTGTCGGCCATGGTTCCAAGAATATGGTACTGGGTGGACTGCGCCCTTGGGACAAGGCGCGTATGGATGCCGTGGTGAACGAATACCTGGAGCGTCAGAAGCAGTTCTCACAAAACTGACCCTAGCCCCAATGGGCGCCAATGGCATCAAGGACTGGCAGCGACGCTGCCAGCTCGAAGCCACGCTACCAACCCGGCTGACACCTATCCTGATTTCTTTTTCTTTTCCCTGTACTTGACGATAAGCGTGGTAACAGCCAGGGCGATGCCCGTGGACAGCACCATACGCGCCAACCATTCCGGCCAGGCCGGATTGGGGGTCATCAAGGCAAAAGCCCCAATGACAACGAGCCAGAAGGACAGCTTTGCCAGCAGTGCATCACGCATGGGCATCTCCCGAGCGTTCCGCCCGCACCGAAGCCGATACGGAATCGGAGAACCTGAGGGCATGGGGCTTGTCCACTTCCACCTCGGCACTGGCGATGAGGGGGTTGTCCATCACCAGCTCCAGCACATCCGCCGCCAGACGTTCGAGCAGCTTGAAACGCCCGTCTTCCACCAAGGCAATGATGTCCTTGGTGATGGTGCGGTAGTTCACGGCATACTTCACGTCATCGGTTTCCGCCGCTTCATCCGCCTTGTAGCTGAAACGCACATTCACTACTACATCCTGGCGTTTCTCCATCTCCTCTTCATTGAAGCCGATGTAGGTGCGCAGGCGCAGGTTCTTGATGCGTATGGTAACCATCAGAGCTTTATCAGGGTAAGAAACTCATCCCGGGTACGATGATTGGTCCTGAACGCACCCAGCATCATGGACGTGGTAGTGGAGGAATTTTGTTTCTGCACTCCCCGCATCATCATGCACAGATGGGAAGCCTCTATGACCACTGCCACACCCGCGGCGCCGATGGCGTCCTGGATGGCGTAGGCAATCTGGGTGGTCAGCTGCTCCTGGATCTGCAGGCGGCGGGCATACATATCCACGATGCGGGCAATCTTGGACAATCCAATGACCTTTCCCTTGGGCAGATAGGCCACATGGGCCTTGCCAATGAAGGGCAACATGTGATGCTCGCACAGGGAATAAAGTTCGATATCCTTGACGATAACCATCTCGTCATTGTCAGACGGAAAGATTGCGTCATTGACAATGTCTTCCAGCTTCTGCCTGTAACCCTGGGTGAGAAATTCCATGGCCTTGGCTGCTCTCATGGGCGTCTTCAGCAGACCTTCCCGGCTGATGTCCTCCCCCACACCCGAAATGATGTTCTGATAGCATTCCACCATCTGCTCTATCTTGTCGTCACTCATCTCCATTCCTGAGTCACCCGCCCCGCCTTGCAGCAGGTTCATTCTGTTGTTGTAGGAGATTGAGTATAGCGCCTCCCGTTCATTTTTTCCCCCGCCAGCGCAGGGGAAAAACCCTTCGGGTAACGGGAGATGCGTGACAGCAGAGCAAGAAAAAAGCCCACCCTTGGGTGAGCTTTTCTACGGTATGGCGCGCCAGGAAGGAT
>JALVEW010000210.1 GCA_027030425.1 Sedimenticola sp.
AGGTGTACCGGGAACTGGGGCTGCTGCCATGAGGCTGGACAGCATCTCCGAGACAACAGGAGCGCTTTTGCAGGGAGTGTGGCGGGGAGCGTCGTTGGATTGGCCCGGTGCTGTCCTGTCAGGCGAGCGTTTTCTGGATGATCTGGATGCCCAGGGCATGGGGCCTCTGCTGTGGTACGAACTGAACAGGGCCGGGGAGCCGCCGGCCTGGCCCGCCTCTGTCATGGCGGGGCTGCGTCAGCGGGCCCTGAAGGAGGCGGCCGCGGAAATGGCCTGGGACGCGGACCTGGAGAGCCTGCTTGCCGCCTTTGAGGGAAAGGGCATCCGTCCCCTGTTGCTGAAAGGCGCCGCGCTGTCCCATACCCATTACCCCCCGGCCGGACTGCGGCCCCGCTGTGATACGGATCTTCTGGTCCCCGAGTCGCAGAAAGATGTCGCGGCAGCGTTGATGAGGGAGCTTGGTTTCCAGCCCCTGTATGATGCCGATGTGGATCAGATTAACGCGCAGATGAGCTGGTTCAGGTCCAGTGGCAGCGGCGTGAAATGCGTGTATGACCTGCACTGGCGCATCAGCAGCAATGACCGGCGTTTTGCGCGGGTTTTCAGTCATGAGCGCCTGTCTGCGCGGGCTGTTCCTGTTCCTGCCCTGGGAGTGCATGCCCGCACACTGGAAACTGTCGATGCCCTGGTGTTGGCCTGCATGCATCGTGCGGGGCATTACTCACACAGCGGCGACAGGTTGATATGGCTGTATGACATTCGCCTGCTGGCAGGGGCGCTGGATGAAGAGGCAGCCGCGCGTTTCAGCGGTTTGGCGCGTGAACTGGACATCGAGGGCCTGTGCGGGGATGCCTTTGACGTGACCCGGCACTGGTTCGGCACCCGGCTGTTGCCATCACTGGAAGCCATGTGCCGCCTGGCGGGTGGATCGGAAACACGCGGCTATCTGCGGCCCGGACGCCGGGCCGGCATTCGGGGGCGCGTTCGCCGGGAACTGGGGGGCATGTCCTGGAAGGAAGGAGTGCAGTTCATCGCCCAGAACCTTTTTCCGCCGCCGGCCTACATGCGTTGGCGCTATGCCTCCACAAGCAGGCTGGCCTTGCCCTGGCTCTATCTGAAACGCATGTTGCAGGGATTGCGCATACTGGTGGGAAGATGAACAGCATTTGGGGGAAGCGCGCTTTTCCGCGGACATTCCGGGGGAGTGATTCATGAGCTACATGATGACCAAGCTGTTGCCCCTGTTTGTTTACCCCCTGGGGCTTGCCATCGTGCTGCTGCTTCTGTCCCGGCTGTTTTCATGGCTGGGCCGAAGGCGGGCGGCGTCCTTGCTGGTGTTCTGTGCCATGGCCCTGCTGTGGCTGTGTTCCATGCCCCGTTTTTCCGACTGGGCCATGTCCACCCTGGAAAGGGAATGGCCGCCGGTTCCGGCAGCCCGGGCTCCCCGGGCCGATGCCATCGTGCTGCTGGGAGGCATGACCCGTGGCCTGGTGCCGGGGGCGGAGCTTCCGGATCTTTCCGGCAGCGCCGACCGCCTGTTTCACGCGGCGGAACTGTATCGCGAAGGCAAGGCTCCCATGTTGCTGCTCACCGGGGGAAATGCGCCCGGATACGAGCCGGAAGCGCTTTCCATGAAGCGCGTGCTGCTCGCCATGGGCATCCCCGGGGATGTCCTGCTGCTGGAGGATCGCAGCCGCAACACCCGTCAGAATGCGCGATTCTCCGCAGCTGTTCTCCATGACCGTCAGGTGCGCCGTATCCTGCTCGTTACCTCGGCCTACCACATGCGCCGGGCAAAACTGGAGTTTGAGCGGCAGGGATTCCAGGTGCTCCCGGCTGCCACGGACTACCAGGTGGTGGAGGCGCCACGCACATTGCTCGACTGGCTTCCCGCCGTGGGCGCTCTCAATCAGACCACCCTGGCCATGAAGGAATACCTTGGCCTGATGGTCGCTGTTATGGCGCCAGGACTATAGATCACTCGGAAAACCCCTGTGCCCGACGTACCTTGCCGAAAGGAATTCTGCTTG
>JALVEW010000211.1 GCA_027030425.1 Sedimenticola sp.
CACCGCCAGTAGACCTGGCGGAGGCCCTGCAAGCAGTCGAAAGCCCCCTGAATATGGAACGCCTGGTTCTGGATCTGCACAGCGGCCGGCTGTTCGGACGTAACGGTGTCTATGTCATGGACGGTGCCGCCATAATCCTGCTGCTGCTCGGCCTGAGCGGCGGGTATCTGTGGCTCCGTCAGCACCTACGCCGGCATCAAGTGAAAAGCAAGGAATAGTGCTTCAGCCATTTAGCTGGTCGTACAGCACGCGCACCGCACGGGAAATCACCGAGCGATTTACAGCACCGGTGAGCACATAGCCCAGATTGCCATCAACCCAATAGAAGGCTGGTACACCATTTTTCTCGGCAAACCGGAATGCGGTGTCCAAGGAAATCTCGGGGGCTGCCGGCAAGACACACCTAATCCCTAGCCAGTCATCAGTGTATCCGGCTTTCTCAATTCTCATCAGATAGCGCAAGGATGCACAAGTTCAGCTTTTCCTCCGCCATGGCCAGGGCCTGAATCGCCCGGGGTGGAACAGAACTGCTCTCATTTTCCAGGCAGCGCACGATATAGGACTCCCAGAATTCCACTTCCTCTCTGGCCAGCGCCTCCAGTATTCGCCGTTCCTGGAGGACTGTTGTATTTTTCATTTCGGGGCATCCATCTGGTAGTCCATACATTTTCCGGCCAAACATTCCGGCACTTTCAGCAACAACTTTCAGGGTAACGAATCCCCATAAAATACCCATTGTCCAAACCCGCCAAAACATTGACGCGCCAGAATAAACATGCGATTTTGAATTACTGAACGCTGGAAACTGTTTCAACATGCCCCTGAGTTTCTATTCTCCCGCGCTGGATCTGCTGATAAAGATCATGCGTTCCTACCGGGTCGATCCTGTCCCCATACTTCGGGACCTGGCCATCGACCCGAAGAAGGTCGCAGATATCAACGCGCGCTTTCGCATGGACCAGGTGCTTGGCCTTTTCCAGCAAATGGAAGAAAAAATTCCCGACAGCAGCTTCGGCTTAAAAGCGGCAGAGTTCTGGCATCCCAGTCACATGGGGCCGCTTGGTTATGCCTGGATGACCAGCGACAACCTGAGCGCGGCATTCAACCGGCTGTGCCGTTTCAGCAAGATCGTCACCGAGGGGTCAAAACTGACCCTCGTCGAGAAGGACGACGAGGTGAGTATGGAATTCCGGTTTCTCAAGAACATAGCCCTGACTTCCCGTAGCGACACCGCCATGGCCATGCTGATCGCCATGGTCCAGGCCAACGGCGGTCCCGGCCTGCACCCGGTTTCCGTCTCCTTTTCTCATGCCGCCCCCGAGGACCCGGGACCGTATTTCGCACTTTTCCAGTGCCCAGTGGAGTTTGACGCCCCCGTTACCACTTTCAATCTGAGCAAAGAAGAAACTGAAAAACCCCGCTCATCATCCCACGCCCAGTTATCCCTGCTGCATGATCAACTCATGCGCGAATACCTGAACCGCCTGGACAAGGACAACATCGTTGAACGGGTAAAAGCTGCCATCGTGGATATGCTGCCTTCCGGCCACATATCTGACGCCCTTATCGCAAGAGCACTGTTCATGACGGAAAGAACCCTGCAACGACGGCTCCAGGTGGAAGGAACGACTTTCAAGAGTCTGCTGACGGAAGTGCGCCAGGAACTGGCCGACCAGTACATCAGGGACAGCAGGCTGACCTTGCAGGAGATATCCTTTCTCCTGGGATTCGCGGAGCTCAGTTCATTCAGCCGCGCCTTCAAGCGCTGGAACGGCATGTCACCAAAACACTATCGGGCAAGTCATTCCGGTTGATTACGGTTTTCTCGGAGATGGCGGCGATGGTTTTCCAGCCAAATGAACAGGGAAACTTACAGTAACTTTCTGGTTTCTCCCAATACATTCCAGCCCTTCCGCTCAAGAGCTCATAGGGAACCACTGCCTTGAGCAACCGCGTGAGGCTGGGCATACTATCGGACGACTGGATATCCTTATCTGTGAAAACTGCCGATCCGTGTGTACCCCATGACCCGTAGCCCCCTGTCCAAACACATGCAACGGGAACCAGGCCGACGCTCATGAATCCAGCTCCCGGCCTCACATCCGCTCCGGCAAACCCTATCCAAAGCTCCTTTTACGAATCCTCGCCGCCCATGGGCACTAACCCCAGCCAGCAATCATGGACAACCTGAGCATTGTGCTGATACTGGTGGTGATCGCCGTGGCGGCCTACGATTTCACCAACGGCTTCCACGACGCAGCCGACATGGTGGCCACAGCCATAGCTTCCCGCGCCATGCGTCCTTCCACCGCCATCGCACTGGTCAGCTTGTTCACCCTCATCGCTCCCTTCACCGTGGGTCTGGCGGTGGCCGATACCGTGGGAACCTTCATCGACATTTCCGACCTGCCCCACGCCCTGGGCGAGGCCATCGTCATCGCCGCCCTGCTCGCGGCAATCAGTTACAACCTCATCACCTGGAAACTCGGCTATCCGTCCTCCTCTTCCAACTCCCTGGCCGGCGGTCTGATAGGCGCCGGGCTCTACGCCGCCGGCGCCAGCCACATCAACTGGGGCTGGGAAGCGCTGCGGAACTTTCAACTGGAGGGCGTCATGAAAGTCTGCGCGGGATTACTGGTTTCACCCCTGTTCGGTTTCATTATCGGCTTCCTGATGATGAAGCTCATCTTCCTGGTGTTCCGGCGCTTCAACATCCGAATCAGGCCCCTGTTCATTACCACCCAGTACTTCAGCGTCGCCTGGTTGGGCTTCTCCCACGGCGCCAACGATGCCCAGAAAGGCATGGCCATCATTGGCATGATGCTGCTGGCCAGCGGCCATACCACGAGTTTCACGGTACCGGACTGGGCCGTCCTTCTGTGCGCCCTATCCATCACTCTGGGAACCATGTTCGGCGGCTGGAGTATCATCAAGACCCTGGGATTCGGCCTGTACCGTCTGCGCACCATTCATGCCGTGGCCAATCAGCTGGGCTCCGCCCTGGTCAACAGCCTGGCCACGGCCATGGGCGCGCCCACATCGACGACCCAGGTGGTTACCGCCACCCTGCTGGGCAACGGCGCGGCGGAAAAGCCCCAGCATGTGCGCTGGCGGAAGGCGGCGGGAATCATGGCCGGCTGGTGGCTCAATATCCCCGTATCCATGCTGCTGGGCGCCCTGTATTGTTTTTTGTTCACCGCCCTCTGGAGTCCATCATGAGCTTCATCAAGAAATACCTGCTTCCCAGGGAAATCGATTTCAATGCCTTCCTTCTCGATCAGGCAAGGCTGGGGCACTCCGTGGTAAAAGCCTTGTACGAAGCAGGAAGCAACGATCACAGCATCTCCCAGGAAAGCATAGACGACATCACCCGCAGGGCGCGGGAACTGAAAAGCCGTAACATGTCCGAACTGCTGGACGTGTTCATCACGCCTTACGACAAGGAATCCATCTACCGCATGATCACCCAGCTGGACTGGCTGGTGCTCAGCGTGAAGCACTTTCTTCTGGAAACCCGCATCTATCACATTCATGGCCTCAGCAACTACGAATCCATCCTGAAACAGCTGCTGGACATGAGCGCTGCCCTGGAACAAGGCATCGCCGCGTTGGAAGGACGAAAGCTGCCCGTCATCGCCGAGCCCATCAGCCGGATTCATCTTGAATACGATCAGGTGGTGGAAGCCTGTGCCATTGCCACCGCAAGACTGCTGGAGCAGGAGGACTGCAGGCACATCATTCGGCACAAGGACATCCTCGCCCAGCTCAGGGAGATCGCCAAGCGCATCCAGGTGACCGCTAATACCCTGGAGGACATGGCCATCAAGGTTGTGTAAACCCGAATATTTCACCCGGTCGCTGGAAAAATATTTCAGCTTACTGTATTCATGGAGAATTTTGGAATATTAGCAAAGTACAATATGTTACCGGGCATCGCTGAACGCGCCCTCGCGCCGGTCTCGCCGTCCACCTGCGGTGATGGGCGGGGTCGGAGTCAAATGGGGAGGATGTTGGAAAGATCCCATGGCATGGAACAGTTTGATCCCGTTTCATGTAACAGTTTGGGTGGAATTTGACTCCGACCCCTTTGCAAATCCGCACCTGAACGCCGATCCCGGTACGATCATCGCGTTCCCGGGTGAAACATTCGGGTAAAGGCGCTTCACCCTCAGAGTTCGAAGGACTGTTCCGGCTCCGGCATGATTACCCGCGTGTTGGTCAGCAGGGCGGCAAGCGCATTCATGCTCTCCTCCTCGCCGTGCACCAGGTAGGTGATTTCAGGATCGGCGGCATGCCTGTGCCAGGCCAGCAGTCCCGCCTGGTCCGTATGGGCGGAAAAACCGCCTATGGTATGGATTTTCGCCCGCACAGGGATTTCCTCGCCAAAGATGCGCACCTTGTCCGCCCCGTCGATAATACGCCGGGCCAGGGTGCCCCGCGCCGCGTAACCCACGAAGATCACGCTGCATTCCGCGCGCCACAGGTTGTGCTTGAGATGATGTCTCACCCGCCCGCCAGTGCACATGCCAGACCCCGCCATGATGACCGCGCCCCGGTCGATCTGGTTGATGGCCATGGACTCCGCGGTTTCGCGGGTGAAATGCAGCCCCGGAAGACTGAAAGGGTTGTCGCCATCATGTGATATCTTCAGGGTATCGGCATCATAGCATTCAGGATGCCGCTCAAAGATCTCCGTGGCGGAAATGGCCATGGGAGAATCCAGGAAAACCGTGGTATAGCGATTGATGCGGCCCTCTTCCACTCCCTGGCGTAGGTAGTACAGTATCTCCTGGGCCCGTTCCAGGGCAAAGGTGGGAATGATGACATTCCCTCCCCTTTCCATGGTCTCATTGATGGCGGCGTACAACTCCTCAATGGAAGGCTGCAGCTGCTTGTGCAGGCGATTGCCGTAGGTCGATTCCATGACCACCACATCGGCCGCCGGCGGCGGCTCTGGATCCCGCAGAATGGCCCGCCCCCCGTATCCCAAATCGCCGGAGAATACCACCCTGCGCTTTTTTCCCTTTTCTTCCAGCTCCAGCAGAATGCTGGCGGAACCCAGGATATGTCCCGCATTGAAAAAGGTCACGCGAATGCCCGGCGCGAGATCCAGACTCTGTCCCAGGGAGACCTTACGACCAAAGTAATCCAGGCAGTTGAGGGCATCCAATACCGTGTAAAGAGGCTCGGAGGCTTTCAGGCTTTTGCCATGACGCCGGGCCTTGCGCGCCTGATACCGGGCTTCTTCCTCCTGCAGCCCCGCCGCATCCAGCATCACCAGTCGCGCCAGCTCCACCGAAGCCGATGTGGTGATGATTTCTCCCCGGAAGCCCCGCTTCACCAGCAGGGGAATGCGACCGCAGTGATCCAGGTGGGCGTGGGTAAGCAACAGATAGTCGATATCCGCTGGATTGAAACCAAATGGCCGGGCGTTTTCCTCCGCCAGCTCCTTGCCCCCCTGAAACATGCCGCAGTCGATAAGGATTTTCTTCCCGCCACATTGCAATAGATGACAAGACCCGGTTACACCCCGGTCGGCGCCATGAAATGATAGCTTCACTGACATGTCTCCCTGCTGGTGAGGCCAACCCGGCCACTGATGTTTTCATTATGACACCACAACCGACCAACAGCACCCGGGATCATTCAGGTCACGGGCTCCCGCGGTTTCCTGACCCGGTATGATATGAATGGAATCATCAACTCATCTTGGAAGTGCCGTAGCCGGAGGCGCTGAGCCCTTTTCCCTGGTACAACAGCAAGACTGGCGACGGTGCGCTGGAAGCAGTCGAACCAGCTGGCTTGAAATCTCGGGTTCGAATCCGCCTTTGCGAAAACATAATAAAGGGGCCCTGCTGGCCCCTTTTTTATGTTTGGCGGAGAGGGAGGGATTGGCTCCCTGCGGTCGCCTCTGCTACGCGCTGCCGCTCTTCGCGGTCGAACCAGTTGGTTTGAAACCTCGGGTTCGAATCCGCCTTTGCAAAAACATAAAAAAGGGGGCCCTGCTGGCCCCTTTTTTATGTTTGGCGGAGAGGGAGGGATGGGCTCCCTTCGCTCGCCACTGCTTCGCGCTGGCGCGCTACGCGGTCGAACCGGCCGTTTTGAAATCTCAGGTTCGAATCCGCCTTTGCGAAATATAAAAAAAGGGGCCCTACGGACCCCTGTTTTTATATTTGGCGGAGAGGGAGGGATTCGAACCCTCGATACGGGATTACCGTATACACACTTTCCAGGCGTGCTCCTTCAGCCACTCGGACACCTCTCCAGTTTACTACTTCGTTTCTGCTTGTATCGCAAGCAACGTCCCTGTGGCGCACCCAGCTCGGCTTCCTGCCTCGCGTAAGTCGGACACCTTATCCAAACATGTGCTGCCCGCGCGTCCCGTGCAAAACAGGGTGCGAAGATTAAACCACTTTGCGCCTCAGTGCAATGCCCCACCGCATTTTCCTCCCGCCGGCACTACCGATTCCCATAAGGGCCGGGATTCAGTATAGTTGCCCCTTTCCCGCATGCTCTACAACCCGATGAAAAGAAAAGCAAAACCCTCACTGGCAGAACAGGCGGATCGCCATGAGCTGTACGAGCTGTCCGTGCAGTGCTCCGAGGCGGAGGTGGATTTCGTTTCGGATACCTACCAAGAACTGCGCGGCAAGCCCGCCCGGCTGCTGCGCGAGGATTTCTGCGGCACGGCCAATGTCTGCTGCGAATGGGTGAAACGTGACCCGGCCAACCGGGCCATCGGGGTGGATCTGGATCAGGATGTGCTGAACTGGGGCCGGGCCCACAACCTGTCTCGTCTGACGGAAGAACAGCGCTCACGCATCAGCCTGGTCAGGGATGATGTGCTGACCGTGGAAACGGAACAGCCGGACATCCTGTCCGCCATGAACTTCAGCTACTGGCTGTTCAAGGACAGACAGACCCTGGGAAACTATTTTTCCCGCGTCCACCAGGCCCTGAAGGGCGACGGCATCTTTTTCCTGGACATCTATGGCGGTTACGAGAGCTTCCGCGAATGCGAGGAGGAGCGGGAGATTGAAACGCCCCAGGGCGACGTCACCTACATCTGGGAGCAGGCCAGCTTCAACCCCATCAATCACGACCTGACCTGCCACATCCATTTCCACTTCGAGGACGACTCGCGTCTCGACAAGGCCTTCAGCTATCACTGGCGCCTTTGGACCCTGCCGGAAATCCGCGAGCTGCTTGAAGACGCCGGCTTCAGGGTCACGGTCTACTGGCAAGGCTGGGACGAGGACGGCGAGCCGGACGGAGAATTCCACCCCGCCACGAACGGCGATGCCGATGCCGGCTGGATCGCCTATATCGTGGCGGAGAAGATCCCCGACTGACGGCCACTCAGCGGCCGAACAGCCCTTTCAATACGTCCTTGCCAAGCTTGTCCTGGATTTTTTCCTCGGCCTTCTTCATCAACTCCTGTTTCTTTTCCTCAATCTTCTGTTCGGCATTGGCCTTGAGGGCCGCCTGGATGTCCACCATGATTGAAGGGTCCTTCATGTTGCCACTAAGCCGCACGGGGATGGCCACGCCCTTGAGCTTGCTGGCATCTGCCCCGCCCTGCCCCTTTAGGGAACCCACGATCTTGGTGGTCAGCAGGTAGTCCAGCTGTTCCTGCACCAGGTCCACTTTTCCCTTTCCCGTGACCCGAAGGACGGGTGAAGCCAAGTAGAGGTCCTTGTTCTCCACCACACCCTTGCGGATGGCACCCGTACCGCGCAGCTCGGCGAAATCCGTCTCCTCGGGCTCATCGGAGGTGGCCTGCCCCATGGCCTTGCGTACCGCCTGCGCAAGGTTGATACCGATATAGGCGCCATCATGGAAATTGATGGCGAAGCTGCCATGGAGGTTCTTGCGAATGGTGGCGTCATCCAGCCCCTGGCTCCGGATATCCATATCCACATTGCCCGTGCCGCGCAGCTGGGCGTCGCCCGTCAGGTCCTTGAGCAGGGGTTCGATCTGAATGCCAGCAAGTTTTTCCTTTACGCTGAACCTGGGCATATCCTTGCGCACATCCAGTTGCGCGCTGGCCTGGAGCTTTCCCTGGTACAGGCTGGCGGCC
>JALVEW010000212.1 GCA_027030425.1 Sedimenticola sp.
CCTGGAACGCAGCACGCCTGAAAAGACCTCCAGCGTGCATTTCCTGCGCTTCGAGCTTGGCCCCGAAATGGTTGACGCGGCCAAGCAGGGGGCGCCCATTGCCGTGGGGGTGGATCACCCGGAACTCAGGGTTGAAGTGCCTTCCATTCCGGCGCCTGTGGCCCGGTCATTGGTGAACGACCTGGCCTGAACTGGTTTCTCACAACCCTTTCCACCGGTTTGTCCGGTGGAATAAACGTGAGCTGTTTGTCATCCGGTCTATGGGAGCGGACAAGGGATGCGCTTCATATACCTTGATCCTTTCCCCAGGAACTGCCGCAAAAAACGCATCCCTGGGCTTTTACGACGCTGAATCGGAAAAATGTGGTTTTCCGCTTCCTTATACACAGCCATGGTGGACGGGAGAGGTTGTGGGGGAATTTCTTCCATCATCAAGGGCATGGCCAATAGGGTAAAATGCGCCCCATGCCTACCCGTTTGCTGTCCGCGCCTCCAGACATTTCCCGTTTCTACCAGGTTTTGCGCCGGTTGCCCTGGCCCTGCTGGCTGGACAGTGGCAGTGGCGAGTACCTGACCCAGGGTGGGCGTTACCATATTCTTTCCGCGGACCCCCGGGTGCGCCTGGTTTCCCATGGGGAGAGCGCGGTTCTGGAATATCGGGATGGTTGTAGCCGCCGCAGCCGGGAACCCGTGTTGTCGCTGATTCGGGAACTGCTGGCGGAAAGTGTATCAAGTACCGCGTCCCCGCCTTTTGGCGGCGGGGTCATGGGCTATTTCTCCTATGACCTTGGGCTGCGTCTGCAAGGGCTGGAAATGGAGCAGGGTGAGCTGCCGGAAGTGGCCGTGGGGCTTTATGACTGGGTGCTGGTGCATGACCTGCAAACCCACGAATCCTGGCTTTCCGGGGATCTCAACCAGATTCCCCGAGGCCTTGTCCAGGCCCTGGAATCCGCCGCCGAGACTGCCCCCCCTGACATCTTTCAGCCTGATACCAAAGGCATCAGCGCCCAGTCGTCCCCAGGCGACTATGCCCGGGCCTTTCGCCGTATTCAGCACTATTTGCGTGAGGGTGACTGCTACCAGGTGAACTATGCCCAGCGCTTTTCCCTGCCTTTCAAGGGGGATCCCTTCGCCCTCTATCTTGCCATGCGGGCACAGAATCCCGCGCCTTATGGCGCCTTGCTGGAGCTGCCTTTCGCCAGCATCCTCAGCTCCTCGCCAGAACAGTTTCTCAGGGTGGACCAAGGCCAGGTGCGAACCCGGCCCATCAAGGGCACACGCCCCCGGGGCGCCACTGCTGAGCAGGATCAGCTTCTGGCCCGGGAGTTGTCTTCCAGCGTCAAGGACCGGGCGGAGAACCTGATGATCGTGGATCTGTTGCGCAATGACCTGGGGCGGGTATGCGAGCCGGGAAGCATTCAGGTGCCGGAGCTGTTCAAGGTGGAGTCTTATCCCACGGTACATCATCTGGTGAGCACGGTAACGGGAAAGCTGGCCGAAGGAGAAGACGCCTTGAGCCTGCTGAATGCCTGTTTCCCGGGGGGGTCCATCACCGGGGCGCCAAAGCGGCGGGCCATGGAGATCATCCAGGAGCTGGAAGCCGGGCCCAGAGATATATACTGTGGCAGTATTGGCTGGATAGACAGTCAGGGCAACATGGACACCAGCATCGCCATACGTACCCTGCGGCTGAGCGGGGGACGGGCGGTGTACCATGCCGGTGGCGGCATCGTGGCGGATTCCCGCCTGGATGAGGAATACCAGGAGAGCCTGGACAAGGCGGCGGCATTCTTCAGACTGTTCGACAACAACGCGCAGGCGCTGAGCTATGAAGACTAATCTGGGTTGGAAGGAGCTGCTGAGGGGCTATGGGCCTTTCGTACTGCTGGTCCTCATGGGTTTCATGCTGGCCTATCAGTACATCAAACCCGCGCCTCCCAAGCATATTGTCATGGCCAGTGGTGAAAAAGGGGGCGCTTACGATGCTTTTGCGCGGCGCTACCGGGAGCTGCTGGCCAAGGAAGGCATCACGCTGGAGATCGTGAATACCCATGGTTCCCTGGACAATCTGCGGCTTTTGTCCGAGGGGCGGGTGGACATGGCTTTCGTACAGGGTGGTGTGGCGAAGCCGGGGCAGTTGGGGATTCGTCTCGAAAGCCTGGGCAGCTTGTACTATGAACCCCTTTGGGTATTTCAGAGATCCGATCTGGATATCGACAGGCTGACAGCCCTGAAAGATCTGCGTCTGGCCATTGGCCCTGAAGGATCAGGCACCCGGGCACTGGTGGAACTGCTGTTACAGGAGAACCGCATTCCTCTGGAAGGCGCGCAATGGCTTTCCCTGGATTCCGGGGAGGCGGCGCGACGCTTGCACGAGGGAAGCATAGACGTGGCGTTCTTTGTTGCCTCGCCCCGGAGCGAACGGGTGGCCTCTCTGCTCCATGACCCCAAGGTCAAGCTGGTAAACATTCAGCGGGCGGCAGCCTATGCGCGGCGGCATCCCTTCCTGGTGGAGCTCACCTTGCCTGAAGGGGCGGAAGACCTGGCGGTCAACATTCCGTCCAAGGATATTCATCTGCTGGCGGCAACTTCGGAAATGGTTATACAGGAAGATCTGCATCCGGCTATCGTTGCGCTGATGATGCAGATTCTGGACAAGGTACATCGCGGTGCCGGTTGGTTCAGCGGGGAAGGGGATTTTCCCAGTCCCCGGCATACCAGTTTCCCTGTCGCCGAGGAAGCCGAACGCTATTTCCGCAATGGTCCCCCTTTCCTGCAGCGCTATCTGCCTTTCTGGGCGGCATCCCTGCTGGATCGCACCAAGATCATGATTCTGCCTCTGCTGGGTCTGCTGCTGCCCCTGTTCAAGATTGTGCCCCCCCTGTACCGCTGGCGCATGCGGGCGCGTATCTACCGCTGGTACGAGGAACTGCAGGAGGTGGACAGAAAGGTGCTCACGGCTTCCGACGATGAGAAGTCCGCCTACCTGGACAAGCTGAATGCCCTGGAAAGGGAGGTGCGAGACGTGGTGGTGCCCCTGTCATTTGCCTATCAGCTCTACCACCTGCGCCTGCATATCGACTTTGTGCGGGCAAAACTCCAGGAGCCAGGGGCATGAAGCTCTCCCGCAGCAAGACCCGTATCGTCGCCACTATAGGCCCGGCGTCGGATGCGCCAGAGACCATGGAAGCCCTGCTGCGGGCCGGAATGAGCGTGGCCCGTCTGAATTTTTCCCATGGTGACTTCGATACCCATGGGCGCAATATCCGCCGGTTGCGTGAAGCGGCGGAACGTACCGGCCGACGCCTTGCCATCATGGCCGATCTGCCGGGGCCGAAGATTCGTATCGGAGAAATGCGCGAAACCGTGCAGCTGGCCCGGGGGGAGCGCATTACCCTGACTACCGAGGAGATCATTGGTGATGGCCAGAGGGTTTCCGTGACCCTGAAGGAACTGCCCACCATCGTGAAGCCGGGCACCCGGCTTTTTCTCAATGATGGGCTCATCTCCCTGGAAGTCATCCGCGTCGAGGGGGCGGACGTGTTGTGCGAGGTAAAGGCGGGTGGCGAGCTGTCCTCGCGCAAGGGGCTTAATCTGCCGGGCGTGGATCTGGGCTTCAGCGCCTTCACGCCCCGTGACCGGGAATGCCTGGCCTTTGCCCTGGCGCAGGGCGTGGATGCCGTCAGCCAGTCCTTCGTCACCCGTGCATCGGATATCCATGATCTGCGCACGGCCATGGTAGAACTGGGTGGCAGGGCCTTTGTCGTGGCCAAGATAGAGCGCAGGGGAGCGCTGGGTGCCCTGGATGAAATCCTCGATGCCGCCGACGGCATCATGATTGCTCGGGGAGACTTGGGAGTGGAGATCCCCATCTCCACCATCGCCCTGGTGCAGAAGGAACTGATGCGCAAGGCCATTTCCCTGGGCAAGCCGGTGATCACCGCCACCCAGATGCTCGAATCCATGATTCACAACCGTCTGCCCACCAGGGCGGAAGCCACGGATGTGGCCAATGCCATCATCGACGGTACGGACGCCATCATGCTGTCCGGAGAATCTGCCATGGGGCGTTACCCGGTGGAAGCCGTGGCCATGCTGGCCCGCATTGCCGAGGACACCGAGGCCGCCACCCCCGCGCCTTCGCCGGAAGAAAGAAGCGCCCTGTTCGAGGAGCAGGATGCCGTGGATCTCATTGCCGAATGCGTGCAGCAGGTGGTGTTCGCCATGGAGAGCCCCCAGGTGGTTGTACCCACCCGCTCGGGTGCCACGGCGAGAAACATCGCTCGTTACCGCCTGCCGGTATGGATTACCGCCTTCAGCAGCGATCATGCCACCTGCCAGAACCTGCAGTTTACCCGGGGTGTACATCCCGTGCTGGTGGAGCGGGAATATGAAGACTGGACGCCTTTCTGCCGCGCCTGGCTGCGGGAGCAGGGCTACCGCTCCGGCGCTGCGGTGCTTACCCAAGGCCCGTCGCCAGAACACCCGGATGCCAGCTACCGCATGGAGATTGCCGCCCTGAGCTGAGGAGGATTCCTGGCATCGGGGAACGGCAGGCGCCGTTCCCCTTGTCATTCGTTCAGGGAATGTCTCTGAGTTTCAGCTCATCCGCGGATGCTTTGACGAAGCCATATTTCGCATAGATGTCCTGCGCGGCGGGGGAAGCCAGGTAGGCCAGGAATCGTTGCGCGTTCTTGGGGTTGCGGCCGTCCTTGAGCATGCCGATGGCATAACCCACCTTGTCCTGCTTGTTGTAAGGGGCGGGAATGGGCACGCCGTCGATGCCGCGTCCCGTGGCTTTTGCATGGGTGATCTCCGTGGTCCACACGATACCCACGTCCGCCTTGCCTTCTTCGATGCGCTGAGGCGTTTCCCGGTGATGGCGCTGGGTGAACCAGGTCTTGCCGGGTACGGCCCAGCAGCCCTTGCATTTCGCGTTGCTGGTGACTTTTTCGTACAGCCCCAGGTCTTTGAGCATTTCCGAGCCGTAGAACTTGAAGATGCCTTCGGTGAGGGGATTGGGATGAGACTGCACCAGGTCACCCCGCGCCAGGTCCTGTGGGCCCTTTATGCCTTTTGGATTGCCCTTGGCGACCATGAGTTCGAGCTTGTTGTGGGTATAGATCATGTACTTGTCCATGCGGCCCTTGCCCTTGAGCTTCTTCAGGTGGCCCAGGTTGACGCTGGCGTAGAGGTCAGGATTCATGGCGATCTTCTTTCCTTCGATGCTGCCCTGCTTGAGGAGCTGGCCCTTTAGGATCTGCCCTGGGGGGATGGTTTCTACGAACACGGTTTTGATGTCTGGGTGGCTTTTTTGGAAATCCTGGATCAGCTCCTTCATAACCATGAACTGGTTGCCGGCCAGGTACATGCTCAGGTCTGCTGTATAACTGTCCTCGATGCGGCCGTAGTCGATCTTGCCGTCAGCATGGAAAGTGCGGTAATCCTTGCCGTGGCCGGCGTCTTTCGAAGCCATTACCAGGCTGCTGGCCGCCAGCAGGGCGCTGGCGGCCAGCAACAGGCCGGCCTTGATGGAAATGGGATGTTTCATGGGGTTCTCCTCCTGTGGTTATCTCAGGGAGGATGTCCTGGTGGGCAGATTTATTCCCCCTGATTTTTCTGCAACAGCCTGTCAAGCTGGTTGGCGAAGGCCTGACGGTCCTGCTTGTCCAGGGGCGCTGGTCCGCCGGTCTGGATGCCGCTGCTGCGCAGGGTTTCCATGAAATCACGCATGTTCAGGCGTTGGCGGATGTTCTCTTTGGTGTACAACTCGCCCCGGGGATTGAGGGCGATGCAGTTCTTGCTGATGAGCTCATCCGCCAGGGGGATGTCGGCGGTGAT
>JALVEW010000213.1 GCA_027030425.1 Sedimenticola sp.
CGCCTTCTCGGACGCCTTTCCGGTTGGCGTCCATGCGATTCTTGCAATCGCCCGGAAATTCTTGAGCATCCCCTTGCTTTGAAAGAAACCCTTATCCAGCCCGAACCGGCTCCTGCTGCATGGCAGAGAGGGCAAGACTGGAAAACAGAATCCTATGTCATTCGAATCCCTCGGCCTGAGAGCCGAACTCCTGCGCGCCGTGAGCGACCAGGGCTACAGCCAACCCACTCCCATTCAGAAAAAAGCCATTCCCGTGATCCTTCAGGGGAGGGATGTCATGGCCGGTGCCCAGACGGGCACGGGCAAGACAGCAGGCTTTACCCTGCCCCTGCTTCAGCGCCTGAGTGAGACGCCCCTGCCCAAGGGCAAGCGTCCGGTGCGTGCCCTGGTGCTCACCCCCACCCGGGAACTGGCCGCCCAGGTTGGGGAGAGTGTGGAAACCTATGGCCGCCACCTGCAGCTGCGTTCCGCGGTGGTTTTTGGCGGTGTGAAGATCAATCCCCAGATCGACAAGCTGCGCCGGGGTGTGGACGTTCTGGTAGCCACTCCCGGCCGCCTGCTGGATCATGTGAGCCAGAAAACCGTGGATCTTTCCCAAGTGGAGATCCTGGTGCTGGACGAGGCCGACCGCATGCTGGATATGGGTTTCATCCATGACATCCGCAAGCTGCTGGCTTTGCTGCCGGACAATGGTCAGCGCCAGAACCTGCTGTTTTCCGCCACCTTTTCAAAGGAAATCAAGGCGCTGGCCCACCGCCTGCTCAACCAGCCCGAGCTTATCGAAGTGGCCCAGCGCAACACCACGGCGGAGCGTATCGCGCAGGTGGTGCATCCCGTGGACAAGGGCCGCAAACGCGAACTCCTCAGTCACATGATCGGGTCGCGCAACTGGCGCCAGGTGCTGGTATTCACCCGTACCAAGCATGGTGCCAACCGCCTGGCCCAGCAGCTGGAGAAGGACGGTTTGACTGCTGCGGCCATTCACGGCAACAAGAGTCAGGGTGCCCGCACCCGGGCTCTGGCGGGGTTCAAGAAAGGTGATGTGCGGGTGCTGGTGGCCACGGATATTGCCGCCCGGGGCCTGGATATCGACCAGTTACCTCACGTGGTGAACTTCGAGCTGCCCAACGTGCCGGAGGACTATGTGCACCGTATCGGCCGTACCGGCCGCGCCGGAAACGAGGGTGAAGCCGTTTCCCTGGTCTGCGTGGACGAGCACAAGCTGCTCAAGGACATCGAGCGCCTGCTGAAAAAGCCCATTCCCAGTGTGGTGCTGGAAGGTTACGAGCCGGATCCATCCATCAAGGCCGAGCCCATACAGAATGGTCGGGGGGGCAAAGGCGGGCGCTCGGGCAGGCCTGGTGGTGGCCGCAACAGCCGTGGGCAGGGCCGCTCCGCGGGGGCCGCGAATGGCAACCGCAACGCCAAGCCCCGCCAGCAGCGCTCCCGGCGGCGGGCAGGCGCTGTCGCCTGAGGCTCAGGGCGACTCGAAGCCGTCGGCAAATACGACTTGAACAGCCGGCGGCTTGAGCCTGACCAGGCGTACGAAACGGATTTCCAGGTCTTCGCTGCCGCCATTGTAGATGCGGAAGTCCGCGTCACCGGGCAGTCTGTTGCTGAAGCGGGCACCGGGCAGGTCGATGGTGGCGGTTTTCACCAGGCCGCTGTCGGCCCGGGGCACGGGATCGCTTTCCATCAGTGAGCTGCCGTTGGCGTATTCCACCCGCCAGCTGCTGCCGCCCGCGTCCACGTAGGTGACCTTCAGTTGCCACTGCTGGCCGGGGTCGTTTGCGAACACATCATCCACGAAGAAGTAGAAATAGTCCTGCCCCGAGGCGTGGTCTGTCCGGCGGCCCTCCCAGGATTCACCGTTGTCGGCATCCACTTCGTTCACCCGGTGGTCCGTGCCGCGCCGGGTCATGCCGTCGCCGCCCACGTCCTTCTGCACCAGCCAGCGCTCCAGGTTGCGCACCCAGGGGGCGCCGTTCCAGGTATGGCTGTCGTCGTCCACCCAGTATCTGTCCTGGGCCGTGCGCAGGGCCACCCAGGCGTCCGGGGCATTTTCGCGCTGCTTTCCCAGCTCATGGCGCACCCAGTTCCAGTGTTCCGGGTAGCTGGACAGGTAGCTG
>JALVEW010000214.1 GCA_027030425.1 Sedimenticola sp.
GACGGCCGAACCTTCCTCCCCCTCGCTTTACGGCGCACCGCCAACAAGGCTCCCCTTTTCCTGCCCGCGGTGTCCGCCATGAATCCTCATATCCGCTGGAACCCGTATCTACTGGCGCCTCCATGCAGCGCTGGCAAAGTTTATTTATCCAAGCTAAGGAAAGGGAAACCCCGGCAGCGAACACGCAAGAACTTCCTTGACCCGACATATTTCACCCGATCACTTGAGAAATATTATAAGTTACTGTATTTCATGGAATAACCTTGATAATCAGCAAAATGCGTGCGGTCGGGGTCGGAGTCATATTGGGAGGATGTTCGGAAGATCCGACGACATGGAACAGCTTGATCCCGTTCCTTGTAACCGTTAGGTGGAATTTGACTCCGCCCCCTTTGCAATGGCTTGGGCTATTGATTCAATCGCAAATCCACACCTGAACACCGATCCCGGAACGATCATCACGTTCCCGGGTGAAATATTCGGGTTAAGTTCTCCCCGGTCTCGCCGATGCATCCCGTAACCAGAAAAGCAGCCGCATCAGCGGCAATACGGTAACGGGTTTTCCTTTATGTCCATGGATCTATCAGAATTTCTCGACGTCTTTCTCGAAGAATGCTTCGAGGGACTGGAGGTCATGGAATCAGGGTTGCTGAATCTGGACGCTGGCACGGACCTGGAAGAAATCAATACCATTTTCCGCGCCGCCCATTCCATCAAGGGTGGCAGCGCCGCCTTTGGTTTCGAGCATATCTCCGGGTTTACCCATGTCATGGAAACCCTGCTCGACGAGTTGCGCAACGGTTCCCGCCAGGTAGACAAGGAAACCGTGGATCTGCTCCTTGCCTCGGTGGATCTGCTCAAGGAAATGGTGGAGGGGCTGGCTGACGACCAGGCACCGGAGGAGCAGCGCGTGGCGGAACTCCAAACCGCGCTGGAGAATGCCCTGAAAACGGACTCCCCTGTTACCGGGGACGGGACTGCGGGTGACCAATCTTCCCTCCCTGAGGAAACTCCGGAAGTCTCAACCTGGCAAATCCGGTTTGCTCCAGGCCCGGACTTGTACCGCGAAGGCGACGATCCCCTGCGCATCTTCCAGGCCCTGGCGGAACTGGGTGAACTGAGCGTTACCACGGATTCCGGACAACTGCCCTCCCTGGATGAAATGGACCCCACAACCTGTTACCTGCAATGGGAAGCCACCCTGAAGGGCAAAATCAGCGAAGAACAAATTCACGAAGCTTTCAGCTGGGTGGAAACCAGCAGCCATCTGGAGATCCACCCCCTGGACTCCGCACCGGCGCCAACCCCAACCGCCACCGTTGCACCCCCTGATCCCGCACCATCCCCCACTGGAGAAAAAAAGCCGGTGGCAGCTGTCAGGGAAACCAAAACCAGCCGGGAAAGCAGCTCCATACGGGTGTCCATAGAGAAAGTGGATCTGCTTATCAATCTGGTGGGAGAACTGGTAATCACCCAGTCCATGCTCAACCAGGTGGGCGCCAGTCTCGTACAACAGGGAGGGCCGGCATCGGAAGCGCTTCTTACCGGCCTGGCCCAGCTGGAACGAAATACCCGCGAACTCCAGGAAAACATGCTGCAGATACGCATGCTGCCCATCAGCGTCGCCTTCAACCGCTTCCCCAGACTGGTGCGGGATCTGTGCAACAAGATGGGGAAGAAAGTGGATCTGGTTCTGACCGGTGAACAGACCGAAGTGGACAAAACGGTGCTGGAGAAGATCGGCGATCCTCTAGTGCACTTGGTGCGCAATTCCCTGGATCACGGGCTGGAAACGCCCGAGGCGAGAAAAGCCGCCGGCAAACCCGAGCAGGGACGCCTGGAACTCAGCGCCCAGCATGAGAGCGGCAATATCGTCATCCGCATCTCCGACGACGGCGCCGGCTTGAACCGGAAAAAGATTCTCGAAAAAGCCCTGGAGAATGGCCTTGTCAGCGACAAGGAAGAACTGTCCGGCGAACGCATCGACAACCTGATCTTCCAGCCGGGCTTTTCCACCGCGGACAAGGTCAGCGACCTGTCAGGCCGCGGCGTGGGGATGGACGTGGTCAAGCGCAACATCAACGACCTGGGCGGTACCGTCAGCATCCATTCCCAGGAGGGCCAGGGCAGCACCGTGGTGATCCGGCTGCCCCTGACGCTGGCCATTCTCGATGGCCAGCTGGCCGCCGTTGGCGAGGACACCTACATCCTGCCTCTGATCTCCATCGTCGAGTCCCTGCAGATCCGGCAGGAAAATCTGCAACGCCTGGCCGGTGCCACCGAGCTGTACCGGTTCCGTGACGAATACATCCCCATCATCCGCCTCAACGAGCTGTTGGGAAATGCCGGAGGAACAGATGACCTGGAACAGGGGCTGCTGGTAGTGGTGGAAGCCGAAGGGCAGCATGTGGGCCTGTTCGTGGACAGGCTGCTGGGCCAGCAGCAGGTGGTCATCAAGAGCCTGGAAACCAATTTCCAGCAACTCGATGGCGTCTCCGGGGCCACGATCCTGGGCGATGGCAGAGTCGCCCTGATCCTGGACATACCCGGACTCATTCATCTTTTTCACATGAAAAGCAATCCGCCGGCAGCACTGGCTGCCGCTTCCTAGCCGAGGACAGAGCTTCCATGAACAGCGACACAGTACAGAAAACCGACGCGGACATGCAGCCCGAACAGGGAACGGATCAGTACCTCACCTTCTGCCTGGCAGGAGAGGAATACGGCGTCAATATCCTCAAGGTGCAGGAAATTCGCGGCTGGAGCGAAGTAACGCCCATGCCCAACACCCCGGACTGCGTTCTGGGAGTCATCAACCTGCGAGGCACCGTCGTTCCCATCATCGAGCTGCGCAGCCATTTTGGGCTCCCCGCCACAGACCGGGGCCCCACCACGGTCGTCATCGTGGTCAAGGCCGAAGACAGCGAAGGCGTCCAACGCACCGTCGGCATGGTGGTGGATGCCGTGTCGGAAGTACACAACATCATGACCACGGACATACAGCCCGCGCCCGAGATCGGCGACGCGGCACAACGGCCCGCCGTGGCCGGTCTGGCAACCATGGGAGAACGCATGATTATTCTCCTCGACGTGGACGAACTCATTGTCCATGGCGTACTGAGCCTGACTGGCGATAAAACTGCGGCCTGACCACCAAGACACGTTATCAGCTCCACGGAGAACCAAAGCATGAAAATCAATGAGCCAGTAACAGACCATGAAGTCGTGATGAAAGACGGACAGTTCATCGTCTCAACCACGGACAGAAAAGGCATCATCCGGTCCATCAACCGGGATTTCATCGAGATCAGCGGCTTCACTTCCGAGGAGCTGGTCGGCCGAAATCACAATCTGGTGCGCCATCCCGACATGCCCCCGGAAGCATTCGAGGATCTGTGGCGCACCATAAAGGCAGACAAGCCCTGGATAGGCGTCGTGAAAAACCGCTGCAAGAATGGCGACTACTACTGGGTCAAGGCAAATGTCACGCCCATGCGCGAACACGGGCAAGTAACGGGCTATATGTCGGTACGCACCAAACCCAGTCGCCAGGAGATCGAGCAGGCAGAGGCCCTGTACCAGAAACTGCGCACTGGCGAGGTTTCTCTGCGTCCTTCCGGTTTCAAGCGGATCAGGCAATCCCTGGGCAACTTGGGAAGCTCCGGCTACCTGAACCTGCTTCTGGTCGTGTCGGTACTCGCCATGGTAGGCATTGCCGGGCTGGCCTACCTGGGTACCGACCTTTACATCCTTGCCGCCACCATCGCCGGTGTCTCCCTGTTCTTTGCCGGCGCGGTTCAGGCCCTCAAGAAATATATTAGCCGCCCCATTGCCCAAGCCATTACCGCCATGCAGGACATTGCCAATGGTGAATATTTCAACTGGGTCGAAACCCACCGGGACGACGAACTGGGCAAGCTGATACAGAACATCCAGTCCGCCCAGATTCGCCTGGGATACGAGGTAAACGAGATCCGTCAGCAAGCCAACTCCCTGAGCCGCGTCCAGGAGGCCCTGCGCAGCGTCAGCGCCAACGTCATGATCGCCGACCAGGACCTCAACATCATTTATCTCAACGATGCCGTCAAGGAGATGATGCGCAACGCAGAAGACGATATCCGCAAGGAGCTGCCCGAGTTCGACAGCAGCAAGCTCATGGGCGCCAATGTCGATGTATTCCACAAGAACCCAGCTCATCAGCGGGGCATGATGGAAAGACTGCAAGAGTCCTTTACGACAGATATCGAGCTGGGCGGACGCTTCCTGCGCCTGACGGCCAATCCCATCATCAACGACCAGGGTGAACGTCTGGGCACTGTGGTTGAATGGCTGGACCGCACCAGCGAGGTGGCCGTGGAACGGGAAATCCAGGGCATCGTTGACAACGCTCTCATCGGCAACCTCACCGAACGCGTGAGCCTGGAGGGCAAGGAAGGTTTCTACAGAAAGCTTGGTGGAAGCGTTAACGAACTCATGCAGATTCTCGAGCAGGTCATCAACGACACCGCCAGCGTGCTCGGCGCCCTCGCCCGGGGTGAGCTGGACAAGACCATCACCACGGAATATGAAGGTTCTTTCGCACGCCTCAAAGACGACGTAAACACCACGATTTCCAATCTCAACCGCGTCATCGGCAGCATCCGCACCAGCGCCGATGCCGTGGAACATGCATCCCAGGAGATCGCTGAAGGCAATGCGGACCTGGCCCGCCGCACGGAACTTCAGGCATCGAACCTGGAGGAGACCGCCTCCAGCATGGAAGAGATCACCTCCACGGTACGCCAGAACGCGGACAACTCCCGCAAAGCCAGCGAACTGGCGGGCGTCACCCTGAATCAGGCAGTGGACGGCGGCACCGTGATTCAGAACACCATCACGGCCATGGAGAAAATCACCGATTCAAGCAAAAAGATCGCCGCCATCATCAGCGTGATAGACGATATTGCATTCCAGACCAACCTGCTGGCCCTGAACGCCGCGGTGGAAGCCGCCCGCGCTGGCGAACAGGGTCGGGGATTTGCCGTGGTCGCCACCGAGGTGCGCAATCTGGCCCAGCGCAGCGCCACGGCGGCCAAGGAGATCAAGGAACTCATCGAGGACAGCGTGAACAAGGTGGGAGAAGGATCAGATCTCGTAGACCAGTCTGGAAAGACGCTGGAGAAAATCGTTTCCTCGGTCAAGAAAGTGAATGACTTCATCGCCGAGATCGCGGCGGCCAGCTCCGAGCAGTACGCGGGCATAGATCAGGTCAACCAGGCCGTCTCGCAAATGGATGAGGTGACGCAGCAAAACGCCACCCTGGTGGAAGAGGCCGCCCAAACCAGTCAGATGATGGACGAGCAGGCCAAGGAATTGGGAGAACTGATTTCCTTCTTCAAGACCGATGGCGCCAACAGCCACCAAGACGGCGTGGAGCGCCGTTCCGCGGACCGCCCCTGGTCTGGCCACCAGGCGCCTGCCGAGCTGGACTTCGCCAATGCCCGCACCCGGCACAAGCTCTGGAAAACCCGCCTTCGGGCCTTCCTCGACGGTGAAGAGAGCATGCAGGAGGAAGAAGCCGTGTCCCATCACGACTGCGACCTGGGCAAGTGGCTGTACAGCACCGGCATGCCCCAACATGGCGGCATGAGAAAGATGCAGGAACTGGAAAGGATACATGCCGAAATGCATACCCTCATCAAGCAGGTCATCCAGGCCAAACAGTCAGGAGACAGCAAGAAAGCTGAATCCGTGTACAACCGGGTGGAACGTTACTCTGACCAAATCGTCTCCCTGCTGGAGGAGCTGGAGAAGGAAACAGGAGCGGCTGCCAGCCAGGCTCCAGCTACCGAGCCGCCCGCGCAGCGTGTTGTAAGCCGTCCCCGGCTGCAGGCGGTTGGCGCCGATGACGTATGGGATGAATTCTGACCATGAACGGCGTCGAGCCCAGCATTTCCCTGCCGCCGCACCTGAGTCTGGACGTGCTCCCAGAGCTGGCCGTGGCGCTTCGCAAAGCCCTCACGGCTGACCAAGGCCTGCTCCTGGATGGCGCCGAGGTGAAAAGCGTGGACGGCGCATCCCTGCAGCTTCTCTTGGCCACGTTGCAAACCGCCAGCCACAAAGGCGTTCACTGCCGGTGGCAGGCGGTCAGCCCCGCCCTGAAAGATGCCGCTGCCCTGGCGGGGATCAGGAAAGAACTGTCAATGGATGAGACACAACCATGAGAAACACCGCGCAAGCACAGGCCCAACAGGGATTTGAATTCACCGACCGGGACTTCGACCGCCTTAGAGAGCTGGTGTATCAGCACACGGGCATCCGCATGGCGGACAACCGCCGGGATCTCATTTATGGCCGCCTGTCCAGGAGACTCCGTGCGCTCGGACTGCACAGCTTTGGCGCCTACTGCCGTCTCATCGAAGACGGGCAGGGAGATGAGCTGGAAGCCTTTACCAATGCCGTCACCACCAATCTCACTGCGTTCTTCCGCGAAGCCCATCATTTCGACTACCTGGGTAAGGACCTGCTGCCAGAGCTGCTGAAGAAGAACCGGGAAAGCAGGCGCATCAGAATATGGTCCGCTGGCTGCTCCACGGGAGAAGAAGCCTACACAGTGGCCATGGTCCTGCTGGAGAACATTCCGGACATCCATAACTGGGACCTGCGCATTCTGGCTACCGATCTGGATTCCGATGTGCTGGCCAAAGCCAGCGCAGGAATCTATGAACAGAAAAACATTCGGCAGGTGCTGGGAAAGCGCCTGCAAAAATGGTTCCAGAAGGGTGTTGGCATCAACGAAGGCAAGGCAAGAGTCCAGCCACAGGTACGGGAGCTGGTCACCTTTCGCAAGCTCAATCTAATGCATACCTGGCCCATGAAAGGCCCATTTGACCTGATCTTCTGCCGCAATGTTCTCATCTATTTCGACAAGCCAACCCAGAAAAAGCTGTTTGAACGGTTTGCCGGCATTCTGGTGAACCAGGGCCACTTGTTCATCGGTCATTCCGAAAGCCCCATGGATCTCACGGACAGGTTTTCCCTGATCGGACAATCCATTTACCGGAAGAAACACTGAGCCACTTCAGGAGAATCCCAGCCATGAGCATACGCGTTCTTATCATCGATGACTCCGCCCTGGTGCGGAACATGCTCAAGCGCATCCTGGAGCAGGACCCTCAGATCGAAGTCGTTGGTTCCGCCGCGGATGCCTATATCGCCCGGGAGAAGATCAAGAAACTGCATCCCGACGTCCTCACCCTGGACGTGGAGATGCCCAAGATGAACGGCATCGCCTTCCTGAAAAATCTCATGCGCCTCCATCCCCTTCCGGTCGTCATGGTTTCCTCCCTGACGACCAAGGGCGCTGAAGTCACCTTGGAGGCCCTGGAACTCGGTGCCATAGACTTCGTGAGCAAGCCCCAGGGAGACTTTGCCGCCTCCCTGGAAGAAGTCAGCCAGGAGATCATCCGTAAAGTCAAGATGGCGGCCCGGGCCAATATCCGCGCCGCCCGCAAACACCCGGCTGTCTCCTTGTCCGTGGAAGAAAAACAAAGCGTGGACGCCATCATCCCTGCTGGGCCAGCAAAACCTCTGGCGGCAGGCCTTCCTCCCCTCATCGCCATCGGCGCATCCACAGGGGGCACGGAAGCCATTCGGGACGTGCTCGTGGAACTGCCGGAGGATATGCCTGCCATGGTCATCACCCAGCACATTCCCCCAGGTTTCAGCACCGCCTTTGCACAGCGCATGAACCGTTTGTCCCGGCTGCTGGTTCACGAAGCCAGGGATGGTCAGAGAATAGAGCCGGGCAACGTGTATATCGCACCCGGCGCCTATCACCTGCTCGTGGCCAGGAACAACAGCGGTTATTACTGCAAATTGAGCGACGGTCCCCGCGTCAACCGGCACAAGCCCTCGGTGGATGTGCTGTTTCGTTCCGTGGCCCAGATCGCCGGCAAGAAAGCCACAGGCGTGATCCTCACCGGCATGGGAGACGATGGCGCCCGCTCCCTGCTGGAAATGCGCGAAGCCGGCGCCAGAACCATTGCCCAGGACGAAGACAGCAGCGTGGTTTGGGGCATGCCTGGCG
>JALVEW010000215.1 GCA_027030425.1 Sedimenticola sp.
CTGCGTTTTCGGCACTTCCGCCATCCCTGGCGGTTGGCAGATAACTGCTCCCTGCGTGATCTGCACTTCCGCCATCCTTGGCGGTCGCCGCGGGCGCAGGGCACTGGAACTGTTCCCGACAGTTCCAGCATTTCCTCCATCCATGGAGGTCATGCGCAGGAGCGGTCATGTCCTGGGATGAGCTGAATAATCTAGGTCGGGCTTCAGCCCGACAAATGCCTTAGGCGTCGGCGTCCCGCTGCAACCACTGATTGAGCTTCTGGTGGGCCTCGGGAACTCCGGTCTTCTTCAGGGAGGAGAACAGCTGCACGGAGAAGTCGCCATCCATTTCCGTAAGGGTTTTCCTGACCTTTTGCAGGCTGGCGCTGGCGGGGCCTCTCTTGAGCTTGTCCGCCTTGGTGAGCAGGACATGCACCGGCAGGTCGATGTGCCCCGCCCAGTCCAGCATCTGCAGGTCGAAATCCTTGAGGGGGTGGCGTACGTCCATCATTAGCACCAGCCCTTTCAGACAGCGGCGCTGCTCCAGGTACTGGGCCAGGTTGCCCTGCCAGTCCTTCTTGATGCTTACGGAGACCTTGGCATAGCCGTAGCCGGGCAGGTCCACCAGGCGGCGTTCCTCGTCCAGTTCGAAGAAGTTGATGAGCTGGGTGCGTCCGGGGGTCTTGCTGGTCTTGGCCAGGCCGTTGTGGTCGCACAAGGTGTTGATGGCGGAAGATTTGCCGGCGTTGGAGCGCCCCGCGAAGGCGACTTCGTAGCCTTGGTCGGGCGGGCACTGGCTCAGCTTTGCCGCCGAGGTCAGGAATCTGGCCTGGCGAAAGAACTTGTCACTCATGCCCGCGTTTCCAGTGCCCGGATTTCCCGCCCATCTTTTCTTCCAGGCGGACTTCACTGATGACCATGCCCCGATCCACGGCCTTGCACATATCGTAGATGGTGAGCAGAGCCACCTGGGTGGCGCACAGGGCTTCCATCTCCACGCCGGTCTGGCCGCGGGTTTCCACCTGCGCTCGGCAGTGCACCCGGCTGGCTTCCCGGTCGATACGGAAATCGATGGCAATGCGGGTCAGGGCCAGGGGATGGCAAAGGGGTACCAGATCCGGGGTTTTCTTGGCGGCCATGATGCCCGCCACCCGGGCGATGCCCAGTACGTCACCTTTCTTGTGGCCGCCTTCCTCGATGAGTTTCAGGGTGTCGGCTTCCATGGTGATGTGACCGCTGGTGATGGCCACCCGGTGGGTGTGGTCCTTGGCTCCCACGTCCACCATGTGGGCCTGCCCCTGTTCGTCGAAATGAGTGAGTTTGCTCATACGCTGACTTGGTCGAATTCGATGGATTTGGAGACTTCGTGAACCTCGAAGGTCATGGCGTCCAGGTCGCCCAGCACCCAGGTGGCCTGGGGCTTGCCCACGCCGCCCACGGTGCCGGGATTGACCAGGGCGGTCCGGCCGCCGTTCACGTTGGGCAGCCACTCGATGGAGACTTTGTGGCTGTGGCCGCAGCAGACCAGGTCCCAGTCGCCGGTGGCGGCCATGGCCCGGGCATAGTGGGGATAGTGCACCAGGAAGATGCGCCGCCCCCCAAGCTCTATGCCGGCATCCATGCCATGATAGCGCAAGATTCCCCCGGGCTTGTGACTGAGGCGGGTGAGGGCGTAGAGGTCGCCGGTGTTGTTGCCATGAATGACATGCACCGGCAGCTTGAACTGCTCCAGACAGCCCAGGGTGCTGGGCGCGACCACGTCGCCGCAATGCACCACGGCTTCGGCGCCCAGGGCCGCCGCGTCCCTGACGGCGGCCTCCAGCAGGGGGATGTGGTCATGGCTGTCGGAGAGGATACAGATTTTCATCAGAAATGGGGCTTTTCCGGCGCGGCATCGAACATGGCCACGGAATCCGTGATTTCCTTGCGGGCGGCGTCCGCGCCTTCCCAACCCTGCACCCGTACCCACTTGCCTTCGTCCAGGTCCTTGTAGTGTTCGAAGAAATGGGCCATACGTTCCATGAGTTCCTTGGGCATGTCGTCCACGTCCTTTACATGGGACCAGCGGTCGGTGATGTCGTCGGCGGGCACGGCCACCACCTTGGCGTCGTCGCCGGATTCATCGGTCATTTTCAGCACCGCCACGGGGCGGCAGCGAATCACCGAGCCGGGAATCAGGGGAAAGGCCGTGGGCACCAGCACGTCGCAGGGGTCGCCGTCATCGGACAGGGTGTGGGGAATGTAGCCGTAGTTTACCGGATAGCGCATGGCCGTGCGCAGGATGCGGTCCACGAACATGGCGCCGGATTCCTTGTCCACCTCGTATTTCACCGGCTCGGCATTGGCCGGGATCTCGATGATGACGTTGATTTCATCGGGGACGTTGCTGCCCCGGGTTACGCGGTCGAGATTCATGTTGTATCACTCCTGGTTATAGTCGTTATTTCTTCGTGTATTCAGGGGAGGGGTCGGAGTCAAATCAGCCAGGGCGGCTGAATCCGCAAACCTTCTCCCTGATTTGACTCCGACCCCTTCTTACCGAAAGGCAAAAAAGCCGGCCCGCGGGCCGGCTTGTCGCAGCGTCGATGCCGTCTTACAGCTCTTCGGCGTGCTTGGACAGATAGCTGGCCACGCCGTCGGGCGTGTCCTTCATGCCTTCGTCGCCTTCCTTCCACCCCGCGGGGCAGACTTCGCCGTGGGTCTCGTGGAATTGCAGGGCGTCCACCATGCGCAGCATCTCGTCGATGTTGCGGCCCAGGGGCAGGTCGTTCACCACCTGGTGACGCACGATGCCTTCCTTGTCGATGAGGAAGGAACCACGGAAGGCCACGGCGCCGTCGGGGGTTTCCACGTCATAGGCCTTGCAGATGCCGTGGGTCATGTCCGCCACCAGGGGGTAGCGCACGGGGCCGATGCCGCCTTCGTTGACGGGAGTGTTGCGCCAGGCGTTGTGGGTGAAATGGGAGTCGATGGATACGCCGATGACCTCCACGTTGCGCTTGGTGAACTCGTCCAGGCGGTGATCGAAGGCAATCAGCTCGGAGGGGCACACGAAGGTGAAGTCCAGGGGATAGAAGAAGATCACCGCGTACTTGTCCTTGGTGTGGTTCTTCAGGTTGAAATCATCGACGATGCTGCCATCGCCCATTACCGCGGGGGCGGTAAAGTCGGGTGCCTCGCGGCCTACCAGTACTGACATGTTGCTCTCCTGTGTTGGGTTTGTTGTTATCTGAGGCTGGAAAAATCGGTTCCCGGCCTCAGGTCAAAACGGTTTTCCAGGTCCAGTTCCCGGATGAGCTGGTCCACGGCGGCCTGACCGTGGATTTTCTGCACTTCCGCCAGCACCATGCGCACGGAATTGCGGTTGTAGCCGCTCTTGAACTGCAGCTGTACTTGGATGAGTTCCCGGGCCCGGTCCAGATTCATCTGTGTCATGCCTGCCCCGCAGGGCAGGCAATCCCTGCATCAGAGTTCGAAATCGGCCAGTTTGCGGGGAACCGCGACACCCTTGAGGGTGACGTAGCGGGGCATGCCGTTCTCGTCATATTCGGGATAGGCTTCGCCCTGGATCAGGGGGTACAGATATTCCTTGCAGGCGTCGGTGATGCCAAAGCCGTCATCACTGATGAAGTCCATGGGCATCATCTTTTCCACGTTGGCCACTTCGGACAGGGGCGCCATGCCGATGCTCCACTTGTAGGGGCTGGAGGACTCCCGAACCACCGTGGGCATGATGGAGTTGTGGCCTTCCAGGGCCATGTTCACGGCAGCTTCGCCCAGGGCGTATGCCTGCTCCACGTCGGATTTGGATGCCAGGTGGCGGGCGGCGCGCTGCAGATAGTCGGCCACGGCCCAGTGGAACTTGTAACCCAGGGAATCCTTGATCATGTTGGCCACGACAGGGGCGGCGCCGCCGAGCTGGGCGTGGCCGAAGTCGTCGCGGGTGCCCTGCTCGGCCAGGAACTTGCCGTCGGGCCAGTGGCAGCCTTCGGAAACCACCACGGTGCAGTAGCCGAATTCCTTGACCTTGGCATCTACGGCGGCAAGGAATTTCTTCTGGTCGAATTCCACCTCGGGGAACAGGGTAACCACGGGAATGCCGTAGTCTTCCACCAGGGCGCCGGCTGCGGCGATCCAGCCAGCGTGACGGCCCATGACCTCGATGACAAAGATTTTCGTGGAAGTCTTGGCCATGGAGCGCACGTCATAGCTGGCTTCCAGGGTGGAAACGGCAATGTACTTGGCCACGGAGCCGAAGCCCGGGCAGTTGTCGGTGATGGGCAGGTCGTTGTCCACGGTCTTGGGCACGTGGATGGCCTGCACGGGGAAGCCCATCTTTTCGGACAGCTGGGACACCTTGAAGCAGGTATCGGCGGAGTCGCCGCCGCCGTTGTAGAAGAAATAGCCGATGTTGTGGGCCTTGAACACTTCGATGAGGCGCTCGTACTCGCGCTTGTTCTCTTCCAGGCTCTTGAGCTTGTAGCGGCAAGAGCCGAAGGCGCCGGAGGGAGTGGTCTTGAGGGCGGCGATATCTTCGGCGGATTCCTGGTTGGTGTCGATGAGATCCTCGGTCAGGGCGCCGATGATGCCGTTGCGGCCGGCATAGACGTTGGCGATCTTGTCGCTGTGCTTGCGGCAGGTTTCGATCACGCCGCAGGCGGATGCGTTGATGACGGCGGTCACGCCGCCGGACTGTGCATAGAAAGCATTCTTTGCTGTCATGATAACTCCCTCGTTAGCTTAGAGTTTTGATAGATGTGTGAAATTCGGTTCCGGGCCCCGGTCAGATCTCGCCGCGCTCCCGGGCTTCATGGTCGGCCTGGGTCTGCAGCAGGGACACGATGCATTCGCTCAGATCGTCGTATTCATGCACGCCGGTGCCATACTGCTGGTAGCCCCGGTAAAAGAACTGACAGCGGTAGCGCCGGTCCCCGGTCTTGAAGATGACGAAGTTGCAGCCGTCCTTCTGCCAGTACACCACGGGGCAGATGCTCAGCTCGCGGTCAGCGGGGGCAAGGCGGATTTCCGCGTCGGCATATTCGAAGGGGACGTCCTCTCCATAGCGCTCCTTCAGAGTGGTCTTGATGATCCATTCTTCACTTTTGCCGTAATCGGGAATTGTGGCCATGATGCGTCAAAAACCTGCCGAAATGCGTTAATGCGTCAAAAAAGTACAGAAAATCAGGAACTTTGCCCGTTCCCGATTTGACATTGGCGGCCAACTGCGATTAGCTATGTAGCAAAATGGTCGTTGGTCCGGGTAATCTCGCCAATTATAAAGGAAAAACCCGAGGCAGGATATATTCGGCCGGTAATGATTTGCTCTACAAGGACAAGGTGCGCATGAGGATTATATTGTTGGGGCCGCCAGGCTCGGGAAAATCCGTGATCTCCCGGAAAATTGCCGATAAATACGGCTTTCCTGTGGTGAGCGTCGAAGAAGTTGCTGAAGAACTTTCTGCCATGGCCCAGCAGGAGGATGAGCTGGGGCGCCTTGCCAGGGATGCCATCGGTTCCGGCCGGGTATCGGATGACGTGTGCAATGTTGTCCTCCGGCGGGTGCTGGGCAAGAACGAGCTCGACCCGGGTTTTGTGCTGGTGGGCTATCCCAAGGACGTATCCCAGGCGGAATTCATGGAGCAGGCCTTGAACCAGATGCGCCGTCCCCTGGATCTGGTGCTGATGATCGATATCGACCGGGATGAACTCATGGAGCGCCGGGTGGGCCGTATCGACTGTGATGCCTGCGGCACCCACTACAACCTTTATGTCAACCCTCCCCTGGTGGAAGGCATCTGCGACCTCTGTGGCGCCCGCGTGAGCCGCCGCCCCCGCGGTTATGAGGAAAACATCGCCAATCAGCTGCGGGAATACGACGTGGCGGTGCAGCCGGTGCTGGATTTCTACCGCGGGCTAGGCAAGCTGCGCCTGGTGGATGCCAATGGCACCGAGGATGAGTTGTGGGAAGGTGTGCAGGAGGTCATCGACAACACCACCCCCGTGGTTCTGGAGCCCCTTGAGGAGGGTAAGGAAAAGGAAGAGGCGGAAACGCCTGAAAATCCCCCGGGTGCAGGAATGGAAAGCGAGGATGCGGAGGCTTCCGCACCCGCTGGCGAGAAACCGATGGAGAAGCCCCCGGCTGCCACCAAGGCCACGGTGAAAAAGAAGAAGGTTGTGAAGAAAAAGGTTGTAAAGAAGAGCGCGGCCAAGAAGCCGGCGAAGAAGAAGGTGGTGAAGAAAGCTGCCGCGAAGAAAAAGGTGGTAAAGAAGGCGGCAAAAAAGGTGGCCAAAAAAGCCGTTACCAAGAAGCCGGCCAAGAAGAAAGTCGTGAAGAAAGCTGCAGCGAAGAAGAAGATTGTAAAGAAGGCGGCCAAGAAAGTAGCGAAAAAAGCAGTGAAGAAGACCGCGACGAAAAAGGCGGTGGCAAAAAAGAAGCTTGCCGCCAGCAAGAAGGTCGCCAAGAAAAAGGTGGTCAAGACGGCTGCCAGCAAGAAGAAGGTGGCGAAAAAAAAGCCGGTCAGCAAGAAAGCGGTCAAGAAATCCGCGGTAAAGAAGGCCGCCGGCAAGAAAAAAGCCGTGAAAAAGGCGCCAGCGCGCAAAAAGACTGTGAAAAAGGCACCGGCCAAGTCCGCCAAGAAGACCGCCAGAAAGAAGGCGGCAAGGAAAAAACGCTAGGCTGGAGGCTCAGGGTGTGGTGGCGGAAGCTGGCCGGCTGATGCGGGGCGGTTTCTATTGCAAAGGGGTCGGAGTCAAATTCCACCCAACTGTTACAAGGAACGGGGTCAAACTGTTC
>JALVEW010000216.1 GCA_027030425.1 Sedimenticola sp.
GCTTCACTTTCCCCAGCAGGGTTTCGGGCAGGTAAGTCCGCACCCACACAGGATCGGTAAACGCCAGGGTCAGGGCGGGCTTGAGGGGACTGGCCATGTCCCCCGGTTCCAGGATGCGCGTGCGCACGATGCCATCCGCCGGGGCGCGCAATTCGGTATTGTCCAGGTTCTGCCGGGCCAGGGCCAGGTTGGCTTCCGCAGCCTTGAGATCAGCTTCAGCCGCAGCAATATCCTCCTTGCGCGGCCCGGCCAGCAGCAGCTTCAGGGCGGCCTGGGCGGCCTCCACCTGGGCCTGGGCCGCATTGGCATTGGACTTTGCCGTTTCCACTTCTTCCTGAGAAGCCAGCTTCCTGGCCACCAGGCGCTGCAGACGCTGCCAGGTGTCATGAGCCGCCTTGGCCCTGGCCTGGGCAGCTGCCACCTCGGCCCGCGCCTTTTCGATTTCCTCTGGGCGGCTGCCCGCTTTCAGCTTGGCCAGCTGCTGGGCTTTGGCCTCCACCTGGGCCTGGGCCTGGGCAACCCGGGAGCGGAACAGCTCTTGATGCAGGACAGCCAGCAACTGGTTCCTGGCTACATGCTCGCCTTCCTCCACGAGTATCCTGTCCACATGCTCGGAAGCATTGAAAGTAAGCTGCGCCTCACGAATATCCACGTTGCCGTACAGGATGAGCATATTCCCCGCTGCCTCCTGGGGGCGCAGTTTGAACCAGGCAAAAACAGCGCCGGCAATGAGCAGAACGAGAACCAGGGGCAAGAGCTTTTTCATGGGCTGAGTTTCCGCAGGAGGAAAATCAAAGATATGTAACCATTGTGCCAGTGTTTCAACGCATCTGCCTTGAATCCAGTCAAGCCGGAAGAAAAAATACTCTGGGCCACAGATTCAGAAATCAGTCTGCAAGGGACAAGCTGTAGGTTGCATGGCAAGCAAGGCAGTTGTTCATGAGCGCCGCCAGCTGCTCACGCGTGTGCTGAGGATCCCCCAGCTGCTGAGCATCCAAGGCCAACTCATCGAACTTCCGGTGCGTGGAGAAACCCAGTTTCTTGAACTCCAGAGGCAGCTTGCCGATAAGCCCTGGCGGAATGGCGCCCTGGGCGGCCATACCAACTTTGTGAGCTGCTGCAGCAGCCGCCTCCATGTCTTCCCTGTTGGTGGCGTCAATAATGTTTTGTACCGCCACCAGAAAAGCCCGCATCTCCCCGAGCACCATGTTGCGCTCATCCACTGTCAGCTGCAGGGCCTGACGCCCATCCGGCGCCGGCTCCACGCTTCCCAGGAAGCCAAACTTGTACACCGCTCCGGCCAGAGCCAGCAACAGCAGCAACAGAACTGTCCAGCAAAACTTACACATTCTTGTTATTCCTCGTAGATATGTAGGAAGGGTCATTCTAGCCAGCATGCTTAATCCCGGCCCCGGTCCGACCACCCGCCGGACTGGAAACTAGGTAAACCATATCATCCGCAGCGCCCGGAAATCATTACAGGTTGTTACGCCGGAACCATACCGCTTGCGATATTTGCTAGTATCAACCGATGACAACGGACATACCCGGGATTCTCATCGTCGATGACGACCAGGCCCTGCGCGAGTTGTTGCAGCGCTATCTCACGGAACAGGGCTTCGCCGTTGCCGCGGTCAACGGCGGTGAGGCCATGAAGATCTGGCTGGAAGAACATCAGCCAGACCTGGTGGTCATGGACCTGATGCTGCCTGGAGAGGATGGTCTGAGCCTGACCCGCCACCTGCGCGCCACTTCCGATGTCCCTGTGCTCATTCTGTCCGCCAGGGGCGAAGACATCGACCGCATCGTGGGGCTGGAAATCGGCGCGGATGACTATCTGCCCAAACCCTTCAACCCCCGGGAACTGGTCGCCAGGGTTCGCGCCATTCTGCGCCGGAGAGGAAATTCCAAGCACGCGGGCAACGGTAATGACATCTACCGTTTTGGCCCTTATGTGCTCAATCTCGGTAACTATTCCCTGCGCCGGGGCGATGAGGAAGTGACCCTGACCAGCGGCGAAATCTCCCTGCTGGCCTTGTTCGTCCAGCATCCCAACCAGGTTCTCAGCCGGGACCAGCTCATCGAACTGCTCAAGGGGTATGATAGATCCCCTTTCGACCGCAGTATAGACGTGCGCATCACCAGGCTGCGGCACAAGATCGAGCCCGACCCCAAGCATCCGCGCTACATTCGCACGGTATGGGGCAAGGGCTACCTTTTCTCGCCGGAAAACGATACGGGCTGATGCGTTTGCCCAACACCCTCTTTGCCCGCACCAGCCTCACCATCACCGGCGCCCTGGCATTGTTCATGCTGTTTACCGGGTTCGTCGTCCTCAACTACATACTCGTGCCGGTAGGCAAGCAGAGCGCCGAGGATCTGGCGGCGCTGATGGTGCTTTCTACCAGGACCTGGGCGGAGCTGCCCACTGAGGCAAGGGAAGATTTCCAGGAAGAGCTGCGCAGCCACCATGAGCTCATTCTCGATCTCAACCCGCCGGCTGGAGAATTACGCCCCCTGGGGCTGCATTCTCCCTACATGTTGTTTCTTGAACAGGCCCTCAGCACCCGGGTCGGACAATCTCTGCATGTTCACAGAACCGAAAGCGCCCCCGACTGGTTCTGGGTCCTTCTTCCCACTGTGGATCGGAGATTGTACGTGGGAGTGCACCACGACCATATCGGTGCCGAACCTCCCCGGGCGGCCATCATCATTCTCCTTGGCGCCAGCCTGTTCATCCTGCTGACGACGCTGCTGGTGGTACGCCGCATCACCCGCCCTCTTGAGGCCCTTTCCCGGGGCGTCATGCGCCTGGGTAGCAGCGGGCAGCACCGGCCCCTGCCCGAGTCAGGCCCGGCGGAGCTGGCCAGCCTGGCCAGCAAATTCAACCAGCTCAGCCGTGAGATAGAAAAGCTGCTGGAGAACCGCACCATACTGCTGGGCGGCATCTCACACGACCTCCGCACCCCCCTGGCCCGGCTGAGAATCGCCATTGAGCTGTTGCAAGACAAGGAGGACCCGGGGCTACTGCGGAGCATACAACGGGATCTGGAAGATATGGATGGTCTCATTGCCCGCACCCTTGAGCTGGCCAGGCTGATGCGGGGAGACAGAACCCCGGCGGAAAAGATCAGTCTTGGTGAACTGATTTACGATCTGGTGTCGGCCCGCGGCGAGGCGCGCCTGGAAACGCTGTTACCAACGGAAGAGCGCTGCGATGCCACCATCAGCCCGGTGATACTGCAACGCATCCTCAACAACCTCATGGACAACGCAATCCTGTACGGAGGCCAGGGACGCATACTGATACGGCTGGAATGCGACGGCGACCATGCGCGCATCTGCGTGGTGGACCAGGGACCGGGCATTCCGGAAGATCAGCTGGACAAGGTCTGCCAGCCCTTCCACCGGCTGGAGCCATCCCGCAACCTCAATACCGGAGGCAGCGGACTGGGACTCACCATCGTACAACAGCTGGCGGAGCTGCAGGGCTGGAAGATATCCCTGGAAAATCGTTCGTCAGGCGGCCTGCGCGCCTGCCTGACGATTCCCCATCAATGACGCTGCAGACGCATCTTGATGACTTGGTTGCGGAAATCCTGGATATTTCCACCATCCTTGATGGAGGAATACAGGGTCATCTTGTACTCCTTGGGCAGAGCGCCGTAGATAACATAGGTGCCCGTATAGGAAGTCTTGAGGATATTCTCCAGATCCTGCGGACTGGCACTGGGAGGAATGATGCCCGCCTTGGCGCCAACCACGGTACTTTCATGGGTACGCTTGGGAATGGCGCCAGCCTCGGCGTTGCCGACCAGGCCCATTCCTGCCAGGGAAACCAGAACGAGAGAAAAAACTTTTTTTCGAATCATCATGTTTCTGCCAATAGTGTGACGTGGTTCATGGCGCACATTATTGACGGAACATTAGAAAATGATAATAAGGAAGGTTCTGGCAAATAATGGGTAGGAAAATTACACCCCGCAGGCCCGAAAATTTACGCTAGCCCGAATGTTTCACCCGGGAACGCGATGATCGTGCCGGGATCGGCGGCCAGGTGTGGATTTGCAAAGGAGTCGGAGTCAAATTCCACCCAAACTGTCACATGGCCATGGGATCTTCCCAACGTCCTCCCCATTTGACTCCAACCCCACCCATCATTTCACTCATCAAAGCGGAGAAGAGCCCTAATTTTCCAAAATTCTCCATGAAATACAATAAGCTGGAATATTTTTCCAGCACCGGGTGAAATATTCGGGCTGGGCTTCAACGGCTCAGTCTGCGCAGGGTGGCCAGACTCCAGAGACTGTCCCTGACATCACGGTTCCAGGCAACATGCTCTGCGGAAATCCAGGCCAGGCCCCTGGCCCCGGTGCGCAGGTCTTCGCCGTACCAGTAGCGCCAGTACTGCCCCCGGGGATCCGCCAGGCCCATGCTGCTCCATGCCTTGTCGATGACCTTGATCTTGCGGCCATCCTTGAAATACTCGGAACGGTAGTCCGCGCGGCTCAGGGGGTCCAGGTACTGGTCCCGCCAGTCGTACCACCAGCCCGCCCTGCGGGGATAGCTGCGCAGCTTCAGCAGCCGCCTGCCCCTGACGCCGCACCAGGGCGCCGGGGTGGACAGGGCCTTATCCTCGATGCTGCCCAGGCAATCATTGAATTCCACCTCGCCCAGCAGCTCATGGCGCTCGTCCGATGGCTTGCGCAGGTAGATATCCCCGTAGGTGAAGACGCTGCCGCCCCAGGTATCCGCCTGGTCGGGTTCGGCATGGCGGCGGATCTTGCGCAGGGCCGGCAGCCAGACGGCAAAGCTCAGGGGACGGTCGCCATCCTTGTAGATGTCCACCAGGATGCCGGTGCTGCGCAGGCTGCCCGAGCGGAAGATCACCAGGTCCCGTGCGCGGATATCGCCCTTGTCGTACCTGTTGTTCAAATGGCGTTCCAGTTTTACCAGGCGCGCCTTGCCGCCGGCAGGCCAATTGAGCAGTTGCAGGGGATGTTGCTTGTCACCGTAACTGATGTTGTTCACGGCAAAGAAATGATTGACGAAGTAGATGTCCCGGGCAATCTCCTCGGCCTCGTCTGCCCATGCCAGGGCCGGGGCAAGGAACAGGATCAGCAGCAGTCTCATTACTTGCGCTTCCTCTGCTTGCGCCGTTCCATCTCCGCCAGTTTGCGCCACAGCTGGCGGGCCTGTTCGTCGAAACTGTCCTTTTGCAGATAGTGCAGGAGGAATCGCAGGCGGTCGGTGCGGCTGAGATGGAAGGTATGCCGGTTGCTGCTGTCCAGATCCCGCAGCATGGCCTGACGGCGGGTGAGGCGCGGCCGCATCTTCTCCAGATCGATGAGACAGGCGCGGCACTCCTCCGGGTGAACGAAGACATGCTTGGCATGCAGGGCGTTGTGGGCCTGGCGATACCGGTGCAAGTGGCGCATGAGGCCGGCCACTTCCGGGATGAGCCGCTGTCTGGTGGCGCGATGTTTCGCCCAGCCCTGCCGCCTCCAGCTTTCCAGCAGCTCATCCAGGGGCAGGTATCCCGTGAGTTCCCGGGTGGCCAGGACCACCTGCCAGCCCTTCTCCGACTTGCGCTCGGCATAATACACCAGCTGCGGCGCGGCAATGTTACGACTGTTGAGAAAACGCAGGTTACGGGCTTCGCTGCGGAAGGTGGGCTCGCCGGCAAAAGGATTGCGCCAGGTCTTGCGGATATGGTTCTCCTGGCGCTTGAGAAAGATCACCTGTTCGCCGCCATCGGGATCAGCCAGCACCACCCGCGACGCGCCGCTCCAGCCCCCCCGGCGGTAGTTGGGCGGCTCGAACCATTCGAAGTCGGCCTCCCAGAAATCGGCAAAGCCGCGCAGGCCATTATGGGCAAGAATTCGCTCCCAGCCGTCGGCGAAAAATTCAGTCATCTTCAGGAATACCTTTTTGTTGTAAAGCACGGGCGCGCCGCTCCACGGCGCGCAAAAAGTCTCCCTCCTCATCCAGAACCTGGCGCAGGGGACGATCATGATACAGGCGCAGGAAACGCAGCAGGTCTTTCCTGCCCAGGCCGATATCCATGGCCGAGAAATACAGGCTGCCCACATCCTTCACCCGCCAGCGGCGCGGCAGTCTGCGGCGCTGCTGCACCCGGTGCAGATCGATGAGATACAGATGCAGGTTTTCTTCCCTGCCGTCCCAGGGCTGCTGCAGAAGAAAATGGCAGATGTACAGATCCCGGTGATTCAGGCCGTGCTCATGCAACTGCCGGGTCATGCGGGCCACGCGCTCCAGGAGCAGGCGCTTGCGGCGGGGATCCGGCGGGCTTTGTTTCCAAGCCGCGCAATAGTCTTCCAGGCTGATGGTGTTTTCCAGCTCCCGGGTCACCACGAAGGACTTCTGCCGCGCCGGGTTCCAGCCCTCCCGCCCCAGGGCCTCCAGGCGCATGGTCTCCACGCCCAGCGCCTCCAGGCGGCGGATGGCCTTCCATTCATTGGCGGCTCCCACCACCGGCAGGCGCAGGCTGAGCAGATTCTTGAAGATCTCACCCCAGCCCACGCCCCAGTGCAGCTTGAGAAAATAGCCCCGCCCCTGCAGCTCGAAGCGAAGGGTGCGCCGGTTGGCGCCGGCTGGGTTGCGAAAGACTTTGCCCTGCACCGCCCTGGCATCCTCGAAGGAACGCCAGGGCCTGCCAAGACGGCGAGCGAAACTTTCCGACAGCCAGATCATGGTGCCAGAATCAGGTCGGCAGCATGGGTGGTCATGCTGTACAAGTCATGGGTCTGGCCATAGCGGATGCCGTTTTCCCGCCACTCCCGGGCCTTGGGAGATTCCAGCATCTCCGCCAGCATGGTATCCAGGGTCTGCTGCCGGAAAGGCTCGGGCACCACCCTGCCCGCCCGCGCCTCTTCCACGTAGTAGGCGTAGCCGCAAACGCTGGTCACCAGGGGCGGCAGGCCGGCAATGATGGCCTCGAGGATCACCATGCCCGAGTTCTCGTAATAGGCCGGATGCAACAGCAGGTCCCCGCCCTGCAGGAAGCGGGGAATGTCATCCCGCCCGTGCAGTACCAGGAAGCGCTCCCCCACGCCCAGCCGGGAAGCCAGACGCACGAATGGATCACCATTGTCGCTGCCGATGGCAATCAGGCGGGTCTTGTCCCTCGACCGGGCAGGCAGGGCCGCCAGGGCCTTCAGGGAACGGTCCAGTCCCTTGGTCTTGAAACCCGAGCCGATACACAGAATGAGCTTCTCCTCATCCGCCACGCCGAACTCCTGGCGCAGATCCCTGCGCAGCTCAGCCGCATCGTTTCCCGCCATGCGGCTTCTGTCTATGCCGGGAGGCAGCATGTACAGGCGGCTTTCGTCGGTGGCATAGTGCTTCCGGTAGAGATGGTGCTGCCTGGGTGAGATGAGCAGTATCCGCGTGCGGCTGTCATTGCCGAACACTGCCTCCTCATAATGCAGAAAATGGCGGTAGCGCGGCAGCTTGCGCACCAGGAAACTGCGCTCCCGGATCAGCTTGTCCTTGAGGCAGGGATCCGCCGCATAGTAGAAATCCAGCCCGGGCATCTTGTTGAAGCCTATCACCCGGTCGATGCCATGTTCGCGGTAGAGAGGCTGCAGGCTTTCGCAGAAGACCTGGTAACGCCGGTGGTTGCTCCAACGCGCGATGGGCAGGACATGAATGTGCATGTCCGCGGGGCGCTCGCCTTCCCAACTGAGGGTAAAAATGTGGATATCGTGACCCCGCTCCCGGCATTCCCGGGCAATCTGCAGCATGTCGCGCTGCAGGCCGCCATAGGGAAAATACTTGAACAGTACGAAAGCCAGTTTCATGAGTCCGCCATCTGTTGCCCCAAGGCCGCCCAGACCCGCTCCGGGGGAAGAGTTTCATAGCAGGCGGGAACCACCGCCGTCTGGCCAGGGTAACTGCAGTTCCGCTTCAGGCAGGGGGCGCAATCATAGTCTGCCGACAGGTTGAGCTGCCGCCGGCCCACAGCCCCGGTCAGCCCCGGCGCCGTTGCGCCATACAAGGTCACAGCCGGGGTGTCCAGGGCCGCCGC
>JALVEW010000217.1 GCA_027030425.1 Sedimenticola sp.
TCCATGCCCCCGGCGCCGCGCTTGATGGCCCGGTCGATGGTATCCGCCGGCATGTTGGCGCCCTTGGCCTTGTCCACGGCCAGGCGCAGGCGGGGGTTGGCGTCGATGTCGCCCCCTCCTTCCTTGGCCGCCACCGTCACTTCCCGGATCAGCTTGGACCAGAGCTTACCCCGCTTCTTGTCATTCGCCGCCTTCTTGTGCTTGATGTTCGCCCATTTACTGTGACCTGCCATTTCTTACCTCATAGAACTGTGTTGAATGCGGAAAGCCCTGTGGAAAAACACTGGCTGAACCGGCGTTTTCAGCGGCTTTATCACCATCGAGTTATTGCGGAATTCTACCATGAGCGCCAGGATGGCTGGGACTGGATTCAAACGCCGAAATTCCTGTTACACTCCGGCTTTCGGAACCATCGCAGAACCCTCATGCTGGAAACAGCCGCCATTGCCTTCACAACGTTCTTCGCCACCGTGGCGCCGGTGGATTCCGCCATCATGTTCGCAGCCCTGACGGCGGACAATACTCCCGCGGAGCGGCGCCGCATGGCCTTGCGCGGCGTGGCCATCGCCACGGTCCTGCTGTTGCTGTTCGCTTTTTTTGGCAAGACCCTGCTGGGGCATCTGGGCATTTCCCTGGCAGCCCTGACCACCGCCGGCGGCATACTGCTGCTGCTCATGGGTATAGACCTGGTATTCGCACGCAGCTCGGGCGCCATGTCCACCACCCGGGCGGAATCGAGGGAAGCGGAGGACCGTACCGATATCTCCGTGTTCCCCCTGGCCACCCCATTGCTTGCCGGCCCCGGAACCATGGGTGCAGTGATTCTCATCATGGCCAATGCCCACGGGGACATCGGCACCAGCGCCGTGGTCATCGCCATGCTGCTTCTGGTGATGCTGATTTCACTGATACTGCTGCTGGTGGCGGGAAAACTGGAAAAGCTGCTGGGGGTGACCGGCATGCGGGTCATCAACCGCGTATTTGGCGTACTGCTGTGCTCACTGGCTGTACAATTTATCTTCGACGGCATCCGCAACAGCGGGCTGCTCGTCTAGCTCCTGGCACCAGACCCGGTTGCGCCCGGCACGCTTGGCCTGATAAAGAGCCTGATCCGCGGCTTCGAACAAAGCGGAAGGGGATGTCGTTTCTCCGGGCACCAGGCTGGCGCATCCAACGCTCACGGTGAGGGAGTAATATTCCTTCCCGTCAGAATAAGTGATGCCCAGGGTCTGCACCTCATCGACGATCTGCTGGGCGTATTGCCTCACCCGCCTTATATCCGGTGACTCCATGTCCAGCAATATGGCGAATTCCTCGCCACCGATACGGCAGGCCCGATCTCCAGCACGACGCACCTTGGTTCCAAGATAATCCCCCAGCTGTCGCAAGACCTCATCGCCATGCAGGTGTCCCATGAAATCATTGAGCTTCTTGAAATGATCCACGTCCAGGATGAGCAGGAACAAAGGGCGCTGGTGCCTCAGGTTGATATTCCACATTCTCTGGAAATGTTCATCGAAGGCGGATTTGTTGCACAAGCCCGTGAGCATGTCACGGCGGGAACTGTCCCTGAGGTGAAGGATCTGGCGCCGGTTGACGAAAAGGGCAATGGCGATGAGACTGCCCCATACTGGCATGTTGGGCATGATATACCCAAAGAAAAGCAGCAAAACCAGGGAACCGGCGGTGGTCACCAGAAACCCCAGGGCAAATCCCTTCCAGGCACAGTTCCCCCGGTACAGGGCAATCATCCAGCCCCCCAGGGCAGCCAGAACGGATACTGCCAGCCAACGTTTCCAGCCCCGCAATTCGTTCAGCAAGGCATTCTGCTCAAGGGCGTTGAGCACGTTGGCGTGCACTTCCACCCCCGGCATGAGCTTTGGACCGACACCCGGGGTGAAAAAGGTTCGCTGCATGCCCTGGGCGGTTACCCCGACGAACAGGGTTTTGCCCGCCAGACGTGATTCATTCACCTGCCCCTCAATCACGTCCACAAAAGAGAACACAGGTATGCGCCCCGCTTCCCGGGTAAATGGAAACAGAATCCTGTGGTCCCTAACCCATCGCCCCGCCGCATAGCTCTCCTGATTCATCAGATCGTGGCCCGGCAACTGGGCCACCCGGTAGCGGCCTCCCAGGTAAAGGGTGGCCAGGGCAAGCTGCGGCCAGTGCGCCGAACCGGAACCGGCCAACAGAAAGACACCGCGCAGCATGCCGTCCTGATCCACGGGCATGTCGGTATGACCTATGGCGGCGGCCGGCCTGAAAAACAGGGGACGGGGAAGAATCTCCAAAACAGAATCGCTTTGGATGTCCTGGTCGCTGGTCATGGCCAATACCACTCGGCCATGTCGGGCAAGGGCGGCCGCGAAGGCCTGGTCACCGGTAACATCGTCCTTGTGCAGATCGGCAAACAGGATATCAAATGCCACGGGACCACTGCCGGCTTCTTTCAGCCTGTCCAGCAACCGGGCGTACTGGGCGCGGCTCCAGGGCCATGGCCCAATCCTGGCAAGACTTTTTTCATCGATAGCGATAATGGCGGCAGAGCCACCCGCAGGCGCTGGGACCAGCTGGAGTTCCGCATCCACGACCATCTGCTCCATACGCCAGGTCACACCGCTGGCATCGATGAGCAGGGCGAGCAGCACAGTGACCACCACATAGGCAGCCGTTTTTCTTGCAGGTGTTCCTGTCAGGGCTTTCATCTCGTTGCTTTCGCCAGAATCCAGCAGGGCGTTGAAAAAATGCCGTTTTTCCGCATCCTGTGCGCGGCACAAGGATGCGCCTCCATTTTCACCTGCTCCAAGACACTGAAAATGGAGGAACCGGAAAATTGCATTTTACGACATCCTCCTGACTAGAGAAGCAGCAAAGCCGCGGCAACACCGAAAATTGCCAGGGGCCAGTAACTGTCCGGTTTGACTTCAAACCGCTGTGGCGTACCAAAACTCCCTTGGTAGCCTTCCGCATCCACCGAACGCAGACGGAAGAAATAGAAGCCGCTGGGCAAACGGGGCACTTCCAGAGAAGCCTCGCTGGTGGTCTGGTTCACCACGAGGTTCTGGAAATCCCGGTCGGTGGCCACCTGCACATTGTAGCTGGCAACACCTTCCACCGCTTGCCATGCCAGTACCAGCTTGCCCTCTTTGGTAGCCGGCGGCTTGGGTTCTGGAGTAGCGGGTATGGGAAGCACATGGAGCGCTACAGGATGGCCGGGCGGCCCCTTCCTGCCGTCCCCTGTCACCGAGGTGAGGCGGAAATACCAGTCACCCTCGGTAACGGCAAGCTTGATTTGTGTCCCGTCTACCGTCTCCCGTATCTTGATATCAGAAAAACCCTCATCTGCCGACAGTTCGAACAGATAGGCATCCACGCCATCCACATCCGCCCAGGAAAAGAGCAGCTCTCCCGCATGCAGGGGCTTTCCCGGAAGCGGCTGGCGCACCAGAGGCGGCTCCGGACGGGCATCCACCTGCAAGCGGGCAACGGCATCCTTTCCTTCCAGGCCCCGGGCATCCATGGCCCGAACCCGGACGTGATAACGGCCATCAGGAAGTGTCTGATCGATCATGAAGCGGTTTTTCACTTTTCTGTCCAGCACCAGCTGGACAAAGGCTTCATCCGTGGCAACCTGGACATGGTAGCCGGCAGCTTCCGGAGGACCGTCAAAAACCACAACCTTGGGGAGATACCTCACCACGGCGGGCACGGCATGAAGATCAGGCGCCTCCAGCAGCCGCACGGGCTTGACCGGCGGCAGGTCCTTCTCCACCACGGTGCCGAAATTCTCCGGTACCCGGACGCTGCCCAGGGCATTGCCCACGTCCACCAGCCCCTGGAGCACTTCCGTTCGCGCGGTGTCACCATTCACGCCCACTCTGAACCCCGTGCCCCTTACCGCGGAACTTGCCGCCGCGGTCTGAATCACGTAGCTGTTGTCCGGGCGATGGGACGGATTGGCATCCATGTGCAACCCTCCCTTGCGCACCTTAAGCTTGGTATCCAGATATTCTCCACCGCCAAGTCTGCGCAAACGGGTGAATTCCACCTCGCTCTGCTCCTGAACCAGTATGGCGCTGCCATCCTCCAGGGACAGCAAGGCCGTACTGTCATCCGCCGTAACCACCTTGTCTCCAACGGACAAAGCCATGCCAGGCTTGAGGAGCAAGGGCTTTGTTTTACCCTCCAGGATGAGCTTCACCTCGCCATGAACCGCTTCCACCCTTGCTTCGGAATGCTCTTCCCGCACCACATACAGGGGAATGGCGATCCGCGTGCCGGGGCGGATGGTGGTGGCATCCTTGATATTGTTTCGTTTCAGGATATCCTTCCAGTAGCGCCAGTCCTTGAGCATGCGATGACTGAGATCCCATACCGTGTCGCCGGGCTTGACGGTGTACAACCAGTCGTCAGCCCATGTCGGCATAGCGGTCAACAGGAAAAAAATGCCTGCCAACAACATCTGGGCAAAGCGGAAGAGAGACTTCATTGGGTACTCCCGGTTTCGGATCTGAACAGAAAATATAAAACGGGGCATACTAACAATATGACGCCGTTCAAAAAATACCCAATCTCTCCCCAATGGCCAAACATGAGGAAACAAAGACCGCATGATGGGCGCAGCCGGGAAATTTGCGCTTACCCGGCTATCATGCCAGCATTCGTCCCCTTTCCAACACAGAAAAAACCTGGCAATGAGTGATACAGAACATCCACAACCCACAAGCATCGCGCTGCACAAGAAGTCCCGCTTGCTGAGCGTGGATTTCTCCGACGGCTCCAGCTTCCAGTATCCCTGCGAATACCTGCGGGTATTCTCTCCCGCCGCCGAAGTCGCCGGCAGCGACCGCCCCGAAAGCGGCAAGAAGGATGTGAACATCGAGCGCCTGGAGCCCAAGGGCAGCTACGCCCTGCACATCATCTTCGATGATGGCCACGACACGGGCATCTATTCCTGGGAACGCCTCCATGATCTGGGAAAGAACCAGGAAAAGTACTGGCAGGAATACCTGGAAAGCCTGGAAAGACTCGGCCTGTCCCGGGAAAGCGGCGAAAATGGCGGAGACAAGGAAACCATCGATCTGCGCATCATGTATTTCAACTACCTGGTGAACAAGCTGGGCACCCAGGAAGAGCGGCTCAGCCTGCCCGCCAGCCGGGTGAAAACCGTGCAGGATCTGCTGAAGGTTCTGGGCATGCGCAAGCTGGAGCGCGGCTATCTGCTGGCGGAGGACAGCGTGCGCGTGACAGTGAACCGGCAGTTTGCCGAACTCTTCACCCGCCTCGAGGATGGCGACGAGGTAGGCATAGTCCCCAACTCCCCCAATCCGCCGCCTCCCCCCCGTCAGTAGCCGCAGCAGGCCGCCATGCCCATCATCGAAAGCGCTTTCGAGCCGGCATGGTGGCTGCCCGGCCCCCATTCACCTACCCTCTGGCCCAGCCTGTTCCGGCGCCGCCCTGGACTGTCTTTGCATCGTGAACGGGTGGAACTGCCGGATGGCGACTTCCTGGACCTGAGCTGGCACGGGAAGGAGGATGCCCCCATAGTGCTGCTCCTGCACGGCCTGGAAGGCAGCCTGAATTCCCACTATGCCCGTCCTCTGCTGAAGACGCTGGCGGAGGCAGGCTACCTGGCCTGCATGATGCACTTTCGCGGCTGCAGCGGTGAACCCAACCGCCTGCCGCGCAGCTATCACAGCGGCGACAGCGCCGAACTGCAAACCGTCAGCGAACACATCCACCATAGCCGGGGCCGGCCCATACATGCCGTCATCGGCTTCTCCCTGGGGGGGAACCTGTTGCTGAAATGGCTGGGAGAACAGGGAGTAGAGGCAGGCATACAGCGGGCCATGGCCGTATCCGTGCCCTTTCTCCTCGACCAGGCCGCCGACCGCCTGGATCAGGGTTTTTCCCGCCTCTACCAGAAGCACCTGCTGAACAGCCTAAAGCGCAAGTACCGGGAAAAATTCAGCCGCATGCCGTCACCCCTGGATGTGGACCTGGCGCAGATCCGCAACTTCCGCCAGTTCGACGAATACATCACGGCGCCGCTGCATGGCTTCACGGGAGCAGACGACTACTACCGCCGTTGCAGCTGCCGCCAGTTCATACCCGGCATCCAGGTCCCCACCCTGATCCTGCACGATCGTCACGACCCCTTCATGTGGCCGCACACGGTGCCCGAAGCAAGGGAATTGCCGGACGAGGTGGTGCTGGAACTCACCGAAGGCGGCGGACATGCCGGCTTCATCTGCAACACCGCCGACTTCCGGAGCGCCTACTGGCCAGACAGGCGTCTGCTGGAGTGGCTGAAAAAGGAATAAGCAACCATGAACAAATTGATCCTGCTGTGCAACATAACACTGGTGATTCTTGGTGCAGTCATGATCGCGCTGGGCATCCAGGGAGGCATCCTGCCGCCAGCCATCACCGGAGTGGGCTTCCTGGTAATCGCCCTGGCCCAGCAGGCGGGCAACAGGGGTTGAAGCCGGCAGCACGTGACGCTGCGCCTACGAGCCACCGAAAAAGGGCAAGGCAACAAAGAATTTGATGACCACGGCATTGAGCAGGTCGATGAAGAAGGCGCCGATGAGGGGAATCACCAGAAATGCCTGCACGGAAGGGCCATACTTGCTGGTGAGGGCCGTCATGTTGGCAATGGCCACGGGTGTCGCCCCCAGACCCAGACCGCAGAAACCTGCAGCCATCACCGCCGAATCATAGTTCCTGCCGGTGATACGGAACACCACGAACACGGCCACTACGATCACCACGGCGACCTGCACCAGAACCATTACCAGGATGGCGCCCAGCGCATTCATCATGGACATGAGATCCATGCTCATCAGGCTCATGGCCAGAAACAGCTGCAGGCTGAGCTCTCCCGCCCGGTCTATGGCCGGCCGGTTCAGGGGGTGCTTCAAAGCATCCGCCGTGTTGGTGATGAAGATGCCCACCATCATGGCAGTAAGAAAACCGGGCAGGCTCAGCCCCTTGCCCGCCAGGTACTGATTCACCCATTCCCCGGCGGTGACACAGACGGACAGGGCCAGCAGGGTGCCCAGCACATCGTCCACATGCACTTCCCGGCAACCCGGCTCTCCAGCCCCCTCTCCGACCGGGGATTCCTGACCGCTGGCAGGCCGCAGGTCATGGCGCGCGATGAGCCAGCCTCCCACGGGGCCGCCAATAAGCCCACCGGCAATAAGACCGAAGGTGGCGCAGGCGATGCCAAATTCCATGGCGCCCTTCAAGCCTGCCTCCGAAGCAAGCTGTCCCCAGGCGATGGCCGTGCCATGACCACCGGCGAAGGAAACGCTGCCCGCCAGCAGGCCGTAGCCCGGCGCCTGGCCACCGAGCAAGGCAACACCAATGCCGGCCAGGTTCTGAGCCACCAGCAGCAAGGCCGCCACCAGGGTGAGAAGAAACAGCATCTTCCCACCCTTGGCCAGGGTATTGAGCTTGGCCCCCAGGCCGATGGTACTGAAGAAGAACAGCAGGAACAGATCACGCAGCTGCAGATCGAAGCTGACCTTGATATCCCAGCCCGCCTGCAACAGGAGCACGAACAGGCTGCAGACGATACCGCCAGTGACGGCCAGGGGAATGTTGTATTTCTCCAGGAAGGCGATTCTGCGGTTCAGAAACCGCCCCAGCGCCAGCACCAGTACAGCGACAATGATGATATCCAGATTGGCGATACTGATTTGCATGGACGATATCTCCAGCTTGACTTATGGGTCATGGACCCGTTCCGAATCACGGTATTCCCCAGCTCTTGGGAAGATGTCTAATAACAAAAAAGAGCGGCCTGGGCCGCTCTCCTGATTACTGCGCTTCCTTTTCCTTCTGCGGCAGCCGCAGGCGGATGGAAAGCTCCCGCAGCTGGGCGGGCGAGACTTCCGACGGCGCTTCCGTGAGCAGGCAGGCCGCCGTCTGGGTCTTGGGAAAGGCCATGACGTCGCGGATAGAATGGGCGCCGGCCATGAGCATCACCAGCCGGTCCAGGCCAAAGGCCAGGCCGCCGTGGGGAGGGC
>JALVEW010000218.1 GCA_027030425.1 Sedimenticola sp.
GGAACGACTGCATTCGGCGCTGGGTTATCAATCCCCGGCAACATTCGAGTTGAGTCTGGCAGCATGAAGGGGTGTCAACTTTATCGGGGGAAGATTCCGCTCCGCTTCGCTGCGCTTCGTTTGCGCCGCACAGCTTTGTCGTTACCGCGTGAGACTTACCCAATACGTTAGCTCAATAAGGTCCATCCCAAGCCCTTGCAATGAGTACGGCATTGCCGTATGCTGCCTTGCATGGTAACGGTTATTGAGTCACCCATATTCACAAAATTATGGCCTGATTACTGGTCTGAGGATGAACGCGGGGAATTTTCGGCTTGGATAGCGCAAAACCCGGAAGCCGGTGATGTTGTTCCTGGTTCTGGTGGTATCAGAAAAGTCAGATGGGTACGAAAAGGCCAGGGGAAAAGAGGCGGCGTAAGAGTGATTTACTTCTCTGCTCCAACTAAAGGCTTGATTTGGCTTCTTACTATTTATGCTAAATCAAATAAAGAAAGTATCCCCTCACATATTCTCAAAGCATTGAAAGAGGAACTGATAGATGGTTATTAATGAAAAAGATCTTGTTAAACGTGATGCTAATCGTGATGTGTGGCAGGAAACGCTCGATGCAGTCCGCGATGTAAAAGCTGGCAAGGTAGGTCGTGTCGAAACGGTAGAAATACCTGCAGTGGTTGAGGCACGTCAAAAAGTGGGGCTATCCCAGTCACGCTTTGCAGATCTACTCGGCGTCTCCGTTCGTACACTTCAAGATTGGGAGCAGGGCCGTCGGAAACCAAGTCGTGCGGCTATGTCCCTTATTCGAATTGCTAAACAACGCCCTGATGTATTGCATGAGGTGTTTGGATAAGTTCAGGGCTAACAATCGCGTAAACTCGGACTGCTATACTTCCCCGGAAAGTTGACACCTCCAACTAACGAAATGGAGGTGATCAATGCGAAGAATAAAGGGGCCGAGAAAGGTCAAGCAATACAGTACTGAGTTCAAGGTGGCAGCAGTCTGTCTGAGTCATCTGTCGGATGTCCAGGTCAAGGATGTAGCCGAAGAACTGGACATCCACCCCTTCATGTTGTCACGATGGCGCAAGGAGATGCGAGAAGACAAGCTGTAGGTGACGGTGAAAAAGCCCATAGACCCGCAGACAGCGGCTGAGCTGAAGCGACTAAGGAAGCTGGAAAGGGATTATGCCCGGCTCAAGGAGGACCCTGATAGCTATATCGGTTGGATGTGCCTGCCCCATCCGGGTCTGATCTGCCGCTGAAATTGGCTGCAACCATCAGTCGATGCCTGTAGTCTCTGTATTCCAATTCTGGCAGCCGCACAGCCAAAAGGAGACCCAACGATCATGGAAGTGAGTATTCAACCGCCCCGCAAGCATCAGGGCCCGGTATGCCGGAAGATCCTGGAGGATCTGCCCGAGTGGTTCGGCATCGAGAGCGCGAGGGAAGACTATATCCGTGAGGTGGATCGTCTGCCTACGCTGGTGGCGACCCGGGATGGGGAGGCGGTTGGCTTCATGGCCCTGTATCTTCATTCGCCGCAGTCCGCGGAACTGTATGTGCTTGGCGTATTGCGACGGTTTCATCGCCAGGGCATAGGACGGCAATTGCTGGTGGCGAGCGAGGTCTGGTTGAAAGAGCAGGGCCTGCGTTTTCTGCAGGTGAAGACCCTGGCGCCCCAGGCCGATGATGAAAATTACGACCGCACACGGCAGTTCTACGAATCCGCCGGTTTCGTGCCCCTGGAGGTATTTCCGGATCTCTGGGATGAGCACAATCCCTGCCTGCAAATGATCAAGACCCTCTGATTTCTCCACCGCCACCGTCTGGCCGTTAGCAGGCACTTGACTCGGTTCCATGGTACGGAGTCCATGATCGATACTCCAGAGACCTGTTCGAGGAGATTTCATGGATTCCAATACCCTGGATTCGGCCCCGCCCGCGGCGGCCGAAGCCCCTTCCGATGCGCCCGGTGGCGTCAACAAGACCCTGATCGG
>JALVEW010000219.1 GCA_027030425.1 Sedimenticola sp.
TGCGCCGGGCCATCCGGGAGAACCCGCCCATGCTCATCCGCGACGGCGGCGTGCTGGCCGAGGGCTGGGACAGCCAGCTGGACGAGCTGCGCCACCTGTCGCAGAACGCCGACCAGTTTCTCCTGGACCTGGAGGCCCGCGAGCGGGAGCGTACCGGCATCGCCTCCCTCAAGGTGAGCTACAACCGGGTGCATGGCTATTACATCGAAATCAGCAAGACCCACGCCGACCAGGCGCCGCCGGACTATGTGCGCCGGCAGACTCTCAAGGCCGCGGAACGCTTCATCACCCCGGAACTCAAGAAGTTCGAGGACCAGGTGCTTTCCGCCCGGGAACGCGCCCTGGCCCGGGAAAAGGCCCTGTATGACGAGCTGCTGGATCGCCTGCAGCCGGAAATCGCGCCCCTGCAGCACTGCGCCGAGGCCTTGGCCGCCCTGGATGTGCTCATCAACCTGGCGGAGCGCGCCGTCGAGCTGAACCTCAGTCGCCCCCGGCTCACCCGGGAAACAGGCATGCACATCGAGGAAGGGCGGCATCCCGTGGTGGAGCAGTCCCTGGAATCGCCTTTCGTGCCCAACGACCTGCATTTCGACGACCAGCGGCGCATGCTCATCGTCACCGGTCCCAACATGGGGGGCAAGTCCACCTACATGCGCCAGTGCGCCCTCATCGTCATCATGGCCTGCGCCGGCAGCTTCGTGCCCGCCCGGGAAGCGCGCATCGGCCCCGTGGACCGCATCTTCTCCCGCATCGGCGCCTCCGACGACCTGGCCGGGGGACGCTCCACCTTCATGGTGGAAATGGAGGAAACCGCCAACATCCTGCACAACGCCACCCGGGAATCCCTGGTGCTCATGGACGAGGTGGGGCGCGGCACCAGCACCTTTGACGGCCTTTCCCTGGCCTGGGCCTGCGCCGTGGAGCTGGCTACCCGCATCCAGGCCTGTACCCTCTTCGCCACCCATTATTTCGAACTGACCACCCTGCCCGAGGAACACCCCGGCGTGGCCAACGTGCATCTGGACGCCGTGGAGCACGGCGAAGGCATCGTGTTCATGCACGCGGTGAAGGAAGGCCCGGCCAACCAGAGTTACGGCCTGCAGGTGGCGGCCCTGGCGGGGGTGCCCAGGGAAGTCATACAGCGGGCGCGCGAACGCCTGCGGGAGCTGGAGAACGCGGCGCGGCGGCACGCGGAGCAGGACACGCCCCAACTTGCCCTGCAACTGGCGGAAGAACCGCCGGCGCCCTCATCACCAGCCCTGGACAGACTGAAGGAAATCGACCCTGACGACCTGACGCCCCGCCAGGCCCTGGAACTGCTCTACGAACTGAAAAAACTGTAGGGCGACACAGGAAATGTCAGCCTGAAGCCCGGTCTGCATACAGCTTCGGAAAGCGCTATTCCCGATCACCCGCGGAAATCAGGGGCCTAGCCAGCACTAGGGAGATATTGTCCCGGCCTCCCCCGTCCTTGGCGGCCTGCACCAGGGCCCGTGCACGGCTCTCCAGGGAGAGTTCTTCGCGGCTCATGAGCTGCTGGATGGTGGATTCCTTCACCGGCCCCGTCAGGCCGTCACTGCAGAACAGGAACAGGTCGTTCTCGCACACCGCCGCCTCATTCACATCCACGTTGATCTCCAGGGTGAAGCCCAGGCTGCGGGTGAGCACATTTTCCCCCACCCCGGCCTCCCTGGCCTCGCCCCGGTTGGGGAAGATGCCATGGTCCAGCACTTCCTGGATGAGGGAATGGTCGCGGGTCAGCTGCATGAGCCTGTTGTTGCGCAACAGGTAGATGCGCGAATCCCCCACGTGGGCATAGAAAACCCGGTCATCGTGGAACAGGGCCAGCACCAGGGTGGTGCCCATACCCGTCAGCTCTTCCTTGCTCTTGGCCAGGGTGTATACGGACTGGTTGGCCCGCTCCACCGCCTCGCCAATGTGCATCAGACACTGCATGGTATCCATGTTGGCAAAACGCTGGGCATGGCGCAGTT
>JALVEW010000220.1 GCA_027030425.1 Sedimenticola sp.
TCCGCCAGCACTGCCCCTTCGGCCATGATGACCAGGCGGTCGCAGTAGTCCGCCTCTTCCATGAAATGGGTAGTCACCAGCACCGTCACCCCGGCTTCCGCCAGGGCGTTGGTGCGGGCCCAGAATTCCCGCCGGGCCAGGGGGTCCACCCCGGACGTCGGCTCGTCCAGGAACAGGATCTCCGGTTCGTGCATGAGGGCAGCCGCAAAGGCCAAGCGCTGCTTGTAGCCCAGGGGCAGGGTGCCGGCATTGACGTCAGCATAAGGCGCCAGCTCAAAGCCCTGCAATGCCCACTGAATGCGTTCGCGCTGGCGGCTGCCGCGCAGGTTGTAAGCTGCGGAGAAGAACTTCAGGTTCTGGGCCACAGTCAGGTTGGCGTACAGGGAGAACTTCTGGGCCATGTAGCCTATACGGCTTCTGGCACGGGCCGACGCCGTGCGCAGGTCATGGCCGGCCACGGACACCCGTCCCGAAGACAGGGGCAGCAGGCCACATAGCATGCGGAAGGTGGTGGTCTTGCCCGCGCCATTGGCGCCCAGGAGGCCGAAGATCTCGCCGCGTTTCACGGAAAAACTCACCTTCTTCACCGCCACGAAGTTGCCAAAGCACCGTTCCAGCCGCTCCACTTCGATGGGATCACCGGGGTAGTCCCCCACCGCCACCTGGCCAATCGCCGGGGTGGCATGCCGTCCTTCGCCAGCACCTCCCAGACGGTCGATAAAGGCATCCTCGAAACGGGGCGGCACCGCCTCAACCTGCAAGCCCGGCTGCCCCGGCAACAGGCTTGCCGCATCCGGCTCAAAGCCTTCCCGGGTGATGATGCGCACCCTGTCGCCGTTGATAATGGCATCACTGATACCTGCCTGCTGCACCAGATCCGCCTGCAGGCGTCGGGGGCGCATGCCCTCAGCGGACACTTCCCAGACCCTGCCCTTGAGGCTCTGGCTGAAACGCCCGGGGGACGCCTGGCCGAGCACCCTGCCCTTGTGCAGCAGGATGACCTGGTCGCAGCGCTCTGCTTCGTCGAGATAAGCTGTGCTCAGAAGCACACTCATACCGGCTTCACGCACTTGGCTGTAAACGATTTCCCACAGCTCCCGGCGGGACACGGGGTCCACCCCCACCGTGGGCTCATCCAGCAGCAGCAGGCGGGGCGGGCGCACCAGAGCACAGGCCAGCCCCAGCTTCTGCTTCATGCCGCCCGAGAGCTTGCCCGCCAGACGGCTGGTGAAGGGAGCCAGCTTGGTCATCTCCATGAGGCGGGCATAGCGCGCCGGTCGTTTCTGGACAGGCACACCCTGGAGGTCAGCATACAGGTCCAGGTTCTCCTGGACGCTGAGATCCTCGTACAGGCCGAAGCGCTGGGGCATGTAGCCCACGGCCGCCTGCACCGCCGCCGGCTGGTCCGCCACGTCCATGCCCAGGGTCTGGATGCTGCCGCCATCCAGCTTCAGCAGGCCGCAGCACAGGCGCATGAGGGTGGTCTTGCCCGCCCCATCCGGGCCGATGAGTCCGGTGACGCTCCCCGGCGCCACCTCGATGTTCACCCCGTCCAGGGCGCAGCGGGCATGCTCTCCCTCGCCGAAGCATTTGCGTACATCGCGCAGAATGAGCGCGGGCTGGCTCATGTCAGGGCTTCTGGCAGTCTGGAATGTCGCCGACGGCCGCCTGAAGGTCGATCTGCACCGTGGCGGGCATGCCCAGGCGCAGCTCCTCATTGGTATTGCAGGCGAAGACGCGCATCTGGTAGACCAGGCGCGTGCGCAGCTCCGGCGTCTCCACGTTCTTGGGGGTGAATTCCGCCGTGGGTGAGATGTAACCTACCCAGGCAGCATAGTTCCTGTCCGGGTAGCTGTCACTGGTGATGGTGGCGCGCATGCCCGGCTTCACTTTCCCCAGCAGGGTTTCGGGCAGGTAAGTCCGCACCCACACAGGATCGGTAAACGCCAGGGTCAGGGCGGGCTTGAGGGGACTGG
>JALVEW010000221.1 GCA_027030425.1 Sedimenticola sp.
ATGAGGCCGGTGACCGTGAGACCGAAAGCATGGAACAGGGGCAGGGTGGCCATGAGGCAGTCGTCGCCGCGGGTGTCCAGCATGTCGGAGACCTGAAGGATATTGGCCAGTATGTTGCGCTGGCTGAGCATAACGCCCTTGGGCGCGCCTTCGCTGCCGCTGGAGAACAGGATGGCGGCAGGTTGTTCGATGGACACCCGTCTGCCGAACAGGGCATACAGCCAGGATGCCGGCATCAGGCTGGCGCAGGCCAGGAAGAACAGTTTTCCCGCCGGGCGGATTTCCCCGGCCATATCTTCCAGATAGAAGACTTCCACATGCCGGAACAGGGGGGCGAGATTCACGCCTTTGTGTTCCAATTTCTTCAGGAATTGCCGGGATGTGTAGATGGAGCGGATTTCCGCCTTGTCCAGGCTGGCCTGCAGTGCCGCCAGGTTGGCGGTGAAATTGAGATTGACCACGGTCTTGCCCAGGAGCAATACCGCCATATTGGTGATCAGCCCCGGGGTGCTGGTGGGCAGGAGCAGGCCGATGTTCTGTTCCGGGCTGCGCCGGCGGATCAGGCGCGAAAAGGCCAGCACCGCGGTGACGAAGCGGCGGGCCGACAGGCTCTTGCCACCCCGGGCTTCGCTCACGGCATCGGCACTCCCCCGGCGTTTGGCCATGCGCAGCCAGCGCAGGGCCACGGGCTCCAGGCTGTGGGTATGGGCTTCCCAGGCGCTGATGGAAAGCTCGGCGACCTGATGCTTGACCTGTATGGCGCTGGCATGGAGTGGCAGGGGCTTGCCAAAGGCGACAATGACTTCCCGGCGCAGGCCGCGGCGGCGGTTCTGCTGCAGTTGTTGGCTGGAGCGGGAGAAACGGCTGCCCCACAGACCACGCAGGTAGAAGGGCAGAATCACGCCATCCTTATCGGTCAGTTCCGCCACTGCCCGCTCGAAACCTTTCTTGAAGCTTCCCAGCTGGCCGTTGCGGCTGATGGCCCCTTCCGGGAACAGGCAGACCACTTCGCCCTGCCTCAGTAGCTCGCCGATCTGCGCCAGGGCCTCCTTGCTGTGCCCCGGGCCGATGGGAATCACGCCGAAGAAATCCAGGAACCACTTCAGATACCAGCGCTGGTAGAGGTTGCGGTCCATGATGAAGCGGATGGGCCGGGGACAGGCGATCTGCACCATGGCCCAGTCCAGCCAGCTGATATGGTTGCCAAGCAGGAGAACGCCGCCCTGGCCCGGAAGGTTGTCGAAGCCCATGACGCGGATGCGGTAGCCCCCGGCAAACAGACGGCTGATGAGATAGCGCACCAGGGACTGGGGCAGCTGCCAGACCGTGTAGAGGGCGCCGGCCAGGGCCGTGAGGGTGAGCAGGTGGAACAGGCCTACGCTGCTCATGCCTGTCAGGGCGAAGGCCACGGTCAGGCCCAGAAAGGCCAGCATGACCAGGTTCTGCACCCAGTTGTTGCCCGCCAGCACCGTGCCAAGTTCCCGTTCGCCGGCATGAAACTGGATGAGGGCGTTCAGGGGCACGATGAACAGGCCGCCGGCCACGCCCAGCAGCAGAAAATCCAGGCCCAGGAGCAGACTGGAATCCAGTTGCGGCGTCAAGAACAGGCTGAACACGATGCCCAGGGCGCCCAGGGGAATGAGTCCCGTTTCGATGCTGTGCCTGGACGCCTGCCCGGCAATCAGGGAGCCGATGATGATGCCGATGCCCGAGGCGGCCATGAGTCCCTGAATGACCACGGTATTGGTTTCACCCAGGTATTCCTTGGCGTAGGCGGGAAAAGCGGCCAGCACCACCTGGGAAATCCCCCAGAACACGGACAGGCCGATGATGGACAGCCAGATGTTGCGGTTGGAAACGAGCTTGCGCACATTGTCGCGCAGGTAATGGCCTGAGGCATAGGTCTTCAGGCGGAATGCCAGATCCGGGGCCTCCGCCCGGGTCAGTGGCAGGCGCAGGGTAAACAG
>JALVEW010000222.1 GCA_027030425.1 Sedimenticola sp.
CCCTTGACGCCCACCGGAGATCCCGTGGACTCACTGTTGGTTCCCGTAATCACCGCGCCGCTGTCAGCGCCGGAGAGTGCCAGGGGCACCTGTACGCTCAGGGTCACGTCTCCGCTGGAGCCGCCACCGCTCAAGCCCGTGCCCGCAGCCACACCGGTGATATCACCACCACCGCCGGTGCCCACCTGGTCGGTGCCACAGACCCAGCTGAGGGTGGAATCCTGGAACTTGGCCACCTCCCCATCTCCGCAAACAAGGAAGCCCAGGGTATCCGCATCCCCGTTGGCGATGTCCGTGGGGATATTGGTCATATTGTTCCAGTCCCGGTAGTAATCTCCGTGCTGCCCATCCAGGAGGTCCGCATCCAGGCCATTGCCCGCACCATCCAGAATATCGAACAGCGTTTCCTCCAGGGCACGCACGAAGAACACCGCCATCTGATCCCGGGTGACCGTGGCGCTGGGACAGTAGGCTGCCTCATTTTCCGGCGTGCCCGGATCATCCTGAACACACCCCTGGGTGATATTGAGATTCATCAGCTCTTCGATATAGCCGCAGGCCCAGTGATTACTGCTCACATCGTTAAAGGTCGTCCCCGAGCAGGGATAGACCGCGGCGGCAAGTTCCGCCACCCGAAGATCTGATTCATCCTCCGCCAGGACGTTTCCCGCCGACAATATGCCCATCATGGCCAGAACCAGCGGCCTGTATCCAATTCTTGCTGTTACCTTTTTCATGATTCCCCTCTGGTGGAACAATGTTACTGATATCACTGTATGGATCGCCTGAACCCAATGCGAACCCATGTGAGTTCTGGTGCAGAAGACGTCGGACCCCGGGGCTGTGACTCCCCGGTGGGTGTCCAATCCCTGCAACCGGCTGGAATTCAGGTTAGCAGCCGGGTTGATGCATGTAACTGGACGCGAATACCTAGAGCACTGAGCACATGTACTCATAGGCAAGGAGGGGAAATGAATCTATTATTCGGCCATGAGCCCAGACTTCACCCCGGCACATGGAAAATGAGTCCCGAGCAAAAGACACTGATCATTGCCGATGACCACCCCATCTTTCGGCACGGGGTAAGGCATATATTGTCCGAACTGCCCTGGATCGCCATCATGGCGGAAGCAGAAACCGGCCTGTCGGCCCTGACCCAGGTAACGCATCTCAAGCCCGATTTGCTGCTGCTGGACCTGGAACTGCCCGGGATGGATGGGCTGGACATTCTGAAAAACATCACCGCCGCCGGGATGGAAACTGCCGTCATCATACTGACCAGCTACGATGACGAAGCCTATCTGGAAAAGGCCCTGGAACTGGGAGCAAAAGCCTATGTGCTCAAAGACGAGGCGGGACAGACCCTGATCAGCGCCCTGGAACAGGTCCGCAGCGGCAATACTTATATAAGCCCTTCCCTGGGCGCGCACGTAAAGATCAGTCCTTCACTGCATGGCGAGCAACAGCGCCAGCTTGCAAGCCTAACGGACATGGAACGCCAGGTTCTGGAAGCCGTGGCCAGGTTCAAGACCAGCAAGGAGATTGCCCGGGATCTTGGCATCAGCTATCGCACGGTACAGAATCACCGCAGCAACATTTGCACCAAGCTCGACCTCAAAGGCCCCCACCAGCTCCTGCAGTTCGCCAAAGACGCCCTGTAGCCCCCTTTCAGCAAGGTATGGAGAAACGGATGACCGTGCCTTCGCCCATTTCGCTTCGCAATTGAAACGCCCCAGCCAGCAAACGCACATGGCCCTCCATCATTTTCAGGCCCAGCCCCCTGGGTTCCTGCTCTTGGGCAAACCCCTTGCCATCATCCTTGATTTCCACCTCCACACCCTCATCGTTTCGTGTCAGGGAGAAGTAAAACTCACTTGCCTCGGCATATTTCAATGCATTGCTGATGGCTTCCTGGGCAATACGGTAGATGGCCGTCTCAACACTGGCAGGCAACCCAAGGTCATCCGCGATGTCCGCCATCCAGCTGATGTTGCGATGCTGAAATGAGCGCTTGAAAACCGCCATCAGCGCGGTTTTCAGACCCAGCTTGGACAGGATATGGGGATGCAGCTCATGTGACAGGCTGCGTACTTCATTCATCACCTCCGAACACTGTTTTTGCATGGCGGCAATAGGCGCGGCGCTCGTTTCGTCCCCATGCCTGCGCAGGAAATCGTCCAGTTGCTGACGAATTACCAGCAGGCCATGTCCCACGCTGTCATGCAATATGGAGGCATGTTTCTTCTTTTCCTGCTCTTCGATACGAATCATCTCCCGGGCAAACTGTTTCTGCATCTCGGCATATTTCCGATCCAGGCGCTGCTTCTCCTCCGTAAGAAACTTGATGCGGTCGGACAGCGCCAGAGACAGCAGCAAGGCATCCACGAGCAACCCGACTTCAAGGACGTGATATACATGGCTGCTGTAGGCCACATACCCGTAGGTAAACAGAAAATACACGAACAGCGAGGCAAGCAAGGTGCTCATTCCCAGCACCAGAAAGCGCGCCTGGCGCACGCCCTTGAAATAGCTGTAGAAGGATATACCGAGGTAATAGCTGGGTCCCAGCACGAAAATCAGGTGCATCAGGGGCACGATGAAGGGCTGATCGAGGAACGAAAGCTGCAAGGTGATGCCTGTTCCCAGCAGCACCCCGGTTCCGGCCACCAGGGTGGATAACCAATAGAGTCTTGGATACCGGGCCTGCACACCAAGGAAACGATTGACGAAGCCCACGCCAAAGAACGAGCCCAGTGCCGCCACCAGAAGCACCAGGGAGATTGTCTTGCCGGTTGGCCAGAAATATTCCTCGGCCAGGCCGCTGTAGAGCATTACAGACAAAGCCAGGCAGGCCATGTAGGCCACATAGAACAGGAAAGAGGTGTCTTTCAGGGAAAAGGCAAAAAACAGGTTGTACAGAAACAGGGCCAGCATTCCGCCAAAAAACAGCCCGTACCAGACCTTGCGGGCGAAGATGTGGTCCTGCCATGACTCGCTATCCCACAGCAAAGCGGTGAAATTCACCGGCGCGCCGGTGCGGATACGCATCAGCAATTCTTTTGCAGAGCCATCCCCGGGCAGAGGAAACGCTATGCCCGCATGTTTCTGCCTTCTCTCCACATAGGGATACCAGGTACCGGAACGATCATGAAGCAGGCTGCCATCAGCCATGCGAAACCAGACATCCACCCGGCCCAGCATGTATACGGGCAGTTCCAGCACTGCCCCACCGGAAAATGGCATCCTCGCCTTCAACCAGATTTCCCGGTCATATCTGTCCAGGTTGCGCACCTTTCGGACAGGACGAAAATCCAGATGCTCCACATAGGCGGGAATGTCCTTCACATGCGCCTCATTCCAGGGCGCCCAGGCCACCTCAAACCGGTCAGTTATGTCGGCGCTCGAGGAAAGGCCCGGCTGCCGCCCCACACAGCCTGACACTAGGAGCAGCAACAGCATGACCGCTGCAACCGGCAAGCGGCACCCTGGACACTTCATGAATATCCCCCCAATCCACGACACACCAGACCCAATATTAACCCGGATGAACTGTGTGCCATAAACCGCCTGTTTTGATGCATAATTGCCTGCATTGCAATCTGTTCCAAGGAAGCATCCATGTCTCATCCTGTCCCAACCGAACTCAACCTGCACCGGGTCTCCCGGGTGCTGGAAATCACCTTCGACGACGGCTCCAATTTCAAGCTCCCGGCGGAATACCTGCGAGCCTTCTCTCCATCCGCGGAGGTCATGGGCCATGGCCCCGGCCAGCGCAAGGTGCCCACAGGCATAGAGAAAGTGAACATCGACCAGATCGAACCCGTGGGCAACTACGCCATCGTGCTGCACTTCGACGACGAGCACAACACCGGCATCTACTCCTGGGAAACCCTGTATAATCTGGGGAAGAACTATGACCGGTACTGGCAGCAGTATCTCGATGAACTGAAGGAAGTGGGGTACACCCGTCAGGACCCGGCTTCCTGAGGTCGGTCGGACCGCAGGTCGGGCTTCAGGCCGACAGTCATTCCCGGTTCGGCGCTATTTGTCGGGCTGAAGCCCGACCTACCCTGAACAGGAACATGAGCGAACAAAGAGAAGAAACCCATTTCGGTTACCGCAAGGTGCCGAAGGAAGAAAAGGCCGAGCTGGTGCGCGGCGTATTCGATTCCGTGGCCTCCCGCTACGACCTCATGAACGATCTCATGTCCTTCGGCGTGCATCGCTTGTGGAAGCGCTTTGCCGTGGAGCTGTCAGGCGTGCGCGCCGGCCAGCAGGTGCTGGATCTGGCCTCTGGCACCGGCGACCTGGCCGACCGCTTCGCGGGCCTGGTGGGCCCCGAGGGCTTGGTGGTGATGACCGACATCAACGCCAACATGCTGGTCACCGGCCGCGACCGCATGCTGGATCACGGTCGCGCCGGCAACATCGGCTACGCCCAGGTGAACGCCGAACAACTGCCATTTCCCGACAACAGCTTCGACTGTATCACCATCGGTTTCGGCCTGCGTAATGTCACCGACAAGCAGAAGGCCCTGAACGCCATGTATGCCGCCCTCCGCCCCGGCGGCCGGGCCCTGGTGCTGGAATTCTCCAAGCCCGTGGTCAAGCCCCTGGAAAAACTGTACGACCTGTACTCCTTCACCCTGCTGCCCAAGATTGGCAAGCTGGTGACTCACGACGAGGACAGCTACCGCTACCTGGCCGAGTCCATCCGCATGCATCCGGACCAGGAGACCCTGCGCGGCATGATGGAAGATGCGGGCTTCGAAAACTGCGATTATCACAATCTCACCGGCGGCATCGTCGCCATCCATCGTGGATTTAAACTCTAAGCGTTCATGTCCACGCGCGACCTGGCCCTGGCAACCCTGGAAAGCAGCATCAACACCCTGCTGCGGCTGGATCCCTTTGCCCGGAAGAAACTGGCCCGCCATCATGGCCGCGCCATAGGATTGCATCTGCGAGGACCAGAGATCACCCTGTACTTCGTGCCGGACCAACAGGGAAATCTGCAGCTGCTGGGCAGCATGGAAGGCGAGCCGGACGCCCTGCTCAGCGGCAGCCCCCTGGACCTGCTGCGCAGCAGTGACAAGACACAGGGAAGCCGCCAGCTGTTCGCCGGACGGGTGAGCATCAGCGGAGACACGGGACTGGCCCATGATTTCGGCGCCACCCTGGGCAGCCTGGACATCGACTGGGAAGAACAGCTGGCCCGCTTCACCGGAGATATCATCGCCCATCAGGTCGGCAATGCCGCCCGGCACGCCGCCTGGTGGGCGAAAAACACGGGCTCCCGCCTGGAAGCCGACCTGGCCGAGTACCTGGTGGAAGAAGCTCATCTCCTGCCGCACCCCCTGGAAGTGGAAGCTTTCGTTTCCGGGGTGGATGAGCTGCGCGAGGCTACGGACCGCCTGGAAGCCCGCATCCAGCTGCTGAAACAGCAGCAGGAGAAAGACGCATGATCCCCCTGCGCCAGGGCATGCGCGTGGTGCATATCGCCTGGGTGCTGGCCAAGCATGGCCTGGACGAGTTCATTCTCGCCGCCCACCTGTTCCGTCCTGTCCGCTTCTTCCGTTACCTGTCCCCTTTCTACTGGCTGCAGAAAGGCCAACGTCCCGGCTACGGCGTGCGTATCCGGCGCACCCTGGAAGACCTGGGCCCCATTTACATCAAGTTCGGTCAGATTCTTTCCACCCGACGCGACCTTCTCCCGGACGACATTGCCGAGGAACTGGTCAAGCTGCAGGACAACGTGCCGCCCTTCCCCGCCGAGCAGTCCAGAACCATCGTGGAGAAGGCCCTGGGCGGCAGGGTGGAAGATATTTTTGCCAGCTTCGAGGCGGAACCCATGGCCTCCGCGTCCATCGCCCAGGTGCACGCCGCCACCCTGCACAGCGGCGAGAAAGTCATCGTCAAGGTGGTGCGCCCAGGCATAGAGAAAGCCATACGCAAGGACGTGGATCTCATGTACACCCTGGCCCGGCTGGCGCAGAAATACTCGAAGGAAGCCCGCCGCCTGCGCCCCGTGGAAGTGGTGGAGGAATACGAGAAGACCATCTTCGACGAACTGGACCTGATGCGCGAGGCGGCCAACGCCTCCCAGCTGCGGCGCAATTTCGAGAACAGCGAGATGCTGTACATTCCCAAGGTGTACTGGGACTACTGCCGCAGCAATGTCATGGTCATGGAGCGCGTCTACGGCACCCCCGTGGACGAGGTGGACAAGCTCAAGGCCCAGGGGGTGAGCATGGCCCTGCTGGGGGAGCGGGGCGTGGAAATTTTCTTCACCCAAGTGTTCCGTGACAATTTCTTCCACGCCGACATGCATCCGGGCAACATCTTCGTAGAACCCGGCGGCCGCTACATCAGCGTGGATTTCGGCATCATGGGCACCCTCACCACCGAGGATCAGCGCTATCTCGCAGAAAACCTCCTGGCCTTCTTCCACCGGGACTACCGCCGGGTGGCGGAACTGCACGTGGAATCCGGCTGGGTGCCCGAAGGCACCCGGGTGGAGGAATTCGAAGCGGCCATACGCACGGTCTCCGAGCCCATTTGGGAAAAACCCCTGGCGGACATATCCTTCGGCCATTTCCTGCTGCGCCTGTTCCAGACGGCCCGGCGTTTCGACATGGAGGTGCAGCCCCAGCTGGTGCTATTGCAGAAGACCCTGCTCAACATCGAGGGCCTGGGCCGCATGCTCTACCCGGAACTGGATTTATGGGCCACCGCCAAGCCCTTCATGGAGAAATGGCTGTCGGAACAGGTGGGGCCCAAGGCTTTCCTGCGCCGCATGAAAGAATCCCTGCCTCAAGCCTCCGAACAGTTGCCGGAGATTCCCCGCCTGGCCTACCGGGTATTGAAGAATGCCGAGGAAGGCAAGCTGCGCCTGAACTGGCACTCGGAAGAACTGAGCGCCCTGCGCCGGGACATGAAACTGGAACAGCGGCGCACCCGGCAAAGCATTGGCGGCAGCGCCCTCATCGTCAGCGCGGCGGTTCTCGCTGGCCTGGGCAGCTCACTGATTTCCGCCGGCGCCCTCACCCTGCTCAGCAGCGGACTGGGCCTCCTCGGCATCGGCCTGCTTGGCAGCAGTCTCCTTCGCCGCTGACTCTTCGGGTTCGACTTTCACCTTCACCCGTACCTGGGCTGAACGTATGTTCTCCGGTACCAGGTGGGCAATGAACTTTCCGCCACTGATCTTTTTCTGCACGGAAATCCTGTTATCACTGGTTCCCACCAGTTTTCCCTCGTGAACGACGCCGCTGACCGTGCGGATACGCACCAGGTGATCCATATAGGAATGCAGGCGGCCGGGGGAGACATTGCGGTACTCCCACCTGTATCGAATACGCGGCTTCGTCACCTTTTGCTTTGTATTGTCCCCCTGTTTCCGCAGCAGGGGGGCAGCTTCATGGATGCTAAAGTACAGGTCGGTTACCAACTGGCCGTTGATGGCAAGCTGCAGCCCCAGCTTCTCGGACAATTCCGCTCTGGACAGGCGCATCAGGCTCGGCATGCCCAGCGGGCGCGGGGGACTGAGTTCTATCATCAGATCTCCCCAGTGTTTTACGTAATTTTTCAATGCCCATGTCAGCCCATAGCCCAGGATGATGCCATTGCGGCTCATTTCACGAATCATTTCTTCCGCAAGCAGCTCGGAATACTGCTCCGGGGAAAGCCCCCGCTTCCCGGCACAGTATTCAGTAATCCGCCGGCCAAACTCCGGCTCGACATAGTAGTTGATCTTCAGGTTTGCCAGGGCGACACCCATGATCTTGCGCATATCCAGGGCCGGCACATTGTTCAGCTCCATGGACAGGCTCAGCTTCTGCAGGCCCCTGAACTCACCCTCCACATCCACGTACAGTTTCTGTGTATGGGCAATGTGGCGGTAACTCATCCTGCTGTCACCCCGCAACTGCTCCACGCCCAGCTCCTGTAACTGGCTGAAGGATGCGCTACCGCCGGGTTTGCAGACATCCCGGTTCCGTGCCGCCTCGGCATTGGCCTTCGCCAGTTTTTCATCCAGCGAGGCCGCCCTGCCGCCTGATATGTCCAGCACCATGTCCCGCATGACAAGCTCCAGGAACTCGGGAGGAGCGCCTTCCTCTCCCACCACAGGCAGGCGCCGGAGGAGATAGGAAAAGACATCGGGCCCATGCAATTGGATCGTGCGCACGGTAACACCCTCATCGAATCCCGTGGGCAGGATACTGACATTGCCCAAGGCAATGTTCCCGGCCAGACTGGTGTCCAGCGTCTCATACTGAATGGCGGCGCGGGGCGCGGCTTCCAGGATAAAGGCATCCACGCGCGACTTGACGAAGTAATGGAATCCCCAGTGCGCCAGGCCGCCGAGAATGACGGGGATGCCGATGATCCAAACCCAGATATTTCCTCTGCGCCTCAACATGATATTCCCAGGCAATTTGTCCGGCTACGGCCGCACAAGCGCGGATTCGACGGCATCGCGTTGTTCGCCTCCCGCCAGTTTCTCTATCAGTTCCAGAGCGAAGTCCATGGCTGTTCCCGGTCCCCGGGACGTAATAACCCGCTCATCCACGACCACGGGGTCATCCCTGCGAGTGGTATCGGGAAGCTCCAACGCATCCAGCACGCCGGGATAGGAAGTGGCCCGCCTGCCCTGCAGCAGCCCGGCGCTGGCCAGCACCTTGGGCGCCGCGCAGATGGCGGCAGTGTATTTCCCCCTCTCGGCCAGCTGCCTGAGAAGACGGATGATGCGGGGATCCTTGTTCAGATGGTCCGCGCCGGGCAGCCCCCCTGGCAGCACCATCATGTCGAAATCATCCTCCAGAACCGCATCCAGCGTGGTATCCGGCACCAGTACCACCCCGCGGCTGCAGGTCACCGGACCTTCTTCCAGACCGGCGGTCACCACCTCTATACCGGCTCGCCGCAACAGGTCGATGACCGTTACCGCTTCAAGTTCCTCACAACCCTGGGCCAGGGGTATCAGCACCCGCGCCATGCCATTTCCTCCCGTGAGTCAAAATAGTACCGCGAAAAGTTCAGACTAACCGCCTGGCGGCGGAAAAAACCGGAAGCTCATCTACTTTTTGGTGAAGATGGCAATGCCCTTGAGCAAGTTGAGGGCCTCGTTCAGTTCGTAGTCTTCCTCGAGGAGCTTCTTTTTCTTTTTTCCATCTTTCAGCTTCTCTCCCTTTCGGGCCTTGTCGCCCCCATTGGGATTGGCGAGATGATCCGCCAGGTCCGCCTCCTTCACCTGCAACAGGCTCTTCTTGAGTTCCTTGAGTTTGACCTTGCTCAGTTCGATATCCGGCTGTATGCCTTCCGCCTGAATCGAGCGTCCGTTGGGCGTGTAGTATCTGGCCGTGGTGAGTTTGATGGCTATCTTACTGCTGATGGGGATGATGGTCTGCACCGAACCCTTGCCGAAGGTGGTGCGCCCCATGATGACCGCCCGCTTGTGATCCTGGAGTGCACCAGCGACGATCTCTGACGCCGAGGCCGATCCCTCGTTCACCAATACCACCAGTGGGGCACCATTGAGCACGTCACCGGGCCGGGCATGGAACTTGAGGGCGGAACTTTCCGCCCGGCCCTGGGTATAGACCACCAGACCATCTTCCAGAAAAGCATCACTCACCGCCACCGCACCCTGCAGCACACCGCCGGGATTGTTGCGCAAATCCAGCACCATGCCCTTCAGAGGCCCGCCATTCTCTTTCTCCAGCTTGCGTATGGCCGCCAGCATGTCCTCCGCCGTGGGCGCCTGGAACTGGGTCAGGCGCACATAACCAAACCCCGGCGCCAGCATGCGCGATTTAACGCTGGCCTGCTTGATGACGGCCCGAACGATCTTGAAGACCAGGGGCTTGTGCTCCCCTTCCCGCTGCACCGTGAGGGTGATGGAAGTGCCGGGCTTGCCTCGCATGATCTTGATGGCGTCGCTCAGGCTCATGTCCTTCACGGGCTTTTCATCCAGGCGAATGATGAGATCGCCCGCCTTGATACCGGCTTTCTGCGCCGGGGTGTCATCGATGGGGGAAATGACCTTGATGAAGCCGTTTTCCATGCCGACTTCTATCCCCAGACCGCCGAATTCACCGCTGGTGCCTTCCTGAAGCTCCTTGAAATGCTTCTCGTCCAGGAAGGCGGAATGGGGGTCCAGGCCTTCCAGCATGCCGCGAATGGCATGATCCAGCAGTTCACGATCCGTGACGGGCTCCACGTAGTCCTGCTGTACCCGCCCGAAAATCTCGGCAAAGATGCGCAGCTCCTTCAGGGGCAGCCCTTTTTCTTCGACGGAGGTTTCCTTGGCCAGCAGTTCGGGCAGGGGTAACAGGCCCAGAATCATCCAATAAACCAGCCATGACACCCGTCTGTTCATATCAGCATATCCTGTCTCTTTGTCATTTGCGTCTGCCGCACCAGCGCACCGGGTCGAGAGCCCTGCCCTTGTGCCTGATGCCGAAATAGATTCCGGGGCTGCCTCCCATGCGCCCGTCACCTGCCTGGGCGATGACCTCGCCCGTCTCCACCCAGTCACCGGTTTCCTTGAACAGGCTCTGGTTGTTGCCATACAAGGTCATGAAACCGTCACCGTGCTCGACGATCATCAGCAGGCCATAGCCGCGCAGCCAGTCTGCCCATGCCACCCGCCCGGCATGAACCGCCCGGACGCTGTCACCCGCCTTTGCGTCGATTATAACCCCGTCCCAACGCAAGTTGCCGATTTTCTCCGCGCCAAAACGCTTCAGCAACCTGCCGCGCAGGGGCCAGGAAAGACTGCCGCGGCTTTCGCGAAATCCTTTCTGTTCGGGAAAATCCAGGTTCTCCAGGGCAGACTCTATCTGCTCCAGCAGCTGACCAAGGCGGCGCTCATCTTCCTGCCAGCGCGCCAGCTTCCGGCCTTTTTCCGAAAGACTCTTCTCGATTTGCGCCAGCAGCCGGCGGCGCTCCTGCTGCCGGGCCTCCATCTGACGGGTCTGTTCCTGCTGGCGCAGCCTGGCCTGCTGCAGCGCCTGCTGCTGCCCGACGATGCGCTCCGTCAGCTGTCGCAGCTCCTCCGCGTCGGCTCGCAGCTTCCGCAGCTGGCCGGCACGCGCCCGGCTGATGTAATCATGGTAGGCAAGCATGCGGTTGAGGGCGGCTGGGTCTTGCTGGTTGAGAAACAGCTTCAGGCGTTCCTGGCGACCGGCCACATAGGCCGAACGCAGCAGTCTGGCGAGCCTGTCGGCATCCCGGCGCATGGCTTCGCCAAGTTGCCGACGCCTGGACTGCGCCTGAAGAAGTTGATCCTGGAGTTGCTGGAGCTGGCGCCCAAGATCCCGCAGCTTCCGGTGCAGGAGGCTCATTTCCCGTTCCCGGTCCGCCAGCTCCGCAGTCAGGCTGTCTTTCTGCCCTTGAACCCGGCTGATGTCGGCCTGCAGCGCCTGAATCTGTTTGCGCAGGCGCTCACGTTGTTCCTGGTGCTGGCGAACATCCTCCGCCCCGCCCGCCTGTTCTGACACGGCACCAGCGGCTCCGACAAGCAGGATCGACAACAAGCACCAGACCGGAGCCCGCCGTCGCATCACTCGGATTCTTTTTCCTGGTCCTCGTCCAGGTATTCCAGCAGGGGATGTCCCGTCATTTCCGGCGGCACCGGCAGCCCCATGATTTTCAGCAGGGTAGGCGCCACATCGCACAGGGCTCCGCCGTCCATGAGACGGGCCGGGCGCTCACCGACATAGACCAGGGGAACAGGCGTGGTGGTATGGGCGGTATAGGGCTGGCCGGTTTCTTCATCGAGCATCTTTTCGCAGTTGCCATGATCCGCGGTAATGAGCATGGCACCGCCGACCTTGTGGATGGCGCGGGTCACTCGCCCCAGGCACTCGTCCAGGGTTTCCACCGCCTGCACCGCGGCCTCGAATTTCCCCGTATGTCCCACCATGTCTCCATTGGCGTAGTTGACGATGATGGCATCGTATTTGCCGTCTTCGATGGCCCTAACCAGGTGATCCGTCACTTCCGGGGCGCTCATCTCGGGCTTCAGGTCATAGGTGGCCACATCCGGCGAAGGCACCAGGATGCGGTCCTCACCCTCAAAAGGCTGCTCCCGGCCGCCATTGAAAAAGAAAGTCACATGGGCATACTTTTCCGTTTCCGCGAGGCGCAGCTGGCGCAGGCCCAGACGGGAGATGTACTCGCCAAAAACATTCTCCAGCCGCTCCGCGGGAAAGGCCACGGGAATATCCCATTCCTTGTTGTACTCGGTGAGGCTGACGAAGCTGCCCAGCTTGGGCCTTGCCCGGCGCTCGAAAGCGTCGAAATCCTCTTCGATGAAAGGACGCGTGATCTGCCGCGCGCGGTCGGAGCGGTAGTTCATGTTGATGACCACGTCTCCATCTTCTATGCGAACCGCTTCCTCTCCCGGAGGCAAGATAACAGTGGCATCCACGAACTCGTCCGTCTCGCCGCGCTCGTAAGCCATTTCCAGGCCCTGCTCGGCACTGGGGGCGGTGTAATCCCCCTCTCCCAGGGTAATGAGGTCGTAAGCTTTCTGGATGCGCTCCCAACGATGGTCGCGATCCATGGCGTAGTATCGGCCGATGATGCTGGCAATGCGCCCATGCCCTACTTCGGCAAAGACTTCGTCCATGGCCTTGATGGACGGCATGGCGCTTTTGGGAGGCATGTCCCGGCCATCCAGAAAGGCGTGCACATAGATCTTCTTTGCCCCACGCTGGGCCGCCAGGCGCACCATGGCATGAATATGCTCCTCGTGGCTGTGAACCCCGCCGGGAGACAGCAGCCCCAGAATGTGCACGGCGGAATCATTGTCCACGGCAATGTCCACGGCCCCGACCAGGGTGGCGTTGGTGAAGAAGGAACCCGTGCGAATCGAACGGCTTACGCGGGTGAATTCCTGGTACACCACCCGCCCGCTGCCAAGATTCAGATGCCCCACCTCCGAGTTGCCCATCTGTCCACTGGGCAGGCCCACGGAGGAGCCGGAAGTCTCCAGGGCGGTATGGGCGCATTCCGCCCATAGGCGGTCCCACACCGGTGTACGGGCCGCTGCAATGGCGTTGTTTTCCGTTTCCTCACGCAGTCCCCAGCCATCTAGGATGATGAGTACAACAGGACGGGGGGTATTGTTCATGTCGGGAATCCAGTTCGCGTGTCAGCCAATAACCAATAATGGGCGGGAATTTTACCAGAATTCGCCCCCGAACTTTGCCCTCTGTCTCGAACCGGGAACCCCGGGCTCCCCCCAGAAAAAATTCCCTTGCATTTTCCGCACAAAAACAGTGTATTATTGTATTAGTGTGTTATTAATCAAGCATGTATTGATGTAACTGGAGAGGCCATTCGTGAAAGATATGCATTCCTCCCGGAGAAACAAGATCCAGGAATTCGGTGACAGCATGGCGCTGATACAGGACGACAGCGATATAGAGCGCGCGTCACGCTCCCTCAAGGCCATGTCCCATCCATTGAGGCTGAAGATTCTCTGCACCCTGGGAGAAGACGAAGTCAGCGTACACGACATCGTTTCCAAGGTGGGCTCATCCCAGAGCAACATCTCCCAGCACCTCGCCATACTTCGGGAAAAGGGCATACTGGACGCCCGCAAGGACGCCAACCGCGTGTTCTACCGCGTGGCCGACAGCCGCACCCTGCAGCTCATCGCCATGATGCGCCAGGTGTTCTGCACCCACTCACACTGAAACCGCCCCTGGGCACGGCCTTCTGTCGGTTCCCCTGTGGAGAATCCTCATTCCCAGCGGCAGGCTGTTGAAAAAGCCCCTTCTTGGAGTTTTTCAACAGCCTGCTGGAGTTGCGTTATAATCACGCTCCTTTCTCCGCAAGACCCGAGACCCGGATGGAACAACTGGCAGAATTCATTTCCAATCACGCGCTACTGGTGGTCACTTTCGTGGCCCTGGCCGGCGCGCTGATCTGGAACATTTTCTTCGACCCCGTCAACAAGTCCGCCGTGGATGCCCTGCAGAGCACCACTCTCATCAACCATAATGATGGCATCATGGTGGACGTGCGCTCCATTGCGGAATTCAACAAGGGCCACGTGGTCAATGCCGTCAACATTCCGCTGAACGGCTTTGCCAAGCAGATTCAGCAACTGGAGAAATACAAGGACAAGCCCATCATCGTCGCCTGCCGTTCCGGCTCCCGTTCCGCCATGGCCTGCAAGATGCTCATGAAGGCCGGTTTCAAGGACGTGCACAATCTGCGCGGCGGCATGATGGCGTGGCAGAGTGCGGGACTGCCCATCAAACGCAAGTGATGCCCGGCCCCCTGGCCCGGCATATATCGACAACGCAGCAATTCAGGAAAGCTCAAAATGACAGAAGAAACCCAGCGCCAGTTCTCCATTCAGCGCATCTACACCAAGGACATTTCCTTCGAGACTCCCAACTCACCGGAGATCTTCATGCAGGAATGGAAGCCCCAGATCAACGTCAACCTGAACAATGCCGTCAAGGATCTGGGTGAGGGCAACATCGAAGTCGCCCTCACCGTGACCGTTACCGCCAAGATCGAGGACAAGACCGCTTTCCTGGCCGAAGTGACCCAGGCCGGCATCTTTCTCGCCAGGGGCATCCCCGAAGAGGAAATGGGCCCCCTGCTGGGCATCTTCTGCCCCAATACCCTGTTTCCCTATGTCCGGGAAGTCATATCCGACCTCATTGTGCGCGGCAGCTTCCCTCAGTTCCTGCTGGCGCCGGTGAACTTCGAAGCCCTGTACGCCCAGCAGGTGCAGCAGCAGAAGCAGGAAGCCGATTCCGCGGAGCACTGAGGAACCCCGGCCATGGCACAGGGGGCGAGAATCGCGGTACTGGGGGCAGGCTCATGGGGCACGGCCCTGGCTGTACTGCTTGCGCGACATGGGCACGAAGTCCGGCTCTGGGGCCATGAGCCCGAACCCGCCGCGCGGCTGCAACAGGAACGGGAAAACCGGCATTTCCTGCCAGGGATTCCCTTTCCAGACAAGCTGACATCCTCTTCCGACCTGGCCTGGAGCATGGATGCCGCCGACGAGATCCTGGTGGTGGTCCCAAGCCACGCCTTCGCCAGTGTTCTGCGCCAGGTCAGCGTCATTACTCCCACGCCCGCCTCCCTGAGCTGGGCCACCAAGGGTCTGGAGCCCGCCAGTCTGCGCCTGCTGCACGAAGTCGCCCGGGAGCAGTTTCCCAAAGCGGATCTTGCGGTGATTTCGGGGCCGACCTTCGCCATGGAAGTGGCAAAAGGCATGCCCACCGCCGTCACCGTGGCTTCCAGCAATCCGCAACACGCCGCGCGTCTGGCAGACTACCTCCATGGCGACACCTTCCGCGCCTACACTTCGGACGACATCATCGGCGTGCAGGTGGGCGGCGCCGCCAAGAACGTCATGGCCATTGCCGCCGGCATGTCCGACGGCCTGGGTTTCGGCGCCAATGCCCGCGCTGCCCTCATCACCCGAGGATTGGCGGAGATCACCCGCCTGGGGCTGGCCCTGGGCGGTCAGCACGATACTTTCATGGGCCTGGCCGGGCTGGGCGACCTGGTACTGACCTGCACGGACAATCAATCCCGCAACCGGCGCATGGGCCTGGCCCTGGCCGAAGGACAGGGCATAGAGGAAGCACGCAAGGGCATCGGCCAGGAGGTGGAAGGTCTGGCCGCCGCCCGGGACTTCCACACCAAGGCAAGGACCCTGGGCGTGGAAATGCCCATTACCGAACACGTCTATCGCATCATTTACGAGGGCATGGACCCTGCATCTGCCGTCAAGGCGCTGCTGGGCCGGGAGCAGAAACCTGAAACGGATTGACGGCTGTTCAGCCCTTCTCCGCCCCGGCAAAGCCTTGCTGTCGCCAGGCTTCATAAACCACCACCGCCACGGCGTTCGACAGGTTCAGGCTGCGCTGCCCGGGAAGCATGGGCACTCTCAGGCAACTAGACGGGGGCAGTAAGTCGAGAATATCCCGTGGCAGCCCACGGGTCTCCGGTCCAAACAGCAGCAGGTCCCCAGGCGCATAGCTGAAATCCGCATGGGAAGCAGAGCACCTGGTGCTGAAGGCCACCACCCGGGGCCGCCCCAGGGTTTCCTGCAACTCCTCCCAGGAAGCATGCAGCCGGACGCTGGCGAACTCATGGTAGTCCAGCCCGGCACGCTTCAGGCGGGCATCATCCAGCTCGAATCCCAGGGGCTGCACCAGGTGCAGGCTGCAACCGGTATTGGCGCACAGACGAATGATATTTCCCGTGTTTGGCGGAATCTCTGGCTGATACAATACGACTCTGAACAAGTGATTCTTCCTGGAGACCCGATGAGCGACCCCCGACTGGCCGTGGACTTCTGCGGCATGAAGTTTCAGACGCCCCTGGTGCTGCTGTCCGGCTGCGTCGGTTTTGGCGAAGAATACACCCGTATCGAAGGATTCTCCAACCGGGACGCCGGGGCAATCTGCCTCAAAGGCACCACGGGCAGCGCCCGCCCGGGAAACATGCCGCACAGGGTTTACGAAACCCCGGGGGGCATGCTCAACGCCATTGGTCTGCAGAATCCCGGCGTGGACAGGGTCATCAGCGACATCCTGCCCAAGCTGGATTTCGAGGAAACCCGCTTCATCGCCAATGTCTCCGGCTCCACCCTGGAAGAATACGAGGAAGTCACGCGCAAGTTCGACGACTCGCCCATCGACGCCATCGAAATCAACATCTCCTGCCCCAACGTGAAGGAAGGTGGCGTGGCCTTCGGCAACGATCCGGAGATGTCCGCCCGAGTGGTGGAAACCTGCCGCAAAGTCACAGACAAACCCCTCATAACCAAGCTGTCGCCCAACCAGACGGACATCGCCTACAACGCCAAACGCTGCATAGAGGCGGGCACGGATGCCTTTGCCGTAATCAATACCCTCATGGGCATGGCCATAGACATCGAAAGCCGCTCTCCCGTCATCGGCAACAACCAGGGCGGCCTGTCCGGCCCCGCCATCAAGCCCGTGGCCCTGCTCAAGGTACACCAGGTGTACCAGGTTGCGCGGGAGCATGGCATCCCCATCATCGGCCAGGGCGGCGTGAACGGCCCGGACGATGCCATCGAGTTTCTTATCGCTGGCGCCAGCGCCGTGGGCGTGGGCACGGCCCTGTTCTACGACCCCCTGATATGCAATAGAATAAACGAGGGCATTCTCGGCTATCTCGACCGGCACGGGCTGGCCAGCGTGGAACAGCTGACCGGGAGCCTGCGGCTGAATACTCCCGCACCGTCGAAGTGCGGTTGCTGAAGGAACATGGAACAACTCAGCCGAACGCCTGGCTCCCTTGAAACCCTGGACACAAGGATTTCCTGACCGACGACATGCCAAAACAAGAAGACAAGGACATCCGATCCATTGAGACCTTGCACCGGTTCTCTCCCCTGGCAGACCTGGACCGGGATCAGCTGGAGGAAATCCTGGAACATGCCCAGTGGTTGCATGCCAGGAAAAGGGACATGCTCATGGATATTGGCGACACGGAGAACAGCAGCATTTTCCTGCTCAAGGGAAACGTGTTGCTCGAGGCCGCTGACGGGCGGCAAAGAGTCATCAAGCACACCGACCCCTCTTCACGTTCCCCCCTGTCACGCCTGCGCCCCAGCAGATACAGGGTAACTGCGCTGACACCGGTACAGTACCTGAAAATCAGCAATGACATGCTGGATGAGCTGACCGAACTGGATGAAGCGTCGGAAATGATCTCCTCTCACTATCTGGTGGAGGAAACCAGCGAGGAAAATGCGGACTTCTCCACCCAGATGGTAGCCCACATCTATGAAGACCTGCACCGGCATACCCTGATGCTCCTTTCCTGGCATCCCGTCGCTCTAAGCACCAGCCAGAAAATATTGGGGGAACCACAGGGCAACGAAAAAGTCATTGAAACGGCCATGCTGGATCCAGTGCTTTCCTTGAAGCTGCTGAAATCCGCACAGCTCCATGGTCGTCCGGGCAGCGCTATTACCAGTATCGAGTCCGCAGTCTTTCAGTTGGGAACCCAGAAGGTTCACAAGCTGACCTTCATGAACCTGTTCCGGGAATCCCGTGATCCCCGCACGCTCATGCTACAGGAAGCCTTCCGCAGCGCCTGGGAACGCAGCATCATGGTTGCTTCTGTCGCCAGGCATCTCGCCGGGAAACTTGGCATGAAGAACCCGGAGGAGGCGCAACTGACAGGCCTGCTGCATAACACCGGTGAACTCACCATCATCAGTTACGCTTACAATTTCTACCGGGAAATAACAGCGCAGGAACTGCAGGACTGCATCCTGATGTTCGGCAAGGAAACGGGCAGGATGGTGCTGTCCCACTGGAATATCTTCCATTCCCTGTCACAGAGCATATGCGACTCCACGGAATGGATGCACGACCATGGCAGAAGTGAACCTACGGTGACCGATATCGTCATTGCTGCAAGGGCCTGTGTGCAGATCTCCCGCAAGGACAACAGTAACCCGCCACCGCCCCTGCCCCAGATACCCGCGTTACGAAAGCTCAGGCTGGACACGCCGGACAGCATACTGGCAACGGAACTTCGAACCTACGCGGAAGATGTTCTGGAAGATGCCAGGCAGCTGCTGGGCATCAACTACTGACATTCCACTCCCCCCGCGCTCAGGGTACCCTGTAGTCATCCTGGGTCATCAGATCCATGCCGCACTGAAGCTGCTCGATCCAGGCAATGAACTGATCGATGGCCGGTCCGGTGAAGGCGCGGCCATGCTGAGGCACGATCATGTCGATATCCAATCCCCGTACCATGTTTGCCCAAAAGCGACACACCTTGTTTCCATTGATATAGCGCTTGTGGAAAGCTTCCATGTAAGGCAGAACATCCCTAAGTTGATTCACAGGCTTGTCCAGGTCTTCCGCAGGACAAAGGTTGGCACCCAAGTCACCCGAAAAGAGGATTTTGCTCACGGGATCATAGAATTGAAAATTTCCCTCGGCATGCATGAAATGCGCGGGAAGTGCCTTCAGGCTGATATCGCCAAGTTCCAGATTGGCACCGCGATCCGGTATGGCCAGAAGCCTTCCCTCGGTCTTTCCGGGTCTCGTGAAATGAGGAATGAAACGTTCCCATAGTTCGGGCACCACCACCCTGGCACTGGTGCCAACCATCCACTTGTTCAGGGAGGCCACGATATCCGGATCCTGGTGGGAAGCTACCACATAGTCCAGGTTCTTGACATTGATGTAGCTGCTCATGGCCATGAACAGGGCCGTATAGGTCAGCTCGCCACCCGGATCAATCAACGCGGCATGATTATTGTGCACGATAAAGAATTGATTGGCCTGGACTGCCTCACCTTGTACGAGATCGCGAAAGGCAACACATATGTGCTTGCCGTCATTGTATAGTTCCATGATTCCTCCTCTGAGAACCAGAAATAATATATGTCGGCAATCCTCCTTGTCGCTGACCTGGATTGACTTTGTAAACGTGCTGTTTCAGGGGCAGCTTTCCACACACCACCGGCCCCAAGATTTCATTCCCCATCTGTCCCGGCCAATGAGGGATATGCAGCACCCCGCCATGCGTAATGCAAAGAATACTGGCTGGATATGATATCAGTCGCGCAGGTGTTCAATATACCTTGGCATGGCTTCCCGGTGCAGGCGAACGCCCTCGGCCTGGACACGGATACGCAGGGAACCGCCCTCCACGCCAAGATCACAATGCGCCTGCCCACGGCTTTCCAGGGGAATGGGAATCATGTCCCGGTAGGTATAGATGTTTTCGCCCACATCGCCACCACTGCAGGTGGCGGGAAGATCAATGGTTCCGCCTTCCAGGAGCTCACCGTTGTCAAAGACCAGTTCTATGTTCTGGCGCCAGCGGGTACGTTCATCTGAACCCGTCATGGTCTTGATGAGATAGGCCGGCTCGAAGCGCACCCGGACTTCCTCATCCAGAACCTTGATATCCGTTATGATGGAACCAGGCAATTCAATACTGGTCAGATCCACTTCTGCTACCTCACTGTCATGTTTGTTGAGCTTTTTCTCATTCTAGCCGTGCTGGTGCTGGTCATCGCCCTGCTCAAGCCATGGAAATGGTAGTCGGGCCGGAAGCTTTCACGCCCCCTCGAGTTCCTTCAGCTTGCGTGTAAGGGTATTCCTTCCCCAGCCCAGCAGCCGGGCCGCATCCTGGCGGCGACCGCCCGTTGCCCGCAGGGCGGCCTGGATCATGGCAGCTTCCACTTCCGCCAGCAGGCCTTCCCTGCCGGCAGCGTGGCTCTTTTCCACCCAGTCGCCCAGCACGGATTCCCAGTCTCCGCTCCCTGCGATGCCGGGCATTTCGGCTTCTGCCGTCTCCAGGATTTCCGGCGGCAGGTCCTGCGCGTGAATCTCCTGCCCGGAGGCCATGACCGTGAGCCAGCGGGCGGTATTCTCCAGCTGCCGCACATTACCCGGCCAGGAGAAAGCCTCCAGCCGGGCGAGGGCATCATCACGCAATGTCTTGGCCTCCACATTCAGCTCGGCCGCCGCCCTGGAAAGGAAGTGATTCATGAGCAAGGAGATATCCTCCCGTCGTTCCCGCAGCGGAGGAATCTGGATGCGAATGACGTTCAGTCGGTGAAAGAGGTCTTCACGAAAGCGCCCGTCCGCCACCAAGGCCTCGAGATCCTGATGGGTGGCCGCGATAATGCGCACATCCGCCTTGATGGGGCTGACGCCTCCGACCCGGTAGAACTCGCCATCCGCCAGCACCCGCAGCAGCCGCGTCTGGGCTTCCGGCGGCATGTCGCCGATTTCGTCCAGGAACAGGGTGCCGCCCTCCGCCTGTTCGAAACGGCCAACGCGGCGGGACTGGGCGCCCGTGAATGCACCCTTCTCATGCCCGAACAGCTCCGACTCCATGAGCTCCCGGGGAATGGCCGCCATGTTCAGGGCGATGAAGGGCTGCTGCGCCCGGGGACTGTGCTGGTGCAAGGCCCGGGCCACTAGCTCCTTTCCCGTGCCGGACTCGCCGTTGATCAGCACCGAAATATTGGAGCGGGCCAGGCGTCCGATGGCGCGAAACACCCCCTGCATGGAAGGCGCCTCCCCGATGATGCCGCCGTTGTCGTCCAGGGGCTCATCCAGGCCTGCCTCCCCTTTCTCCCGGCTGGCCACCGCCCGCTGAACCTGGTCCACGACCTCGTCCAGATCAAAGGGCTTGGGCAGATACTCGAAAGCACCCACATCATAGGCCTTCACCGCACTGTCCAGGTCGGAATGGGCCGTCATGATGATGACTGGCAACCCGGGATGTCCCTCGTGCACTTTTCCCAGCAGAGTGAGGCCATCCATTTCCGGCATACGAATATCGGAAAGGATGACAGCCGGCTCCCAGGACTCCAGGGCCTTGAGAAGATCCGCCGGGTGCTCGAAGCCCCTGGTGTCATAACCTGCTTTGGACAGGGCCTTCTCCAGAACCCAGCGTATGGAGCGGTCATCGTCCACAATCCAGATCATCGCTGCATCACTCATGGTTCTGCTCCAGGGGAAGATAGATGGTGAATACGGTCCTGCCGGGTCTGCTGGTGAATTCTATCAGACCACCATGGCGATTGATCATGGACTGGGCCAGGGAGAGCCCCAGCCCGGTTCCTTCCGACTTGCCGCTGACCATGGGATAGAAGACCCTTTCCTGAAGCTCCGGCGGAATGCCCGGCCCGTCATCAATGATATTGAGCTGCAGCACCAGGCGGTGGCGCACGCTGGCCAGGGTGAACTGCCGCAGCACCCGCGTCTGCAGCAGAACGCTCCCCCCCTCTTCCGTGGCCTGCACGGCATTCTGCACGATGTTGAGGATGGCTTGTATCAGCTGGCCCTCATCTCCCTGCAGCTCGGGAATACTGGGGTCATAATCACGTTCAAGCTGGATGGAATGTTCAGGATCGGATGCAACGATTGTGCATACTCGCTCCAGAATGTGGTGAATGTTGACACTGCGCATTACCGGAAGCTGCCGCGACCCCAGCATCTGATCGACCAGGGACTTCAGCCTGTCCACCTCCTCCAGGATGATGCGGGTACAGTCACCGAGCTCCGAATCCTCCGGCAGCTCCATGGCCAGCAGCTGAGCCGCGCCTCTCACCCCGCCCAAGGGGTTTTTGATTTCATGGGCCAGGCCACGAATGAGATCACGCGTCGCCAGGTTCTGGCTGATGAGCTGTTCCTCGCGGGTCATGCGCAGCTGTCTGTCCACCCTGCGTATCTCCGCCAGTACGCAGGTCTGGCCGTCTTCCAGCTCCACCGGCACCAGGGTGCAATCCACGGTAATGGAATGTCCATCAGGAAGAGACAGGGAAATACCCCGCTCGGTAACGGGCTGGTTGCTGTCGATCACCGAATTCAGGTGCTGATCGAACACGTCCTTGGAGCAGCGCATCACCTGCGCCATGGACAAGCCCAGCACCATGCGCGCACTGACGGAAAGCAGCATTTCCGCCGCGGGATTCATGTACAGGATCTTCAGGTCATGATCAAACAGGATCAGCGAAGTCACCTGATGAGACAGTATGGCAGTCGCCAGCCTGTCCGCCGCTGCCTGCGGGGTTGTATTCATCATGGATGACATCTATCGAAAGGGCCTGAACAGGAAAAGATCAACGAGCCCTGGGCTTGGCAATGGTTCTGTGCAGGTAAAATGTTCGGGTATCAGACTGCAGCAGCTTCTTGCCCTGCTTGTTGTAAACTGCCACAGCCAGTTTATGCTCTCCCCGGTCCACGTTCTCCAGGTTGATCACGGTTCCCTGGTATTTCTCCGGCAACGGACTTCCGTCCATAATCACCTTCAGGTAGTCGCCCTTGCGCAATACCGGCGCCAGTGCGACGAAAACAGGAACGTTCCCCGGACTGCTGCGCACCGTGCCCCCGTCCTCCGGGCTGACAATGCTGATGCTCCGATATCCCTGAACAGTGCCAGCTTTGGTCTTTGCGGGCTTGGTGAGCGCTTCGGGAGTACCCTCCAGGACCCCCTCCTCTTTTTCAGGGACCACGGGAGGAGCATAGGTGGAAAGCCCCGGCAGATTCTTCATGGGTTTGGCTGCCGCCGTGTCCGGCTGGTCACCATAATGCACATTCCCCT
>JALVEW010000223.1 GCA_027030425.1 Sedimenticola sp.
ACCTGAACTTCCGCCCCCTGCGCCTGCATGGCGACTGCCATCCCGGCAACATCCTGTGGACGGACCAGGGCCCTCATTTCGTGGACATGGACGACTGCCGCAACGGCCCGGCCATACAGGACCTGTGGATGCTGCTGTCCGGCGACCGCCAGGAGATGACAGGCCAGCTCGCCGAGCTGCTGGCAGGGTATCGCCAGTTCCAGGATTTCGACACCCGGGAATTGGCCCTGATCGAGCCCCTGCGCAGCCTGCGCCTCATCCATTACAACGCCTGGCTGGCCCGGCGCTGGGACGACCCGGCCTTCCCCCGGGCCTTTCCCTGGTTCGGCACCCCCGCCTACTGGCAGGAACAGCTGGCCATTCTCCAGCAACAGAAGGAAATGCTCCGGCAGCCTCCGCTCATGGTATTCTGAAGACAACCTGACTGTTTGCAGGGTGCATCTGGAGATGGACACCCACACCTTTTTTCTCTACCTGCTGATCATCTTGGTAACGGCGCGGCTGTTCGCAGAGATCGCCGTGCGCCTGGGCGCCCCTGCCGTCATCGGCGAGCTGACCGCAGGCATTGTTCTCGGCCCCAGCATGCTGGGCTGGTTGCAGCCGGACGAAGTGATAAAACTGCTGGCGGAAATCGGCATCCTACTGCTGCTCTTCGAGGTGGGGCTGGAGACGGATATCCGCAAGCTGGTGCGCACGGGGCGCAGTTCCTCCCTGGTAGCCCTGGGCGGGTTCATCATCCCTTTTGTCCTGGGCTTCGTCCTGGCGCGCTACATCTTCGATCTGCCCACCCTGGTATCCCTGTTCATCGGCGGCGCCCTCACCGCTACCAGCATCGGCATAACCATCCGCGTGCTCAGCGACCTGAAACAGCGCAATACCCGGGAAGGCCAGATCGTCCTCGGCGCCGCGGTACTAGATGATGTTCTCGGCGTGGTGCTCCTGGCCCTGCTCTACGAATTTTCCATCGCCGGCGGCATTACCCTCGCCAATACGGCAAAAGTGCTGGCCTTTATCAGCCTGTTCTTCGTACTGGCGCCCATCGCTGCCAAGGTCATTTCCCTGCTCATCAAGCATTTTGACGACATCAGCGACATTCCCGGCCTGATTCCCACCGCCATGGTTTCCCTGGTGCTGCTGTTCGCCTGGCTTGCTCACGCCATGGGCGCGCCTGAATTACTGGGGGGCTTTGCCGCCGGCCTGGCCCTTTCCCGGCGTTTCTTCCTTCCTTTTGGCATGGCCCTGCGTACGGAGCCCGAGTTCTCCCGGCGCATCGAGGAACAGATGCTGCCCATCATCCAGCTGTTCACGCCCATCTTCTTTGTCATGGTGGGATTGTCTCTGAACCTGAAAGAAATCGACTGGGGCTCAGCCTTCATCTGGGCCTTTTCCTTCATGTTCCTGCTGGTGGCGCTCATCGGCAAGTTCGCCGGTGCCATGTTCATCGGCGAACCCTTGCGGCAGCGGATCATCATCGGCGTGGCCATGATTCCCCGGGGAGAGGTTGGTCTCATCTTTGCCGAACTGGGGCGCACCAGCGGCATCTTCGACAACGAGGTCTATGCGGGCATGATCATCGTCATCGCGCTCACCACCCTGCTGCCGCCTTTCCTGATGAAATATCTTTATCGCAATCAAGGATGACCGGCGGGAAGGCACGCTGCACTTATCAACCCGTCAAGCCAGCTACCGGGCCAGGAACAAAAAAGGCGCCGAAACGGCGCCTTTTTTGTGCATTGACGAGAAATATCAGCTGATATCACTCATAGCGCTTGTACATGTCCTCCAGGGAGATGGGCTTGATCTTGGAGGCGTGACCGGCGCTGCCAAAGGCCTCGTAACGCGCCTTGCAAATCTCCTTCATGGCCGCGGTGGAAGCCTTGAGGAATTTGCGCGGATCAAAGTTGGCGGGGTTTTCGTGCAGGT
>JALVEW010000224.1 GCA_027030425.1 Sedimenticola sp.
TGAGTGTTCGTTGTCGAAACCGATGACACCTGCCGGGGCGGCAGTATGTTAGTAAGCATCAGATGCCTGGCGCTCCATAGTCGTCCCCGGCGGGTGCCTGTCCCACTTGAACAGCTTAGGATAAAAAACGATGAACAGATGGGACGGACTATCTATAAAAGCGCTCCACCTGACCGCTGTTCCGCTGGCGCTTCACAGCGGCAGGTGAGCTTGGTCGTTAGAGCTACAAAATCATGAAAGAAACAGAATGGGCAAAATTAGTAGCTGACAAACTTGATAGAGCATTATCAGGATTTAATGTCAAAGCAGGAAAAAGACTGATATATGCAAATGAAATCGTAGAGTATGGTGAGAATTCCACCTCCTACAATGAAATGGCATACGAAACAGATATTCTTGTATATGAAAAAAACAAGGAAAATTTTTGGAAGCCTAGAGTAGTAATAGAAACAAAAATTGATAGTGTAACTACTCATGACGCAATCACTTATAGTCAAAAGTCAGCAACACACAAATATGTCCACCCCTACCTAAGGTATGGTATATTTCTTGGCCATAGAGGGCATCATCCACTTCCTGGCCGCTTATTCAGGCATGGTGCGCATTTTGACTTTATGCTTTCGTGGAAAGATTACGAACCAGAAGACACTGAATGGAAAATATTATTAAGCATTATAAAAAAAGAAATAACAGCATCAAAGAAATTAGAAGAAATGATTTTTAACAGCAGAAGCAAGCAGAGAGAGAAATATATTGCCTTACATAAACCACTTGTCACAACTTGTGCAAAATAGCTCTAACAATCGCATTAAAATCGCCCGCAAAATGCGCGGGCTCGGACCTCGCTATCGCTCGGCCGTTTATGCGAGGCGTTATGTGCAATTGGAATCATGAGTCCAACGGTATTCAAAGCACATGGTTACAGATTTTTCTTCTTCTCGAGAGAGGAGGAACGAATGCATGTGCATGTAATATCCGGTGATGGAGAGGCCAAATTCTGGTTGGAGCCTGAGATTGAGCTTGCGAAGAATTATCATTATTCGCGTAAACAACTGAAAGAAATCGAGACACTTATCGAGGGTCATTACAGTGAACTCATTGGCACCTGGAAAAAACACTTTAGCCGTTGAAGTGACTAATATATCTGCGCATGGCGTATGGCTTTTGGCTCACGGCAAAGAGCTGTTCATGTCGTATGACGATTTTCCCTGGTTTAAGGATCAGCCAATAAAAGCGGTGCTTAATGTCGAAGAACAATCTCCTTGTCACTTCTATTGGCCGGAGATAGACATAGATCTGACAGAGGAAATCATTGAACATCCAGAACGTTTTCCGCTCAAGGCAACAAGCACATACCACACGCCCTGAGGTAGTCCGTCAAGAAAAAACTGACGGTGACAGGTGCTATGCCGGCACAGCAATACAACGCATTTGAAATATTCCCCGAATCATTGGTTGGCAATTGAAATGTCCTCCTTCTTACCGCGCTTCGGAGGGTGCAGCTTCAATTAGAAGTTGAAGCGAAAACGCCCCGCAGGATGTAGTCGTTTTCCAGGGCCTTGCCGTTGAGATTCTGGACAAGTGGCAACTGTATCGCACCCTCGATTATCCAGCGTCTGGTCACGTACTGTAGGCCGGGCGTGAGAAACAGCCGGGCGCCACCGGAATCAGGGTTTGAGTGGCCCCGGTAGCGATCCTTGGCTTGATGAACCAGGTTCGTTTCCAGAACCCCGTACAGAAATCCCGGTGTGCCCCGGGACAGCTTGCGGGGGAACAGCCGGTACTGCAGGGAAGCGTCCAGGCGGGCCACATCGCCGGCTTCAAAGCCATCGGCTGCCGTGTTGAAACGATAGCTGGCCTGGCCGTCGAACTGAAACTGCAGGGTCTGGTAGGTCATCACCACGCCGCCAAAAGGGTCCCAGGAGCCGGAGCCGCTTTGCACGGATGGCGGCAGCAGGCCGTAGCGGTCTCTTTCCCGGTGGCTGCCCGTTGGCGTCTTCAGTCCGGCGAAGGGGGCGATGCGCAGGGTCTTGCCCGGGGCATCGTCCTGGTAGGCCGTATAGCGGACGAAAAAGGACATGTCGCCCAGGCCGCTGGAGTGACGGCTGATGGATGCCTCGCCAATATCGAGATCGATGGTCCGGTAGGGCAGCGTGGCAAACAGCGCCCACTGGTTGTTCAGCCCGTATCCCAGCGCGGTCAGGGCTGTGGTTTCTTTGCGATCACGCTTTAGCCCGGAGGGATCATGGCCCGACTGCAGGCCGATGAACTGCTGGCGCAATACATATTCGCCCTGCCCCACAGCCAGAGCCGTATTGAATGTTATGGGCGCGGCCTGAAGGCTGCTGTTCAGGAACAGGCCGATCAGCACGGGAATCAGGACAGGGCGTTTCATTTGTCTAGCCAGATGCGAAGAGGCAGCGCCAGGTAGGCCGCAAAGAATCCTGCGCTCCAGATGATTACGGATACCCAATAGATGCGTCTGTTCCAGCGATGGCTTTTTTCACACAGCGCCCCCAGTTCCGGGTCGGCGGGACAGTGGCGCTTGGGCCGGTACAACAGCCAGCCCGACAAAAGCAACATCCCGCCGGAAAAAGCAAACACCCAGGTCTTGTGCTGACTCAGGGTGATCAGAAAGGGAAAGTTGCTCGTCATTGACACCACCGCCGCACCCAGGCCCAGGGTCACCAGGGTGATGGGCAGGGCGCAGCAGACCAGGGTTCCCAGGGTGGTGAAAAGGGTCAACCAGGTGACCCGGCTGGAACTGGCGGGTGCCCGGGAGCTGTTCACAGGGGTTTCTCCGTGACGCCCTTGAAGGTAAAGCCGGCATCCTTGAACAGTTTGATGAGCTGGGGCTCCGTGAGTTTGGTGCCTTCCGCCATATCCACGATGACTTTTCCGGCTTCCAGCTCCACGTCCACTTTCTGTACGCCTTCGATCTTCTTGAACTTCTTTTCGATGCTGTAGGCACAGAACGGGCAGGCCAGGCCATTTACCTGGATGTCATACTGAGTGCCTGCTGCATGAGCCTGCGGGCTTCCCAGCAGAAACAGGACAATCAGGGCACTGAAGGGATTTTTCATGGTCAACTCATTTGTGTGGTTGAAGGGATCTGCGAATAAAGACCGTAAGAATGGAAGAAAACATGCATCTGTGTTTGAGTATGGAACCTGGAGCAGGCTCCAGGTCAAGGGCCTTGATGACCTCATTGGGGTCGGTTTATTGAGAACAGAGGAATTGAAGTGAAAAGATTTCCGGTTATCAGACACTTGTCAGCGGGCCTGTTGCTGATGATGGGCATGAGTCATGCCGGCGAGGATGCACGACAACTGGTGAAACTGCCGGACATGATGCAGCAGCACATGCTGCACAACATGCGGGATCATCTGGCTTCCATCAATCAGATACTGTCCTACATGGCGGATGATGAACTGGACAAGGCCGCCGACGTGGCGGAAACCCGCCTGGGCATGAGTTCCCTGGAAGCCCATGGCGCCAGCCACATGGCCAGGTTCATGCCAGAGGGGATGCGCCAGGCGGGGACCCGCATGCACAAGGCGGCAAGCCGTTTTGCCCGCACGGCCCAGGAAGGTGATGCTCTGCCGGCTTACAAGGCGCTGGCGGAAATCACCGCGGCCTGTGTCAGCTGTCATGCGGGATACCGCATTCGCTGAGGTTATGGCAGACAGGGGAAATCCGTTGCAAGAGACCGGTGGTGGGTTGACCGGTTCAGTCAGCCGGCTCGCAGTTGACCAATAGCACTACCCCATCCACGCCGGAAACACTGACGCGGTTTCAGCCATTTCCGGCCGATGACCACGGTGGCCCAGTCTTCGATGGCCTCGGACTTGTGCTCCAGGACAGAAAATTCCAGGGCTTCAGAATCAAGGGATTTGAGGCAAAGATCGTGTTTACGGTCTGCCCAGTCGATACTGATGATGGCGGCGAAATCATCCAAGGGGTTCATGTCGTGCCTCCTGATCTGCTAGAGTTGGAAGAGGGTCAGGCAATCGGCTTCTGCGAAGGCATTATAGGAAGGCGTTGGCGGCATTCCCTGAGTGTTCGTTGTCGAAACTGATGACACCTGCCGGGGCGGCAGTATGTTAGTAAGTATCAGATGCCTGGCGCTCCATAGTCGTCCCCGGCGGGTGCCTGTTCCACTTGAACAGCCTAGGACAAAAGCGATGAACGGGCGGGGTGGGCCAACTGTAAAGCGCTCCTTGGGACGCATAAACCCGCAGATGGTTTTTGGGCGGACGATATAGGATGTGAGAGTTAAATAGAATATTAGTGGATGGATGAATATGATATTTTATAAAGTAAGACGAGGCGTAAGATTGTTATCCAATCACAGAATTATTATTCTGGCCTTGATTATTGTGTTCTTTGCCGGGTGTAGTATTGGTGCTGTTAAAAGAGCCCAAGGGTTATTGCCCGGAAAGAATATTGTTATACTCCCTATATTCTTAGACAGATTTAATGTACAACATACAGGGACAACAGTTTTTTCAAATTGGCAATACTACCATACGGTGCCTGATTGGGACGTTAATAGCTATATTGTGGAGACAGCAAAACACTTGATTCAAACTAAAGGCCAAGTGCATCTATTGGATATTGATATATCAACAACACAACAACTTGCTATTAAAGATCCTAGGTTTTTGGATGCAATTTCGGGTATTGGGTTCAAGAACGAAAAGAAAAATAAGAATTTGCTTCGTTTACTTGGAGAAAAAGCGAAGGCCGACTATATTATAGTTATATCCCCCACTGGATCAGAGGATGTATATTTTGGAACAAACCAGTATATAAAAGGTGGATATGGATATTATCAGAAGACAACATTTGGAATAAAGCGTGCGATGCTATATGCGGGCACAAGGATAGCGGTTATGGATGCTCGAACAGGAGATCACATTGCCTCAGCTTATGCGTTTAATCACTCATCATATGATGCGCCAGAGTATAAAGAAGATGACCCGCAAATCGAGGATAAAGTAAATAGAGATAAGCCGATAATATTAGGGCATATAAAGGATGCTCTAGAACAGAAATTTGCCGAGCTTGGAATAGTGGCTACAAATCGGCAATAGTAAGGGCATGAAGTGGTCCCTTGCATGTCGCACAGGGTATAGTGAGGAAATAAGCATTAAATGAGGGGGAAAAGAAACCGGACAAGGGGTTGAAAAGTAAAATGCCGAGATCTTCATGGGGACACTGATCCCGATGAGACGCTGGCCTTATGGGTACAATACGCGCTCGTCTGTTGTCATCTGCTGCCTATGAGCCACTATGCCAAACCGCCCAAGTCCCTGCTGCGCAAGGTGGGGCGCGCTATCGCCGACTATGATCTCATCCGCGAGGGTGACCGGATTCTGCTGGGGGTGTCCGGCGGCAAGGATTCCCTGAGCCTGCTGCAGATCCTGGCCCACCTGCAGACCTATGCGCCGGTGAAGTTCGAGCTGGGCATACTCACGGTAGACCCGGAGGTGGAGGGCTTCGACCCTTCTTCCCTCACGGATTACTACGATCGCCTGGGCCTGCCCTGGCACTATGCCCGGCAGCCCATCATGGAGGAAGCCAAGGCGCGCATGAGCGGCGATTCATTCTGCGCCTATTGCGCGCGCATGAAGCGGGGGATCATGTATTCCACCTGCCGGGAGCATGGCTACAATGTGCTGGCCCTGGCCCAGCATCTGGACGACCTGGCCGAGAGCTTTCTCATGTCGGCCTTTCATGGAGGCCAGCTGCGCACCATGAAGGCCCATTATCTGAACGATGCCGGGGACATCCGCGTAATCCGCCCCCTGGTCTATGTGCGCGAGCGCCAGACCCGGGAGTTTGCCCTGCAGGCAGGCCTGCCCATCATTCCCGATTCCTGCCCGGCCTGCTTCACCATGCCCACCCAGCGGGAGCATATGAAACAGCTGCTGGCGGCGGAAGAACAGCAGAACAAAAACCTGTTCTCCAGCCTGCTCAAGGCCATGCAGCCTTTGATGGTGGAAGGCGGGATTCCTGATTAAAGTTTATGAAGATAGCTCATGGAAAAGTTCCCTCTCCCCCTCGGGCTGTATGTACAGCCCGGACACATGGTTTACAGGTGTTCGGAGACATGGTTTACAGTTTTGTGCCCTAATCGGGTTCATTTTTCAAGTCGATGTTCTGGATCACCACGGCCCCAAAGCAAACCTGGTAGCATCCCTCTGTCTGGGTGGGCCGGATCGCCAGATGCTCTCCCAGAAAGGCCTTCGGTACCCGGAAGCGGAAGGTTCGGTTGTGGAACCAGATCTCGGGCTGGACATTGGACACCTTGCGCACGATTTCACCCTCGTCATACTCGATTTCGGGCATACGGGATGGGAAAGGGCGTGACGAGGGAGTGTACGCCTCAGCAGGGGTGCGCATCCCCAATTGTTCATGCGGGCGCTCGAAGTTGTAGGTATGCCGCCACCGACGCAATCGACGCCGCGCCTGGTGCAGATCGGCCAGGGGCCTGGCTGAGAGCGCCTCACTCTTGAGTGTGCGGTGGAAACGCTCGATCTTGCCCCGCCCCTGAGGATGGTAGGGGCGTCCATGAATCACCCGGACACCCAGCTTGAGCAGCCAGACGTCGAAGCGCGTCCAGCGCTCAGCTCTCCCCGCCGTTCCCCAGGGCGACCCATTATCCATGTACAAGGCCCCAGGTAGGCCATAGCGCCGGAAGGCCCGCTCCAGGGAGGCCTGCACGCTCCCACGCTGTTCGTTAGGGCAGGCCTCGAGGGTGACGCAGAAGCGGGAGTGATCGTCGAGGGCGGCCAGGGGGTGCAGGCGCCTGCCATCACCGAGCGGCACATGCCCCTTGAAATCCATCTGCCACAGGGTATTGGGCCTGGGGTGCTCAAAGCGGTCATAGGCCTGTGCCGGGGTCGGCTGAAGCAGACAGTCATGGCGTTGCAGGACAGCATGGATGGTGGAGGCCGAGGGCACCTCCAGCACGCCCCGGCGTTTCAGCCAGCTGCAGATTTTGCGGGCACCCCAGGCGGGGTGCCGGGCGCGTACCTCCAGGATGCGCTGCTCCATCTCAGGCGGGGTGCGCCGGGGCTGACGATGGGGTCTGCGGGAACGATCCTGGAAGGTCTCGCCTTCCTGTTGTGCACGGCGAAGCCACTTGTAGGCAGTGGTACGGCTGATGCCGAAACGACGACACAGCTCGCTGATATTGGCGCCCTCCTGACGGGCGAAGGCAATGAACTCTCTTCTTTGATCCATGATTGACACCTTTCTCCACGGCATGGGCACCTCCTTCCACGAATGACGAAGCGGTGCTATGAAGTGTCAACCATGTGTCCGAACGTGTGTTAACTATGTGTCCGGTCTGTACATCCCCCGCGGGGGAGAGGGCTAGGGTGAGGGGGCAGAAGCAGAAGGGGTCGGAGTCAAATTCCACCCAACGGTTACAAGGAACGCGTTAAAACTGTTCCATGTCATCGGATCTTCCCAACATCCTTCCTATTTGACTCCGACCCCGACCACAGGGAAATAACAGGAGCAATGCCCAGGCGAGTCTATTCCGGCAGCAGCTCCACCCTGACGCTCACGGGAGTCTGGCGGCCGACGGATGCCGAGCCCAGGCCGGTGATGCCCTGGCGCCCCCCCTGCCCTCGCAGGCTGGCGCCGCCAATGTCGATCCACTCGCCCAGGCGGCCGCTGACGCGGGTGCTGATTTCCTGCTTTTGATAACTGCCCCTCTGATCCAGGGGCTTGCCGCTGAAC
>JALVEW010000225.1 GCA_027030425.1 Sedimenticola sp.
GTAGGGGTCTTCGTTGATGGCCTCGGGGCTGTCCGCCAGGTCTTCGTTCACGGCCAGCACTTCCCCGTCCACGGGGCTGTACACATCGGAAGCCGCCTTGACGGATTCCACCACGGCGCATTCACTGCCCGCGGACAGCTCGGCGCCCACTTCGGGAAGCTCCACGAACACCAGGTCGCCGAGCAGTTCCTGGGCATGATCGGTGATGCCGACGGTGACGCTGCCGTCGCCTTCGTCCTTCACCCATTCGTGGGATTTGGTGTATTTCAGATTGTCTGGGATGTTGCTCATGATGGAGTCCTCGGGTCAGATGAGGGATTTGCCGTGGCGCACGAAGGGCGGCTGTACCAGTTTCACGGGCAGCTTTTTGCCGCGAATGTCCACCTGGAGTTCATCGCCGGCGTCGAAAGCGATGCGCGCCAGGCCGATGGACTTGTCCAGGGTGGGGGAATAGCCGCCGGAAGTGATTTCGCCCACTTCCCGCTCGCCTTCATAAAGTTTCTGGTGACTGCGCAGCACTCCCCTGCCTTCCAGCACCAGGCCGGTGAAGCGGGGAATGTCACCCATGTTCTTCTGCACCACCAAGGCGCTGCGGCCGATGAAGTCCCGCAGGCCGGTGAAGGAGACGGTCCAGGCCAGGCCGGATTCCAGGGGCGTGCTGTCTTCGTCCATGTCCTGACCATAAAGATTCATGCCCGCTTCCAGGCGCAGGGTGTCCCTGGCGCCCAGGCCGCAAGGCTGTACGCCAGCCTCGGCCAGGGCCTTCCACAGGTCCACCACTTGGCCTTCGGGCAGCATGATCTCGAAGCCGTCCTCGCCGGTGTAGCCGGTGCGGGCCACGAACCAGTCGCCGTTGGTGCAGGCAGTGAAAGGGTCCAGGGCTTCGGCTGCCTCGCGCAGGTCGTCAGGGAGCAGGGGCTGGGCCTTTTCCCGGGCATGGGGGCCTTGCACGGCGATCATGCCCAGGTCGCGGCGGGGCTGTATGTCCACGTCGAAGTCCTCGGACTGCTCTTTCATCCAGGCGATGTCCTTGTCTGTGGTGGCGGCGTTCACCACCATGCGGTACCAGTCGTCCGCCATGTAATAGACGATGAGATCGTCGATGACGCAGCCGTTCTTGAGCAGCATGCAGGAATACAGGGCCTTGCCGGGGGCCTTGAGCTTGCCGATGTCGTTGGCCAGCAGCCAGGAAAGGAAGGGTTTTACCTCGGGGCCGCGCAGGTCCACCACCGTCATGTGGCAGACATCGAACATGCCCGCGTCGCGGCGCACGGCGTGGTGTTCTTCGATCTGGGAACCGTAATGCACGGGCATGACCCAGCCGCCGAAAGGCACCATGCGGGCGCCCATGTCGCGGTGGGTCTGGTTGAGGATGGTCTTCTTGTCCACGGGGTTCTCCATCGAATGAATCAGGATTCCCGCCCCTCTGTCCCGGTACCTGAGAGTTTGGGCGCCTGAGAAAAACTGACCTGATGCCAGTGCCATCGACTTGCGTTTGGGGTTGGCGGTGGCCTGGGTCAGGGAACGCCGTAAACCTTTCCCTGGGGGCTTGACGGTGGCTTCCATGCCACCGACATGCCTGATCCAGACCACCGCCCGCCCTGAAGTTCATGGCACTGGGGTTGGTACAGCGTTTTTCCACGCGCCTGCCCCGTCGGTGGGCGGTGAATCCGCCGCTCTCCAGAGTCAACCCGTCGCTTGATGCGACACGCCCCGCGGTCCTTTTGCCTGAGCGATTCCGGGCGGAATTGCGCCTTCGGCGTCATGTCCGGTAAGCCGGCATGATCTCTCCCGCGGCAGCTGGGGTTGGAAGAAGCAATGTTACAGACTCGATCCTGGCTTGCCAAGTTTGCCGTGTTTCGGGTGTGGCAGGGGCGCAACGGATATGTAAACGGCCATGACCGG
>JALVEW010000226.1 GCA_027030425.1 Sedimenticola sp.
GCCGAAATGGCTGGCACGCACCCTGGCCATATTGCTGGGGGCGGTCACCCCCTTCTGTTCCTGCTCCTCCGTGCCCCTGTTCATCGGCTTCGTGGAGGCCGGCATTCCCCTGGGCGTCACTTTTTCCTTCCTCATCGCCAGCCCCATGATCAATGAAGTGGCGGCGGTGATTCTGGTTGGCCTGCTGGGGTGGAAGCTGGCGGCCCTGTACATCCTGTCCGGCCTGGCCGTTGCCTACCTGGGCGGCATGATCATGGAGCGCTTCAAGCCGGAAAAATGGGTGGAAGAATACGTGTGGAAAATCCACATGGGCGAGATGCAGCGGGCCGAACCCGACACCTCCCTGGCCGGGCGTCACCGTTATGCCTGGCATGAGGTGAAGGAAATCGTCGGGCGCATCTGGAAGTGGGTCATCATCGGCATCGCCGTAGGCGCACTGTTCCATGGTTTCGTGCCCGAAGCCTGGGTGAGTGAACATCTGGGCGGCAAAGGCAACTGGTGGTCTGTTCCCGCCGCCGTGCTGCTGGGCGTGCCCCTGTATTCCAACGCCACGGGGGTCATTCCCATTGCCGAGGCCATGCTGGGCAAGGGCGTGGCCCTGGGCACGGTGCTGGCCCTGATGATGAGCATTGCGGCCCTGTCATTGCCCGAGATGCTGCTCCTGCGCAAAGTTATCAAATGGCCTGCCCTGGCCGTGTACGCCAGTGTGTTGGCAGTCGCCTTTACTTTGGTCGGCTGGGGTTTCAACCTTATTTCATAGGCTTCAACCTTATTTTAAAAAGGATAGATCCATGACAGACAAACCTGAACTGCATTCATCCATCGTGGCCATGGTATCCCTGGCATCGGGCATTGCCTCGCGTCACCCGGACATGGGCCTGTGCCAGCTGGACAAGCTGCGCCAGGCCGGCGTGCCCGAGCACCAGATCGCCACCGTGGTGGAAATCGCCCGGCATATCCGTGACGAGGCGGCGCAAAAACTCGATGCCGCTTTTGACGAGAAAGCAGAACTGGAAATGCCGGAGCCGGCCTCCGGAAAAGCTGGTGGTCTGTCCGAACTGAAAGTGGACACCGGCGAAGCCTGCTGCACACCGACGCCCGGCGGGCAGTCGTGCTGCTGAGTTGTCGGGCTGAAGCCCGACCTACCATTTGGAGACAACCCATGAAAAACATCAAGGTATTGGGCAGTGGCTGCGCCAACTGCCAGACCACCTACAAGCTCATCGAGGAAATCGCCGCAGAGAAAGGCGTGGATGTGGAACTGGAAAAAATCGAGGACATCGGGCAGATCATGAGTTACGGCGTCATGTCCACGCCTGGCGTGGTCATCGATGACAAGGTCGTACATGCCGGTAGTGTTCCTGACCGCAACAGCGTCCGGGAATGGCTTGCATAAGATTGACGCCCAGCGTCTAGGTTATGCGCACGGCAATGGTGCACACCGCACGCTTTCATCCGGACGCAGCCTGCTGCCCCAGGATATCCCCACGCCGGATGGAGAATCGGAATCCCTGCCAGCACTGTCGGAAGCCAATTATTCAGTAGGTTTGTTCCCTAACAATCTCTGAGGCGCAAGCTTGCAGGCTCACCCGATGAGCCCCCGCAGGTGATAGAGTAACAGGCAGAACACCGGACAAAGGAGAGGAAGCGATGGAAGAACACCCCGGCCACGGCCATGCCGACACCCGCTGGCAGCCCGGCGCGCTGGATGACGGCGCGGCGGCGATGGAGGAACTGGAAATCCGTTTGCGCATCAGCGATCCCGAACTCATCAGGGAGATCGCCGCCTACCCGGAAGGCCGTATCCGCGACGATTTCATCCGCACCGCCCTGCGCATCGGGGTCATGGCCCTGCGCCAGGCGGAGGGGCAGATCGATGCCCAGGCCGTGCGCAACGAGGGCG
>JALVEW010000227.1 GCA_027030425.1 Sedimenticola sp.
GTCAACGCTTCAGTAAAACCGTATGCCAAGGCATACCGGAATCTGGAGCCCAGAAGCAGATTTGAACTGCCGACCTCACCCTTACCAAGGGTGTGCTCTACCAACTGAGCTATCTGGGCAAAGCTTGTCCGTCCTGACATCCTGCCAGAACAAAACCTGGAGCGGGTGATGGGAATCGAACCCACGTAGTCAGCTTGGAAGGCTGAAGTTCTACCATTAAACTACACCCGCTGAACACGCGGCCAAGTACCGCTCATCCTCGTCGGCAAACCATCGCCGACTGGCGAAACGCCCACCTCCATGCGGGCCGCCATCGTCCATACCCTGAGGTATATTCCGGACAGATAAAAAATATGGTGGAGGGGGGGAGGATTACTCCGGGCATCCTGCCCTCCGCCCTCCGGGCCGGCGTCGCTCCGCTCCGCCGTTTCGCCCGCTCCCGGCGGGCGAATCGAACCTCTTTTTTCGGAGGTTCTCATCCTCCCCCTGCCAAACAGCGGGAGTAAGCGTTAATCTGGTGGAGGGGGGAGGATTCGAACCTCCGAAGGCTGAGCCAGCAGATTTACAGTCTGCCCCCTTTGGCCACTCGGGAACCCCTCCAAAAAAGAGGACGCATTTTCCAGAATAATTTTCCGAATGTCAACACCATTCCCGGAAAAAAATGTCCACCATGAACCCCCCAGGCCTCCGGCTATGGTAAAGACGGCTGACGGGCAGTACACTAGCCCCCCTATTTAATAAAGTAAAGCCAACGAACATCAGGCTTCAAAGCATCCATGCACAGACTTCCTGTTCCCGTCCTTCTTGTCCTGGCCCTGACGATCTCCGCATGCCAGGCCCCGGCAATCAAACCCGATCCGGACAAACAGGCTAAAGGAGAATCCCTCTCCCGGAAACTCCCGTTCAAGAGCACAGCCATATCTCCCGATCATATCGACAAGGAGCTGCTCTACAACTACCTGGCCGGGGAAATCAGCGTTCAGCGCGGCGATTGGGAAGCCGCCTATGAACATCTCATGGCCGCGGCACGACAGGCCAAGGACCCTGTGGCAGCCAGCAAGGCCGCCCGCCTGGCCTGGCGCCAGGATGATCGCGCCAGGGCAGCCGATGCCATCCACCTATGGATCGAGTACGACCCCAACGCCCTTGCCGCCCGGCAACTTGCCCTGCTCAGCAGCCTGCGCGGCAAAGACCTGGCCGGTGCCATGGAGCAGGCCCGAGCCATCATCCAGATTGCCGACGCCCTGGGCAAGGACGGTTTTCTCCTGCTGGGCTCCGCGCTTGCCTCAGCGAAGGGAAAAACCAAACTCGCCCTCATGGACAACCTGGTCAGGGATTACCCGGACAATGCCCATGCCCACTACGCCAGGGCACTGGTCTCTACCCAGGAAAAGGATTTCGAAGCCGCCCTGTCTGCTGTCGACCAGGCCAGTTCCCTGGCGCCGGATTGGGACAAGCCCTATCTCCTGCGCGTGCAGATCCACGCCATGCGGGGCAAGGATTCAGCCGCGAAACAGGCCTTGCGCGATGCTGCCCGGCAGCATCCCGAAGTACCGACCATTCAAGAAGCCTATGGCCGGCTGCTGATGCAGCAAAAAGAATATGCCGAAGCCCTTGAACACTTCCGGCAAGCACTCAAATACAATCCCAAGGACCAGGAGCTGCGTTACCTGGTGGGCGTGCTCGCGCTGCAGACGGAAAACTGGAACCTGGCCAGGCGCACCTGGGAGCAACTCAGGGACGATCCGCAGTACCAGAAACAAAACGAGGCCTGGTATTTTCTGGGTCAACTTGAAGAGCTGCAGGGAAACCTTGAACAGGCCGTAGAAAACTACCGCCAGGTAAAGGGGGGGCGCCTGAAGAACGACGCCCTGCTGCGCATCGCCATTCTTACGGGCAAACTCGGGAAGCCGGAAGAATCACGGAAAATGTTCCGCAACCTGCGCATCACCGCCCCTCACCAGGCCATCCAGACCTATATCACCGAAGCCGAGCTTTTCAAGGAACTGGAGATGCCGGAACAGGCCCTGGCCATCTACAACGAAGCCATACAGACCTATCCCCAGGATACCGATCTACGCTACGCCCGCGGCCTGCTGGCGGCTGACATGGGCAATGTTGGCCTCGCGGAGAAGGACTTCAAGGCAGTGCTGAACATCAAGCCGAACGACACAGACACCCTGAATGCCCTGGGGTATACCCTGGCGGACCTGACCGACCGCTACCAGGAGGCTTACGACTATATCAGCGCCGCCTACAAACAAGCCCCGGAAAGTCCTGCCATCCTCGACAGCATGGGCTGGGTGCTCTACCGCCTGGGACGCACGGAGGAGTCCCTGAAATTCCTGCGTGCCGCAGCAAAGCTGCTCGACGACCCGGAGATCGCCGCCCATCTGGGTGAAGTCCTGTGGACCACGGGAGCCAGGGCAGATGCTCAGAGGGTATGGAACCAGGCCTTGAAAAACCACCCCGACAGCGAGAAGCTCATCAAAACCATTCAGCGTTTCCAGTGAACATCGAAGAAATCTACTGGGCGGCGCCCGCCAAGCTGAACCTGATGCTGCGGGTAGTGGGCAGGAGGCCTGACGGCTACCACCTGCTGCAGACCGTCTTCCAGTTCCTGGATCAGGCCGACGGGCTCCGCTTCAGGCTCCGCACCGATTCCCGGGTACAGTGCACCCCAAGCCTGCCCGACGTATCTGATGAGCAGAACCTGGCCATTCTGGCCGCCCGTCTGCTGCAAAAGCACACAGGCCACGGGGTCGGCGTGGACATACGGATAGAAAAGCGGCTCCCCATGGGAGGGGGACTGGGCGGCGGCAGCTCCAACGCCGCCACCACCCTGCTGGTGCTCAACCGGCTATGGGGGCTACACCTTAACATAGAGGAACTGGCCAAACTGGGGCTGGAACTGGGTGCAGACGTCCCCATTTTCATACACGGCCGCTCCGCCTGGGCGGAAGGCATAGGAGAAAAACTGCAGTTCTTCGAGCCGGAAGAATCCTGGTACCTGGTGCTCACGCCGGACTGCCATGTTTCCACGGCGGAAATTTTTTGCGATTCCCAATTGACACGGGACGCCAAGACAATCAAAATACGCGACTTCATTGCGGGTCGGCATGAGAATACCCTGCAGTCGCTGGTGGCGGAACGCCATCCCGAGGTTCGAAAGGCGCTGAGCTGGCTGGACCAGCACGGCGAAGGCAGGCTCACCGGTACCGGTGCCTGTGTCTACGGGGAGTTCTCTTCGCGGCAAGCCGCTGAACAGACACTGGAACAGCTGCCCGCGGACATGAAGGGCTTTGTGAGCCAGGGGCGCAACATTTCTCCCCTGCACACACAGTACCGACAGTTTTTTGGGGCGTGGCCAAGTGGTTAAGGCACCGGACTTTGACTCCGGCATCGCAGGTTCGAATCCTGCCGCCCCAGCCATACACTCATCAGGCCGCCTGACGAGGCGGCTGACAGGCAAGCGAGGGCCATACAGGTGGCTAGCAATGGCATGATGGTCTTCGGCGGAAATGCCCACCCGGCGCTTACGCGTGAAATCGCGGATTACCTCGACCTGGCCGTGGGCAAGTCCGTCGTCGGGCATTTCAGTGATGGTGAAGTCCAGGTAGAGATCGAAGACAACGTGCGCGGCAGGGACGTGTTCGTGGTTCAGCCCACCTGCGCGCCCACCAACGACCATCTCATGGAGCTGCTGGTGATGATAGATGCCCTGCGCTGGGCATCCGCCAACCGTATCACCGCCGTGATTCCCTATTTCGGTTATTCCCGCCAGGACCGGCGCCCCCGTTCCGCACGGGTGCCCATCACCGCCCGCCTGGCGGCCAAGATGATAGGCACGGCCGGCGCCGACCGGGTGTTGACCATGGACCTGCATGCTGACCAGATTCAGGGCTTTTTCGACATTCCGGTGGACAACATCTACTCCTCGCCCATCCTGCTGGGAGACATCTGGCGCCAGAAATACCCGGAGCTGATGGTTGTTTCACCGGACGTGGGCGGCGTGGTACGCGCCAGGGCTCTTGCCAAACGTCTGGACGATGCCGATCTCGCCATTATCGACAAGCGCCGCCCCAAGGCCAACGAGGCCCAGGTGATGAACATCATCGGCGACGTGGAAGGGCGTTCCTGTGTTCTCGTTGACGACCTGGTGGATACGGCAGGCACCTTGTGCAAGGCCGCCGACGCTCTCAAGGCACATGGTGCGGCAAGAGTGGTGGCCTATTGCACCCACGCAGTGCTGTCCGGCCCGGCGGTAAAGAATATCCAAGGCTCCAACCTGGATGAGCTGGTAGTGACCAATACCATTCCGTTGCAGCCCGAGGCCCAGGCCTCGAACAAGATTCGCCAGCTTTCCATTGCCGGAATCCTGGCTGAAACCATGCGTCGCATAAACAACGAGGAGTCTGTCAGCTCCCTGTTTATGGACTGATTTTCGCGGTCTGGGTGACCGCATCCACTGCCTGGCCCGTCTGGTCGCGGACGAGCCGGGTTTTTGTTTTGACCCGTTCTGAAAGAACGGTATTTTTCTCAGGAGAGAACAATGTCAGAAATTTTCAATATTCAAGCTGTAGCCCGCAGCGACAAGGGGAAGGGTGCGAGCCGCCGCCTGCGTCGCCAGGGCCTGGTTCCCGGCATCATCTACGGGGGCGGCAAGGACCCCGAAATGATTGCCACCCTTCACAACAAACTGCTGCAACATCTGGAGCACGAAGCTTTCTATTCCTCCATTCTGAACGTCGAGGTGGATGGCCAAGTGCAACGCGTGGTCCTCAAGGACCTGCAACGCCACCCCGCCAAGCCTTTCGTACTGCATTTCGACCTGCAGCGGGTAGCCGACACCGACCGCATCAAGATGCACGTGCCCCTGCATTTCGTGGGCGAGGACAGCGCTCCCGGTGTCAAGGCCGGCGGCGCCATCAGCCACGCCATGGTGGATGTAGAGATCATCTGTGAAGCCCAGAACCTGCCCGAATACATCGAAGTCGATGTATCTGGCATGGAAGTCGGCGACATGTTGCACCTGTCCGACCTCAAGCTGCCTGAAGGCGTGGAAATCGTCGCCCTTTCCCACGGCGACAGCCATGACCATGACGAACTGGTCGTTGCCATTCACTCCAAGGGAGCAGCCGCCGCCTCCGGGGAAGAGGAAGCAGAAGCAGGCGAGGAACCCGCTACCGAAGAAGAATAATTCTTCTTTTTTCCCTGCTAGGAAAACGGCGGCCGCAGGCCGCCGTTTGTTGTTAAGCCTGACATTTCCGCAATGATCGCACCAAAATCGGCGTTCAGTTGCGGATTTGCAAAGGGGTCGGAGTCAAATTCCGCTCAACTGTTACAAGGAACGGGATCAAGCTGTTTCATGCCATCGGGTCTTCCCACATCCTCCCCATTTGACTCCGACCCCGACCGCAGATGGACGGCGAGACCGGTGCGAGGGGCCGCGTTCAGCGATGCCCGGTAACATTTTGTACTTTGTTAATACTTCACAATTCTTCATGAAATACAATAAGCTGGAATATTATTTCAGCGACCGGGTGAAATGTTCGGGCTAGCGGCCTTCGTCATACCATGCAACAAGGAATTCAATGCATCATCGGCCTGGGCAACCCGGGCGAAAAGTACCGCGACAACAGGCATAATGTAGGTTTCTGGTTCATCGATGAACTGGCCCGCCGCCATGGCATCAGCCTGCACCCGGAAGGCAAGTTTTTCGGCGATGTGGGCAGGCTCGACCTGCCAGCGGGAAAATGCTGGCTGCTCAAACCCATGACCTTTATGAACCGCAGCGGCAAATCAGCCAGCGCCCTGGCCCGTTTCTATCGCATCCCCCCCGAACACATCCTGGTGGTACATGATGAACTGGATCTTCCCGCCGGAACAGTGCGCCTCAAACAGGGCGGCGGCCACGGGGGACACAATGGTCTGCGCGACATCATTTCAGCCCTTGGCAGCCGGGATTTCTGGCGCCTGCGCCTGGGTATAGACCATCCTGGCCACAGAGACAAGGTAACAGGCTACGTACTCTCCAGGCCTTCCCGGGACGATCAGCAGAAAATCGAGCTCGCCATCGATGCCAGTGCCGATTCCATCGAGGATCTGCTGCGAGGCGACTACCAGCAGTTCATGAACGAACTACACAGCAGAGCGAAATAGAAAAACCGCCTTTCCCTCCTGACAACGGAAGAAAAGGCGGTTCAGGGGTTTCCTGCCGGGCAAAAGCCCGGCTTCCTCACGGGTTACTGGCTGTTCACGCCAAATACATATTTCGGCTTGAACAAATACACCAGCACCGGCAGCAGCATCAGCGCGGTGAACACATCAATGACCAGGGCTTCACCGATGAACATGGCCAGCCCCCAGGTATTGGCCAGGTCCGTCGCCACCAGGGGAATGAAGCTGCCCAGCAGCACCACTACGGAGACGATAACGGCGGAACCGGTGGTATTCAGGGTGTTCCTCAGGGACTGGTTCCAGTCACCAGCTGTCGCCGCCATTTCCTCACGCAGGCGGGAGAACATGTAGATGCCGTAGTCCACACCCAGTCCCATGGCGATACTCAGAGTCACCAGCAAGTGGAAGGCCAGGTTGCCCGACCATTCCTGCACGGAAGTGAAGTAACCACCAAGGCCATACTGGGCAAACAGGGTAATCATCAGGGTGAAGATGAGAATACCAGACACCAGCAGGGACCGGAAGATCAAAGCCGCCACGATGAACACCACCAAGGCGGTAAACAGGGGACCAGTCAGCCAGTTGTCCATGGCCACTTCGCGCGTGGCCTCGGTAGCCCCCAGGAAACCTCCCACCGCGGGACGCACGTAATCGGGCCCGGGCTTGGACATCTCGTTGGTATCACAAGCCGTGTATATCTCAGGATCATCAACAGGCCCGCAGCGCAGGCCAAAGTTGACCTTGCGGAAGCCCTTGTCGTTCTTGTGGTCTTCCACGTACTGCTGAATATCCATGGTGACCTGGTGGGTTTCCCGGGGATCCATGGTGTTGATGAAGCCCAGAATCACGCCTTCGTTCCAGTCGGCAGATACGAAGGAATCCATGTCTCCCGCGCTGGTGTTCGCTTCCAGCAGTCCATTGTAGCTCTGTACGATATCGTTGGGGTTACCTTCAGGATCACGAGAAGCCAGGAACTCCTTCGACGGTACAGCCAGGTTACTGACATCCGGCTGCTCCCCGAACAGCAGCATGTTTACCAGACGTATGTACTGCGCGTAAGACCCCGTATACCCGATATAGGGGTGTGCCCGCATCCACTTTTCCATGGCTTCCATGTCTGCCAGCACCTCGGCATCGTTGAAGATGCCCTGAGCACCACAGGCTTCAGAATCCCAGCAGGACCGGGCCCGGGACTCCGCCGCACAGATGGCAGCACGCTCCTGGCGATCCTCGATGTCGTATATTTCGTCCGGGAACAGCTGATCACCTTCACATTCCTTGAGAACCGGCAGCTTGCCGCGAATGGGAATGCTCACGGATATGACACCAGGCATGATCTCGTTCAGTTTCACCAGGTCCTTCCATATCTGGGAACTGCCCTTGAACGCCGCCCGGGCATAGTTGATGCCTTTCTCTACGCCAGGCATGATGTCGCCTTCCTGCTCCAGCTTGACCTGGGCTTCGGGGTCCCCCTTCCAGTTGAAGATATTGGTGTAATAAACGGAAACCGCCATGATGGCCAGGATGAAGCTGATCGGAATCCATTTACCCGGCCCCATGACGATTCTTGACAGGATGCCGCCCACGGTAACTTCCCAACTGTGTCCCCCGGCCTGGCACTTCTCTGCCGAAGGAGGGAACTTGGTCAGCAGCAGGGGAATCAGAGTGGTGGTTGTGGCAAGCAGGGTCAGCATGCCAAACATGCCGAACCAGGCATAGGCCTTGTAGAAGGAGATGTCTACCGTTGCCAGGGTGGCGAAACCCACCATGTCGGTGATGATGGACAGCGTCGCCGGCACGATAGTATGGGAAATAGCCTGGCGGGCCGCCGCCTCACAGTCTCCGCAGGTACCATAATCCAGCAGGAAACGCCGTGTCACCTGCACCGAGTGCCCGATACCGATGGCCAGCAGCAGCATGGGCGTAAGCACCATCATGGTGGTCAGCTTGAAGGCCGTGAAGCCCATCAGCCCCAGGGTAAAGGCTATGGTCATGCCCACGCCAAGGAGCGGGAAGAAGGCGCCACGCCAGTCGCGGAATTCCAGCCACAAAACCAGGATGACAATGGCAATGGAAATGGCGAACAGCCACCATTTATGCACCAGATCCGCCAGCATCCAGGCCAGGAAATAGGGCTCGCCGGCTACCAGCAGTTCGATACGGTCATCCTGCTCCACCTCATCCATCAGCGCCCGCACTTCCTCCACCCAGGGAAGGTAGATTTCCTTAACCTTGTCGGAATAGTCAGCGATGATGTAGGCCGCCTTGGCCACACACTCTTCCTTGTAATAATCTTCATAGGCGCAACGCTTGCCATCCTTGTCGAACATGGCCACCAGCATGGGCGCCATGACCGGGTTGGTCTTGATACCTTCCTTGAGAAAATCCAGCTGCTCCTTCGCCTTGGCGGGATCATCCGTGCTGATGCCGGAGGTGGGGATCAGACGCTTGAAAACCAGTCCGTCTTCCGGACTGCTGTTCATGTACTTGATCTTCTGGGCGGCGAAATCGATGAAATTCTCCTCCCGGGAAGTGGGAAGGGCCACCAGCTTGCGGTGCAGCTCCTGCACCTTGTTCACGAACCAGGCTTGGTAGATATCACCTTCCTTGACACGCAGGGAAAAGACCATCAGGTTGCCCATGCCAAAGTTGTGCTCGGCATAGAGGTTTGTGGCGACATACCGGTTGGTGGGCGGCAGCAAGGTATCCGGATCATTACGGATATCCAGCTTGGGAATGTAAAGGGCTCCGATAATGGTGCCGATGATCAACAGAAAGATGATTGGCATTCGATACTTCAGAACGAAATCTGCGTATCTTTCCGCCATTCCGCGATTTTGCGCCTGTTCTCCCATAAGGTACTCCCGATATGCTGCTTAAGAATTGAAATTATTATGATGCCGGACGTCGAACCGGACTTTCACTGCTGATACAGAATTCATGTGCCGGAAAACCTGACGTCAGGCATCCAGCGGAAATGATGCCCCCGCAACCCAACGGATGCGAAGACATCTGCTGACAGGCAAGGCAGGCCGAAGCCTGCCTTGCCGTACTACCGCAAACTCTGCGGACTATCCATCATTCCCAGATATACTTGAGACCGATCTGGGCATTGGAGGAGTTCTTGAACTGACCAAAGGTGGTGTCTTCATCACCCCAATAGAAGTTCAGCTCAGCCGAACCGATGAACTCGTCCGTGAAGGAATACTCCACGTCGAAGCGGTTCCAGAAACCACCCCCATCTTCATACATGATGATATTGTTCCAGCGGCCCAGCTGACTTTCGCCGAAGGGCTTGGACAGGAACAGGGAATAGAACTCCTTGTTCTCCCAGCCCTTGTTCAGGCCATTGGTCAAATGGAGCGTGGAGAAATCACCGGTGTAACGGGAACAGTCGTAGGTGATTCCCGCCTGCGTGGTGCAGGTACGCTTGTCATCCACGAAGTCCAGGTTGTTTTGCTGGATGAACTGACCGCTGATCAGCATGTTGGTCAGCACGGTGATATCCACGCCGATGACATAGCTGAACTTGTCCATGTCTTCCATGGTCAGCGCATTGGTCAGATCACCGATGCCCAGCAGGCGCTTGTCCACGACGGGCTGTTTCTCACCCTTGTCGTACAGCACCTCGGCACGCAGAACCACGGGCAGATCGCCCCACTGGGTGCCGTAGTCCAGGGAACCACCGATGCTGTTCACCCGGGAGCGGGTTTCTTCCATCTCCATGTACACGCCGTTCTGATTCGCGTTGGGCATGCCGGTTGTGGGATCGAAAGCCCCGTAGAACTGGCCCGCGCCGTTCATCAACAGGATGGTGGGCATGGCATCGAGATCCGTCATGGCATTGTTGCCCACCTCATTGGCGGCAAGGGTGTCACCAGGATTGGGCATGATTACCGGATTCCCGGCGGGATCAGTACCCACTACCATACCGCGGGCGCGCAGCACATCCAGCTTCTCACCAGTGACCGCATCACGCCAGCTCAGGTTGATCTCGGGATTGGCGCTGTAGTGGTAGAAATAGTTGATACCGAAGTTCAGACCATTGTCCAGGGAAGCGCGATAGCGCAAGCCGGCATTGAGCCTCTCGGCATCCGGTTCGTTCACCACGTACTTGGTCTCAGCCCCCGTGAACATGGGCCCCTGAGGGGTGAAGTTCACATTGGTGAAAGTATTGAACGTGGCGAAGGTCGCGTTGGGCATGTACTCGAACGCGGACTTTGGATTGGAAGGATCCCACTTCACCTGGGTAACCTGGGGACCATTCACATCCATCAGGTTGGTTTCATTGTTGTTGGCATTGGGATCACCCGGATACAGACCATTCTGCGCGATGTTGTTCAGCACGATATAGCCGGGACCAAAAGGTACCGGGGTCTGGGTGCCATCACACCCTGTGGGAGGACAGGGGAAGCCATAAACCACAGGCATGCTGGCGAAACCATCAACGGTGAGCCCTGCGAAGGGCAGCAGGCCCGCCATGTTGATATTGCCGGTGAACATACCGGCCATGGCCGCGCCGTTGAAGCTCCCCGCCACGCTGGCCAGGGCGGGCGTCACATGCAGAAAGCCGTTGACGTCGCCGGTGATGGAGTCCACGCCTTTCATGATGAAGGGATGCCCTTCATCACCATCGCGGTTCAGGCCGGGAATGGCATTCTTGCGGTTTTCCGATACGATGAACTGCACGTTGCCGGTTTCACCGATATTTCTTTCCACGTTCAGCATCCAGATGGGAATCCGTGAGTCTTCCATGGCGTTCTGCGCCATTTCACGATAGTCCGTGGGGTTGATGATATCCAGCAGCTTGATGCCATCAGCCGTACCCCAGACAACCTGTTGCTTGCCAAAACGAATGTTCCAGTCGCCCGCCGCGTAATCGACATAAAGCTCCCGCAACCAGTCATTCTGGGTATAGCTTTCGTGGCATTTGTAATCGCTGTTGACGCCTTCGGAATCACAGACGATGTTCAGGTCCAGGTGCCAGCTGCCATTTTCTCCAAGCAAGCCGTTGACAAAGAAACGCGCGGAGTTCTCGAACTTGAGCAGGTCGCCGGCATCGTGACCGCTGTTGTCCAGCATGTTCCGGGCTTCTCCGGTTACCTGACCATCATTTAGAAAAATGGCCGTCTCGTTCTTCAGGAACCCGTTTACCTCTATGTCCTCGAAAAACCCCGCGTTCGCCGCCGCAGGCAATGTCATGGCCGCAACAATGGCCAGATGTAAGGATGAACGTCTATACATATTACTCTCTCCGGGTACAGGCATGGCCGCCGGGACCATGCCGCAGGATGTTATTTATTCATTAACGTTTGATTTTGCGCAGGGTCTGCTCTGACCAGAGCTTGTCCTTGAAATCACCATTGGCAACGCTGACACCCTCGGGAATCACAGCCCAGGTCTCATGCCCGGTAGCCAGGGTCTTGCCATACCAGTAACCCCAGAACTGGGCGCGGGGATCATCCAGGGGAGAATCCAGCCAGTTACGGTCGATGACCTTGATCTTGTTGCCATCCTTGAAATACTCGGTGCGATAGTCCGCAAAGGTCTTGGCATCCACATAGCTGATACGGTAGTCATACCACCAGTTCTGGAACTTGGTGGTGCTCTTCAGCTTGTAGACTTCCTTGCCCTTGTGCTGGCACGCGGCCTCGGGCAGGTTGCGGGTGTAACGACCACGCTGATTTTCGGGAATATCGATGGCGCCCAGGCAGTCGTTGAAGGTTTCCTTGCCCAGCAACTCGTGGGTTTCATGCATGGGCTTGCGCAGGGTGACGTCACCAAAGGTGAAATCACTACCGCCCCAGGCATCATCATGGGCCGGCTGGGCAAAACGGCGGATCTTGCGCAAGGCGGGCAGCCAGATCATGTAGGACTGGGATTTGTTGTCATCGACATAGTCGGTGATCAGCATGCCGGTTCCGCGCAGCTTGCCGGAACGAAAGATGGCCAGGTCCTTTGCCTGAATCACGCCATCGTTATAGTCGTTGTTGAGAAAACGCTCCAGGGTAATGGTGGTGGGTTTCTCTCCCTTGCCCTTGAGAATCAGCGTGGTGATCTTCTTGCCTTTCTTGGTGATGGCATAGTTCTTCATGGCATAGAAGTGGTTCACAAAGTAAACCTGATCCGCCACCTGGTCAGCAGTCAGATCACCGCTGGGGTATGGCAGATCCTTGGGAACTCCCGCCATTGCGGTCATAGTGCTGGCCAGCATGGCGGTGGCGATAGTGGCAATAACTTTCTTCTTCATCATCTAATTCAGTTCCTTAACGACACAATAAAAATATCCAGAATCCCCTCGTCATACGAGGGGCCCTACTCTCAAACTAAAGCCCCCTGATCCAGTCCCGTGACCAGACAACAGGAAAAACAAACCGACAGGCGTCAACGCTTGATCTTGCGCAAGGTGCGCTCAGACCAGAGTGATGGCTTGAAATCAGCATTGTATTTGATGACCTCCTTCGGTATGACAGCCCAGCTCTCATGGCCGGTTCTGAAATCCTTTCCGTACCAGTACCCCCAGGCCAGGGCCCGCGGATCGTCCAGACCAAGACTGCGCCAGTCACGGTCTATGTACTTGATTTTCTTTCCGTCCTTGTAATACTCCGTGCGGTAATCTGCAAAGGTCGTGGTATCAACATAGTTGATGCGGTAATCGTACCACCAGTTCTCGAACTTGGTGGTGCTCTTCACCTTGTAAACTTCCTTTCCCTTGGATACGCAGGATTGTTTGGACAACTTCCTTGTGTAGCGATTGCGCTGATTCTTGGGGATATCCATTCCATCCAGACAATCCTCGAATATCATCTTGCCCAGGAATTCATGCGTCTCGTCTTCAGGCTTGCGCAGCACCACGTCGCCAAAAGTAAAATCCAGCCCTCCCCATGAATCGTCCTGGGCCGGCTGGGCAAAACGGCGGATCTTGCGCAGGGCGGGAAGCCAGATCATGTAAGACTGTCCTTTGGCATCATCATCGTAATCCGTGATGAGGATACCCGTGCCGCGCAACTTGCCGGAACGGAATATGGCCAGATCCTTGGCGCGAATCACCGGATCATGCTCGTAGTCGTTATTGAGGTAACGCTCCAGAGTGTTGGTGGTGGGCCGCTTCCCCTTGGCCCGGCTGATGAGCACGGTAATCTTCCTGCGCACCTTGGTAATGGCAAAATTCTTCAGTGCGTAGAAATGGTTGACGAAATAGACCTGCTCGATAATTTCCTTGGCGGTGGGCTGCCCTTTCGGGTAGGGCAGCTGAGGAGTAACACCAGCACTCGCTACAGTGGCAGCTCCCGACACAAGGAACCCCGCAACAGCAAGACCGGACCAAAAACTTCTCATAGGCATCCTCCCCCCAACTCAATGAATTTATTTTTATAACTACCTTAATTATGGCGGCACGATACCTGTGCAACGCGGCAGAAAAATCTTCCGCCTTTCCTGCCCGGCAACGGGCAGATTCCGACAGCACTCCCAGCCTAGGTGTGGATTATTAAACAAAAAGACAAAACTTACCACTGTTTTTCAATGAAATTTATTCCGGTTTGTGCTAAGCAAGAATATGCTGATATTCCGGAATGCGCTTTTTCTGCTTGGGAATCAAGCAACAAATGGCGATGCCCAGCTTGCATTCAGCCATCCAATAGCACAAAATTTCCTTTCTTGACCATACAGCAGGATCTGCACAGCAGACGACCATGACACTCCTCGTTCTGGGTTTGAACCACACCACAGCCCCCGTCGACATCCGCGAGCGCATCACTTTCGGCCCGGATATCATCGTGGGCGCCCTGCGCAGCCTCACCGAATCGGAGGGCGCAAGCGAGGCCGTCATCCTGTCCACCTGCAACCGCACCGAAGTCTATTGCCACGGATGCGACCTGAATCCCGACCAGCTGCAGTCCTGGCTGGCCCGCTTTCACGGCCTGGAAACCGGAAACCTGTCTTCCTATCTGTACCTGCATCAGGAACACAAGGCGGTGGAGCACCTGCTGCGCGTGGCCAGCGGCCTGAATTCCCTGGTGCTGGGGGAACCCCAGATTCTTGGTCAGGTGAAATCCGCCTGGCAAACGGCATCCGACGCCGGCACCGTGGGCAAGATTCTCGGCCGCCTGTTCCAGCACAGCTTTGCCACCGCCAAGCAGGTGCGCACGGACACTGCCATTGGCGACAGCCCGGTATCCGTGGCTTTTGCCGCCGTAAGCCTTTCCCGGCAGATTTTCTCCGATTTGTCCAAGCAGACCGCCCTGCTCATCGGCGCCGGAGAAACCATCGAACTCACCGCCCGCCACCTGCAGCAGCAGAACATCGGACGCATCATCGTGGCCAACCGCACTGTGGCCAAGGCCCATGAGCTGGCGGAACAGTTCGGCGGCTATGCCATCGGCCTGACAGAGATCCCCACCCACCTGGCGGAAGCGGACATCGTCATTTCCTCCACCGCCAGCCCCGTGCCCGTGCTGGGCAAGGGCGCTGTGGAAAGCGCCCTGAAGCAGCGCCGCCACCAGCCCATGTTCATGGTGGACATCGCCGTGCCCCGGGACATCGAGGCGGAGGTGCGCGAGCTGCGAGACGTTTACCTCTACACCGTGGACGACCTGGAGGAAGTCATCCAGGAAAACCTCAAGTCCCGCCAGCAGGCCGCCGAACAGGCCGCCGAGATCATCGAACTGCGCACGGCGGAATTCATCGCCTGGCTGCGTTCCCTGGATGCCGTGGAGATGATCCAGACCTACCGCGGCCAGGCCAACCGCATCAAGCAAGAGACCCTGGACAAGGCCCTGCGCATGGTGGACAACGGCACGCCGCCGCAACAGGCTCTGGAATTTCTTGCCAACACCCTGACCAACAAGCTCCTGCACACCCCCAGCACTCAGCTCCGCGAAGCCGGCTCCAATGGTCAGCGCGAGCTTCTCGAAGCCGCCACCACCCTCTTCCAGCTCGATAAATGAAGGAAAGCATTCGCCGCAAGCTCGAACAGATCCAGGATCGGTTCGAGGAAATAACCGGCCTGCTGTCCGACCCCGAGGTACAGAACGACCAGGACAAGTACCGCAGCCTGAGCCGGGAATACGCGCAGCTCGAACCCGTGAGCCAGTGTTACCGGCGCTACCTGGACAGCGAGGAGGAAATCCGTTCGGCCGAGGAAATGCTGGCCGACCCCGAGATGGCAGAGCTGGCCCGGGAATCCCTGGAGGAGGCCAGGCAGCTGCAGCAGTCCCTGGAGCCGGAGCTGCAGAAACTGCTGCTGCCGAAGGACCCCAACGACGAGCGCAACATTTTCCTCGAGATCCGCGCCGGCACCGGCGGCGCCGAGGCGGCCCTGTTCGCCGGCGACCTCCTCAAGGCCTACCTGCGTTACGCCGAGAACCAGGGCTGGCGCACGGAAATGATCAGCGACAGCCCCGGGGAACACGGCGGCTACAAGGAAGTGGTGGTGCGCATCATCGGCCAGGGCGTGTATTCCCGCCTCAAGTTCGAATCCGGCGCCCACCGGGTGCAGCGGGTGCCGGAAACCGAATCCCAGGGGCGCATCCACACCTCGGCGGTTACCGTGGCCATCCTGCCCGAAGCCGAGGCCATAGACGCCATCGAAATCGACAGCAACGACCTGCGCATCGATACCTACCGCGCCTCCGGCGCCGGCGGCCAGCACGTGAACAAGACCGACTCGGCGGTGCGCATCACCCACCTGCCCTCAGGCATCGTGGTGGAATGCCAGGACGAGCGGTCCCAGCACAAGAACAAGGCTCGGGCGCTTTCCCTGCTGCAGGCCCGCCTGCTGTCCTCCGCCCAGGAAGCACAGCACCGGGCCCAGGCCGCCGACCGTAAGCTGCAGGTGGGCAGCGGCGACCGCTCCGAACGCATCCGCACCTACAATTTTCCCCAGAACCGGGTGACGGATCACCGCATCAACCTCACCCTGTACAAGCTGGACGAGATCATGGCCGGCAGCCTGGACCAGGTCATCGACCCCCTGATGCAGGAATACCAGGCCGAACAGCTCGCCGAGCTTTCCCGCCAGTGAGCACCGTCGCCGAGCTGCTGTCGGAAGCCCGCCGGCTCTCCCTGGAGGACGCGCCCCTGCTCCTGGCCCATGTCCTGGGCAAGGACCGCGGCTGGCTGTTTGCCTGGCCGGAGCATCGGCTCGACGACGTCCAGTTGAAACAATACCGTCAGCTGCTGGAGCGCCGCCGCCAGGGCGAACCCCTGGCCTATCTCACCGGCGAAAGGGAATTCTGGTCCCTGGCTCTCGAAGTCAGCCCGGCCGTGCTCATCCCCCGACCGGAAACCGAACTTCTGGTCGAGCTTGCCCTGAACCTGGATCTGCCGGAAAGCATTCAGGTACTGGAACTGGGCACCGGCAGCGGCGCCATCGCCATTGCCCTGGCCACGGAACGCCCGGACTGGCAGATCACCGCCACGGACACCAGCGCCGCCGCCCTGGCAATCGCCCGCGGGAACGCCGCCAGGCACCAGGCGCCCAACCTGGATTTCATCCAGGGCCACTGGTACCAGGCCCTCTCCGGCGATGGGAAGTATCAGCTCATCCTCAGCAACCCGCCCTATGTCATGGCTGGCGACCCACACCTTCTGGAAGACGGCCTGCCCTGGGAGCCGCCGGAAGCCCTCACCGCCGGCAGCGACGGCCTGGCCGACCTGCGCATCATCATCAGCGAAGCCCCCGCCCATCTGTTACCGGATGCGGATGGATGGCTGCTCGTGGAACACGGCTACGACCAGGGAAAAGCCGTACGCGACCTGTTCCGCAAAGCCGGATTCAGCCAGGTAATCACCCGGCAGGATCTGGGCGGGAAGGACAGGGTTACTCTTGGGTGCTATCCTCCTCGCCCATGAACGACGAACAACTCCTGCAATACAGCCGCCAGATCATGCTGCCCCAGATCGACGTAGAGGGCCAGCAGCGCATTCTCGACGCCCGGGTGCTCATCATGGGCCTGGGGGGACTGGGCTCTCCCGCCGCCATGTATCTTGCCGCCGCCGGCGTGGGGGAACTGGTGCTGGCGGACTTCGACACCGTGGATCTGAGCAACCTGCAGCGCCAGATCATCCATACCCGCAGCCAGCTCGACCAGCCCAAGACCCGCTCGGCGGCGCACATGATCCGTGAACTCAATCCCGACTGCCGCACCCACACCGTGGAAACCCGGCTGGAGGACGAGGCGCTGGCCAGGCTGGTGTCGGAATCCGACCTGGTCCTGGACTGCACCGACAACTTCACCAGTCGCTTTGCCATCAACCGCGCCTGCGTGGCCCATGGCGTGCCCCTGGTATCCGGCTCCGCCATCCGCTGGGAAGGCCAGGTGGCCGTGTTTTGCGACCGGCCGGGCGCTCCCTGCTACCACTGCCTGTATGGCGACAGCGGCGACCTGGACGACACCTGCGCCAACAACGGCATCCTCGCCCCGGTGGCCGGCATCATCGGCAGCATCCAGGCCACGGAAGCCCTCAAGCTCGTCACCGGCGCCGGCGAGCCTCTCAGCGACCGCCTGCTGCTCATCGACGGGCTGAGCATGCAGATCCGCAGCCTGAAGCTCAAGGCCGACCCTCATTGCCCTGTATGCGGGAACCCTGCCCCATGAAGAATAAGACGCTGGACCTGGACAAGCTGCGCCAGGATCTCATCATCCGGGACGAGCTGCTGGGACACCCCATGGTGTTCCACAGCACCTGGGGACTGTTTTCACCCAAGGCCATAGACGCGGGCAGCCATCTGCTGCTGAAACACCTGGAAGTGAAACCCGACGACAGAGCCATCGACCTGGGCTGCGGCTATGGACCCTTGGGCCTGGCCATCGCCAAAAGCGCCCCCCAGGGACACTGCACTCTGGTGGACAAGGACTTCGTGGCCGTGGACTACGCGCGCAAGAACGCGGAGCTGAACGGCATAAACAACGTGGACATCTACCTGTCCAACGGCCTGGATCAGGTGCCCGCCGACCAGCACTTCACCCTGGCGGTCACCAACCTGCCCGCCAAGACCGGCAAGGAGCATTACTATCTGTTCTTCAACGACATCAAGGAACGTCTTGAGCCTGGCGGCCGCTTCTACGTGGTGGTCATCACGGGGCTGCGCCAGTTCATCGCCCGCAGTTTCAAGGAAGTGTTCGGCAACCACAAGAAGATCAAGCAGGGCAAGAGCTATACAGTGGCCATGGCCGTCAAGGATTAGGCATCATGTTTTGAACAAAGGGGTCGGAGTCAAATTCCCCCCAATGGTTACAAAGAACGGGATTATCCCATTCCATGTTATCGGAACTTCGCGGCATCCTCCCCATTTGACTCCGACCCCGACCACCCCAACCGGTCAAGCCCCACGCTGACAAGCATCACCAGCGTCAAACCCTCCACGGCCCCCGCGGCTATGTCCACCGGCCGGTGCACCCCCAGTTCGATACGGGAATAGCAGACGGCCAGCATCCATCCCCAGAACACAGGCAACAACCAGGAACGCCGTCCACCGCAGATGACCCAAAGGGACAGCCAGGCGGCAAGGGCCGTGGCGGCGAACGCATGCCCGGAAGGAAAGGAATAACCCGTTTCCTCCGTCCAGTGCTCCCGCAACAACACTGGTAGTGGCAGGGGAGCCGTCCCCAAGGCTTGCGCCAGGCGCCGGCTGCGGCTGGCCTTGTCCGGCAGATCATAGAAAGCGCCGGCGCCTTCCGGAAGCACGGGGCCCGCCGCCGCGGAAGTCAGAAAAACGATGTTCGGCCGGGGCTGGGCAACAGCCGGTTTAAGGAGATGTTCGTTGACCCAGGCACCCGCGCCAATCATCAGCAATACGGGCAGCAACACCCTCGCCAACGACCGCACAGGCATCCCCAACATCAGGAAGAAGACCAGGGCCGTCCAGACCAGGCCATATTTGCTGGCAGACAGACTCAATCCCCACCACAGGCGCAGCAGCCCATCATCGCCGGGGATGCCTGGAGACAACAGAAAAGCCGGCAGGAGCAAGGCCAGCACCAGCAGCATTACCGCGAGCCAGCGCCACCAGTGACCGGCAGGGCACGGCCAGGGAAGGTCTGTCCGGGATTTTGTCATGGGTCAATGCGGCTCCACGGTCATCAGGCGCAGAATCGCATTATCCATCATTCATCATCAGACAGGCTATGAAACAGACACTGAAAGTGGATTTTCCGGGCGGAAAGAAAGTGGATGTTCAAGTTGGGGACTTTCTGATCCGGACAGACCAGTGCAGAAAAGCCGGCGGCGAAGCTTCCGCGCCTGAGCCTTTCGACCTGTTTTTGTCGGCCTTGGCCAGCTGCGCCGGCATCTATGCCCTGAATTTCTGCCATTCCAGGAACCTGCCCACGGAAGGCCTGGCCCTGGAAATGGACTGGGAGCGGGACGACAAGCCGCCGTTCGCGGCCAGGGTTCATTACCGCCTGACCCTGCCCCGGGATTTTCCCGAGAAGTACCGTGGCAGCATCCTCAAAGCCATGGATCTTTGCGCCGTGAAGCGTTATCTGCATCAGCCGCCGGCATTCACCATGGAGGCACTTTGACAGCCGGGGCAGCAGGGGCTGCCCCGGTAGCGGCTCACCAGCCGAAGGTGTTGACCATGAACACCGCCATCTGTGCACGGGTAACCTGGTCGTCCGGGCAGAAATTGCCTCCGCCACAGCCGTTGCTGATGCCTTCATTGGCCAATTCTTCCACCCAGGAAGCCGCCCAGTAGCTGCCGGACACATCACCAAACAGGGTACCGCTGGCCGTCGGAGGCACATAGGATGAGCCATGCTTGGCGCGCAGCAGGAATACAGCCATCTCCGCACGGGTGACCTCGCCCTCGGGGCAGTAATTGCCGTCACCACAACCACCGGTTATCCCGTCCGCGGCCAGTTGCTCTATCCAGTCCGCCGCCCAATAGCTGCTGGGAACATCAGCAAATACCGACCCCGATGCCGCGGGCGCCTGATAGCTGCTTCCATTGATGGCGCGCTCCAGGAACACCGCCATCTGAGCCCGGGTAACCAGGCCTTCGGGACAATACAATCCGGTATCACAACCGGAGGTGATGCCCTGCTGATACAAGGTCTCAATCTGATTGTATGCCCAATAGCTTGCAGGCACGTCAATGAAGGTCGTGGTGCTCACCGTTACATTGCCATTGATGAAGTATTCACCGATGCTGCCGTAGTCGGAATAGCCCGGGCTGGTGCCGTTGCCCACGCCGTCGATCTGCAGGTAATAACGTCCCCCGCTGACATCCACTGAAATACTGGCAAGGGTATCGTCCACCGGATCAGAGGAAGCCACCACGCTGCCATTGGAATCCATCAGCACGGCCTCCACGTCCAGGTTGGCGCCACGTCTGCTGCTTCGGGGAAAGGCATCCCAGGCCGGAGTGACGGTAAGGCTCAGGGGACCCGCCGCCGCATCAAGGAAAAACACGTCCACGTCGTTCCTGTCAGTAATTATCCCCTTGTTCCCGGGCTGGGTGTTGTGGGGGTCGGTTTCCGGATTGCTCGCCATGATGTTGCCGGCGGCATCGACGGACAAGGGCGTTGCCGTGCCCATGCTGTCGCCATGATCGTCCGGCCTGTAACCCAGTTTGCCCACGATAATGGCTATATCATCCTGGGTCTGGTTGGCGTCGGGATATTCCCCCTTGCTCCACTGGGTCACGTTGTTGTAGTAACCGGCCCCCATGATAGGCGCCCATGAAACATAACCGCTACCATGCCCCCCATAGTAGGCATCACCCGAGGCGGTGCCATCGTGAGAGAGGCCCAGGTTATGACCGAACTCATGACTCGCCGCCTCAGCCACGTAGGTGGCTTCACCACCGCCGAGATTATTGAAATAGACCAGTGCCGGTGAGTAGGTAGGATAGTAACTCTGGCCAAACACGTCCACGTAGGCCACGCCTCCCGCACCTTTGGCCGGCATGTCAGCACCATTGGCATCCACATCTTTGGTAACGACAACCCGTCCCACCTTGCTACCGAAAGAAGCCGGCTCCTCCGTGGTGACATCGATATCGAACGGCGCCAGATCCTCCGCCACTCGATGCCATATCTCTCCAATACGCGCCAGTTCCTCGCTGCTGAAATTGCCGGGATTGCCGTCTATATCATAGGGCTCGGCCACCAGGGGATCCGTTGTGCTGTTCCAGCCGGTTCCGGTTATGGTATGACCATCGAAATCCAGATAGACCACGTTGGGCGCGCCGGGGCGGCTGTGTAGAAGGAAAGTATCGGCGGCATTGATTGCCGGCAAGACAGCCGCCTCATTCGTCTGCTGTACAGTCAGGGCCTTGGCATCAGGCAGGTAGGTATCCGCAAAATACACACCGCCACGGGCATCCACGCGCAGGTAATCCAGGTCGCCCTGATTGAGGGAAAGACGTCCCATCCATTCCAGCGCGCGGTTCTGCGCATCCTGGGGCAAGGCTTCCAGAGAGGTTTTCAGTGGGCCTGCTGGCAGCAGACTCATGGATATGGGGGAGCCGACATCGAACAGCGGCCCCGGCGAACTGGCAGCCTGACCGGTGGCCATGACAAGCCCCAGCGCAACTGAAAACACCCCCGCGGGCATCAAGCGGCTTCCCCACTCCAAATTTTTCATCGAGAACTCCTCTGAAACAATTACATTTTTCATATAGATCACACCCGCATCCTTCAATGCCGGAGCGACAATAAAAGCATCCACCCTTCCCGGATGCAAGCACCACACCCCGGATGCGCGAAGGCGGTCACGGGATTCGCTACGGAACTGTTGGCAGCACTTCCCCGCACGCTGAACAAGCGGTCTTGTTGGCATGGAAATGCATCCAGTAACTCCCGGGAATTTTCCATGATCGGGAGCCAGAAGAGGTCACCTGACCCGACGACACGGACAAAATGCAGCCTTCACGAGAAGTCATCGGCGCCCTGAGCAATAACTTGAGAGACTGCCCCGCAGGGATGAGATCTTCATCACGGTTCAGACTTCATCCAGCAGGCCGCCATACGACCACAGTGAAATCGTTTTCCAGGTAATCGTCCCGAATCTTCCAGCAGGGGGAAAGGCGGCCCACCAGCGCCCCAACATCGGTGGGAACAAAGCTCTGCAGATCCCAGCAATTGGCCGTGCGTTCATGACGGGCGTCCAGCAGGTTGAAGGCAATGCCCTTGCGACAGGCAGCATACATGCGCCGGATCACCCGCCGGGCGTAGGCGCCCTGGTCATCCAGGTTGCTGTTCAGAGCGCCCGAGAGCAGCACCCAGTCATGGCTTTGGGGAGAAGGATCGAAATCGAAAATATCGCCTTCATGCAGGTGAATACCAGGATGGCGCCGACGGCCTTCGGCCAGCAGTTCCGGGGATAGATCGATGCCGGTGTAGTCCACGGGACATCCCTGCCGCGCCAGCCAGTCTCCCAGGTCGCCGAAACCGCAGCCCACGTCCAGCAGACTGTCTCCTGCCTTCAGGCCGGAGGTCTCGAACAGTACGCGGAAGCGCAGC
>JALVEW010000228.1 GCA_027030425.1 Sedimenticola sp.
GGCCGATATTGCTGGCCAGGGCCAGCTTGACGCCTTCGGGGGGCAGCTGTTCGCCAGAAGCATCCAGTTTCAAGGACAGGGCGGACAGATCCAGCCGTTGCAAATCCTCCGCGAACACCATGTCCGCGGACATCTCCAGGGACATGGCCATTACGGGCTTGGCGTTCTTGACCTTGAAGCCCAGGCGCAGGGGCACGGGTTTACCCGGCACCAGCTCACCAATGCTCAGGTTCAAATCGTCGAGCTGAAAGCTGTTGCCTTCCATATCGTCGGTGAAATGAAAGCTGACATCTTCCAGTTCTACGCCCTTTAGGTGAATCTCGAGGTCTTCCATGTCGAAGCCCGCTTCACCGCCTTGTTTCTCCTTTGGCATCTCTCCGGCCTCACCCTCGCCAGCCTTCACCAAGCCTTCCCAGTTCACCTTTCCCTGCTTGTCCCGGCGCAGATCCAGGCGCACGCCGCGCAGTATCACGGTGTCCACGGACAGCTTCTTCTGGAACAGAGGTCTCACCGCAACCTTCACATCCAGTTGCTTTACCTCAGCCAGGGGCTTGCCGTCAAAACCAGGGGCGCTGCCAATGCTTACATCACCCAGCTCCAAGCCTACCCAGGGAAACACAGACCAGTTGAGGGGGCCTGCAATGGTCAGTTCCTGTCCGGTCTGTTTCTTGAACGCCTTACTCGCCTCAGCCTTCAGTGTGTCTTCATCCACGAACAGTTTCAGGGCCAGCAATGCCAGACCGGCAATCACCACGACTGCCACCACCAATCCAATCAGCCACTTGACAATCTTCATCCTTTACCTCGCTTCTCGACGATCACGCGTTGCAGTACCACGAAGCCTGCCACAAATAGTAGCAGAACCGCCAGGATTCCCAGGCGGGAATCACCACTGGCCGCCGCCACCCAGCCCACCAGCAGAGGGCCGATGACGGCAGCAAACTTGCCCAGCATGTTATATACACCAAAGAACATGCCCGCCCTGTCCTGGGGAATCAGCCGGGCATAGAGGGAACGGCTCAGGGACTGTATGCCTCCCTGCACCAGGCCGATGACCACCGCCAAGGCATAGAACTCCCATGGAGAATTCATGCGCCAGGCCCAGAACACGATGATAATGTACACCACCAGGGCAATCATGATGCCTTTCTTGGGCCCGTAGCGATCCCCCACCCGGCCGAACACCAGGGCCGCGGGAAAACCCACGAACTGGGTAATGAGCAGGGCCGTGAGCAGGTCCGCGGGCTCGAAACCTATGGCCAGCCCATAATCCACCGCCATGCGCACGATGGTATCCACCCCGTCAATGTACAGCCAGTAGGCCAGCAGGAACAGGGCCACCATGCGGTAGCGCCCCACTTCCCGGAAGTTGTCGCGGATTTCCTTCAGGGCGCCGCGCAGCACATGGGGATTGGCGGGACGCGGATTGCGCTCGCGGACGAACAGCATCACCGGCAGGGAAAACAGGGCCCACCAGATACCCACCATGAGAAAGGACACCCGCACCGCCTGCCCGGCGTCCGTCAGGCCGAAATATTCCGGGTTGAGAACCATGAAGACATTGACCGCGAACAACAGCCCTCCCCCCAGGTAGCCCAGGGCGTAACCCAGGGCCGACACCCTGTCCAGTTCGTCTTCCTCGGCCACATCCACCAGCAGGGCGTCATAGGGCACGATGCTGCCGGAAAAGCCCACGATGCCCAGGGCGTAGAACAACAGGGCAATCTGCCACATGCCCGCGGCCACCAGGAACAGGGAAGAAGTCATGAGCGCGCCGAGAAACGCAAACAGCAGCAGGTAGCGCTTCTTGCTGCCACCCTGGTCCGCCAGGGCGCCGATGAGGGGCGCGAACAGCACCATGAGGGTGCTGGCGGCGGAATTGCCCACCCCCAGCCAGAAGGTGCTGTCCGTGGCGGAAAGCCCTCTGGCCCAGTATTCCTTGAAGAACACGGGGAAGAAGCCCGCCATCACCGTGGTGGCAAAGGCCGAATTCCCCCAGTCGTACAGAGCCCAGCTGATGCGCGGCCGGCGGCTCATCAGTTCTTTATGCCCACGCCCTTGTGCAGCAGCCAGAGGGCCACGCTGCCCAACACCAGGATGAAGCCCACAATGAGCAGCAGGGCGGTTTCCGGGCGGATGTCCGATACCCCGAGGATGCCATAACGGAAGGCGTTGATCATGTACAGCACGGGATTGGCCAGGGACAGCTTCTGCCAGAACGCCGGCAGCAGGCTGATGGAATAGAACACGCCCCCCAGGTAAGTCAGGGGCGTGAGCACGAAGGTGGGAATGATGCTAATGTCGTCGAAACTTTTGGCGAATACCGCGTTGATGAACCCCGCCAGGGAAAAAAGGATGGAGGTCAGCACTACCACCAGAATGGTGAGCAGGGGATGCTTCACCCCGACATTGGCGAAGTACAAGGTGACGCCGGTGACCACGGCGCCCACCACCAGGCCCCGGGCCACGCCGCCGGTGACATAGCCTCCCAGGATGATCCAGTTGGGCACCGGGGCAATGATGAGCTCTTCCACATGGCGCTGATATTTGGCCTGAAAAAAGCTGGACACGGTGTTGGCATAGCTGTTGGTGATCACTGCCATAAGAATCAGGCCGGGCACGATGAAGGACTGATAGCTGTAACCGTCCATCTCACCGATGCGCTCACCGATGAGGGCGCCGAAAATAAGGAAGTACAGACTGGTCATGATGGCCGAAGGCAATATGGTCTGCACCCAGATGCGCGCGAAGCGCAGCACCTCCTTGATGACGATGGTGAAATAGGCGATGCGGTAACGCTGCCAGTTACTCATGCCGCCTCCGCCTTCTTTTTCCGCACCCGGTCCAGGAAGAACTGCTCCAGGCGGTTCTGCTTATTGCGCATGGACAGTACCTCCATGCCCTGGGCGTTCAGCCAGCCGAACAGGCTGTTCAGGGTCTGCTCCTGTTCCAGCACCGCCTCCAGGGTGTATTCGTCCTGGATGCGCAGGCGCACGGGCGCGTCCCCGGGCAGGGTCTGTATCGGCTGGCGCAGGGTAAGGAGAAAGGCCTGGCGATGCAGGCGATGCAGCAGCGCCTGCATGCTGCTGTTTTCCACGATGCGGCCATCATCGATAATGGCGATGCTGCGGCACAGGTTTTCCGCCTCCTCCAGGTAGTGGGTGGTGAGGATGATGGTGGTGCCGGCGCGGTTGATCTCCTCCATGAAGGCCCACATGCTGCGGCGAATCTCGATGTCCACCCCCGCCGTGGGCTCGTCCAGTATCATCAGGGGCGGCTCGTGCACCAGGGCGCGGGCAATCATCAGGCGACGCTTCATGCCCCCCGACAGGCTGCGAGCCTGGGCACGGCGCTTGCCCCACAGATCCAGCTCCTTGAGCACCCGCTTGGTCTTGCCGTAGGCCTGGCGCCGGGGGATACCGTAGTAACCCGCCTGGTTGATGATGATTTCCTCCACCGGCTCCCACTGGTTGAAGTTGAAATCCTGGGGCACCAGGCCGATGTGACGCTTCACCTCCTGGGGTTCACGATCCAGGTCGTGGCCAAATACCTCCACCCGGCCGGAAGTCTTGCGCACCAAAGAGCTGAGGATGCCGATAGCCGTGGACTTGCCGGCCCCGTTGGGGCCCAGCAGGGCGAAGAAATCCCCCTGCTCCACCTGCAGGTCGATGCCCTTGAGGGCCTCGGTGCCGTTGGCGTAGGTCTTCTTCAGCTGTTCAAGTCGGATGGCGTGGCTCATGTTATGGTGGCGCCTTGCAAAAAGAGGCCTATTGTCTACCGAAAGCTCGTGGAATCCAACTCCACCGGCCAGCCGTGTTTTCCCTGAGGGGCACTGCGTCAGGTAGAATACGGGGCTTTCCAATCCACAATACACCTTCATGAAACAGAAGCTCCTCAACATGCTGGCCCTGCAGGACCAGCTGAACCGGCAGATAAACCCCGACTGGCTGCAAGCCGACAACGAATGGTACCGGGCCATCTGGCTGGAGAGCGCCGAGCTCATGGAGCACTATGGCTGGAAATGGTGGAAAGCCCAAGAACACGACCTGGAACAGATTCGCCTGGAGCTTATCGACATCTGGCATTTCGGTCTTAGCGCCGAGCTGCTGGCCTGTGGCGGCAATCAGGAACAAGCGGCACAAAACATGCTGGCCCAGTTACAGGGCGGCCAGGCCGATGAGACAGATTTTCGCAGCAACGTGGACCAGCTGGCCCGCCACGCCCTGCAGTCCCGCACCCTGGACATGCCCGCCTTCCTGTCCCTCCTGGGCGCCGTGGACACGGACTTCGACGACCTCTACCGCATCTACGTGGGCAAGAACGTGCTCAACCGCTTCCGCCAGGACCACGGCTACAAGGACGGCAGCTACATCAAGACCTGGGAAGGCCGGGAAGACAACGAGCACCTGGCGGAAGTGGTCAACGAGCTGGACACGGACGCCGAAGACTTTCAGGAGCATCTTTATCAGGCCCTGGAACGGCGCTACCCGGCATAAGTCGCAAAGGGATCGGAGTCAAATTCCACCAAAATCGTTTCAAGAAACAGGATCAAACTGCTCCATGTCACCGGATATTCCCAACATCCTCCCCATTTGACTCCGACCCCGACCAGCACAGCGATGGCAACTCCTTTCCCCCCTCACCCTAACCCTCTCCCCCGAGGGGGGAGAGGGAACATCCACCATTACTGGATAGCGCCATCACGTCGATGGCCAGGCTACACTTGCCGCTTCACATCCAGCACATCCGGCACCTGGGCCAGTTTCTCCATCACCCGGCTGAGCTGGGCCATGTCCACCACTTCCACGGTAAAACGCATGCTGGCAGTTTCCTTGCGGCGGTTGGAGTGGGTCTTCACCCCCAGCACGTCCACTTCCTCGTTGGAGAACACAGAGCTGATGTCCCGCAGCAGGCCCTTGCGGTCATGGGCGTAAATCTGAACGTCCACCAGAAAGGCACCCCGCGGCTGTTCCTCGCTCCAGACCACGGGTATCAGACGCTCTGGCTGATCCTTCTTCAAGCGGCGCAGCACGGGGCAGTCCTCACGGTGGATGGTCACCCCCTTGCCCCGGGTGATATAGCCCACGATGGAATCATAGGGCACGGGCTTGCAGCAACGGGCGGTGTGGGTCATCAGGCCATCCACGCCCTGCACCACCACCTCTCCGGCGGTTCCCTTATGACGACCTGAACGCCTGTCGGCCTTGAGACTGATTTCCCGGTCGTCATCCACCACCGCCGGCGCCGCCTGCAGGTTGGCTACCTGGGTGGCGGAGACTTCGCCCCGGCCCATGGCGGCGTAGAGGTCGTCCACGGTCTTGAAGTTGTACTTGTCCAGCAGCTTCTCCAGATCCGGCTTCTTCACCCCCAGGCGGCTGACTTCCTTGTCCAGGCTGGCCTTGCCCAGGGCCACGTGCTGCTCGTAGTCCTGGCGTTTGAACCAGTGGCGGATGCGGTTGCGTGCCCTTGAGGTGGTGACATAGCCGGAACTGGCGTTCAGCCAGTCCAGGCTGGGACCGCCTTCCTTGACCGTGATGATCTCCACGGTCTGGCCGCTCTCCAGAGGCTGGGTGAGGGAAATCATCTTGCCGTCCGCCTTGGCGCCCCGGCAGCGATGCCCCACGGAGCTGTGTATGGCATAGGCAAAATCCACGGCCGTGGCGCCACGGGGCAGCTCCACCACCTTGCCATCGGGGGTGAGCACATAGATGCGCCGCGCCTCGAACTCGGCATCGGCATCCTCCCCTTCCGGGCTGTCACCGGGATGCTCCAGCCAGGCGCGCATCCACTCGATGCGCCGCTCCAGCTCCGCGTCTCCCTTGCCGTCCTCCTTGTAGCGCCAGTGGGCCGCCACGCCACGTTCCGCATGATCGTGCATCTCCCGAGTGCGTATCTGGACTTCCAGGGGCTTGCCGTCCTCTCCCACCACCGCCGTGTGCAGGGAACGGTAACCGTTGGCCTTGGGATGGGCGATGTAGTCATCGAATTCCTGGGGAATGGGCTGCCAGGCGCCGTGCACCATGCCCAGTACCTCGTAACACTGGGATACGGTGTCCACCAGCACGCGCACGGCGCGCACGTCGAAGATCTGGCTGAAGTCCACGCCCTTGCGCTGCATCTTTTTCCAGATACTGTAGATATGCTTGGGGCGACCGCTGATTTCCGCGTCGATACCATGTTCGGCGCAACTGGCCTGTAAACGCTGGATGACCCCGGCAATGAAACGCTCCCGCTCCTCACGCTTCTCCTCCAGGGCGCGGGCGATATCCCGATAGGCATCTGGATGCAGCACCCGCAGGGACAGGTCTTCCAGCTCCCACTTGAGCTGCCAGACGCCGAGACGGTTGGCCAGGGGCGCGTGAATGCGCTGGGTAATGCCCGCAATCACGCGGCTTTCATCCCCTTGCTCTCCCTTTCTCAACACACGCATAAGCTGCAGGCGCTTGGCCAGGACGATGAGCACCACGCGCACATCATCGGCCAGGCCCAGAAGCATGCGGCGCAGGTTTTCGCTCTGCTTGTCATCATCGGCATCGCTGCCGCTCACCGCCACAGTGCGGATGCGGCTGAGGTCACGGATCATGGCCGGCACACGCTCGCCGAAAGCTTCCGCTCTTTCCAGCTCCGCCAGAGGCAGGTCTGAAAGCAGGGCCGCTACCAGGGTCTCAGTGTCCAGGTTGAGTTGATCGAGAATATCCGCCGTCTGCATCAGGGCAAGCTGGTGCTGAACGCCGCCGAAGGTAGGCTCCTCATCATGCACCTGGTGAATCAACTCCAGAGCCAGGCTGATATGGTGGATCTCCTCGCGGCTACGATGCCCCGCCAGGGCCGCCAACCAAGCTGTGATCTGCTCCTGATCTATGCTGCCGGTTTCCGGAAGATGCGAAAGGGTACTGACCATGACATGAAATCATGAGTGAAAACTGCGCTAACCTTAGCACAGGGCAATCAGCGAATGTCCTCAATGGAAAATTTCTTGTCCAGGATGCGCGGCGTAATCAGCCCATAGCCCTGCTGTTGCCAATAGCCAAGCTCGGTGATGGCGGAAGGCACAACCTCGATGAAATCCTGGAAATCCTTCACCTGGTAACCATAATCCGCCGCCGCCAGGCCACACACCCGGAATTTCACGCCAAGGGATGCATAGTATTTCATGCGCCCCACGGCTTCGGCATATTTCTGCTGGTTGGCTTTCGCCACGGTGACGATTTCCGTGCCGTGAATCACCACTACGATGTCCATGAACTCTGGCGCCATGTTGTAAGGTGCTTCCATGAGGGGGTTCATGTAGGAACGCAGCCAGTAGAGAGCACTGTCGATATGGCGGGGGTCATCGAAATAGAAATCGAAGACCGCCTTTGGCTCGCCATAGGGCGTATCAACCTTCTTGCCTGCCAGGGCAGAACCCGAAGGCAAGAACAAGAAACCGAAAACGAGAAAACTGATGAGCAGGTTTCGCATACCATGGAGTATAGCCTGCCTGAACCACAATGACCGCCCCTCACCCTAACCCCCGAGGAGGATGTCGTAAAAGCCCTTCCCTGGGCTTTCACGACTCGAACCCCAGGGGTCGGAGTCAAATCAGGAAAACATCCCAAGTTTCAACCA
>JALVEW010000229.1 GCA_027030425.1 Sedimenticola sp.
CGCCCCGCGCCACTTCATCACCCACCATCACCAGAGGGCGCTGGTTGATGCAGGTGTTCTGGTTGGAGCGGGTGTACTTGGTGAGGTTGTAGATGTCCACGCCCGGCTCGCCAGGCACGGTCTCGTCGTCGTTCACCCGCACTACGATGCGGCTGGCGTCCACGGACTCCACGGTGCCGCCACGCTTGGCTACCACGGTGACGCCGGAGTCCACGGCCACATTACGCTCGATGCCGGTGCCCACCAGGGGCTTCTCGGCGCGCAGGGTGGGAACCGCCTGACGCTGCATGTTGGAGCCCATGAGGGCGCGGTTGGCGTCGTCGTGCTCCAGGAAGGGAATCAGGGCCGCCGCCACGGAAACGATCTGTTTGGGCGACACGTCCATGTATTCCACCTTGTCCGGGGTGAACAGGGCAAATTCGTTCTGATGGCGGCAGGACACCAGCTCCTCGGTGAGCTTGCCGTTCTTGTCCATGGCCGCGCTGGCCTGGGCGATGACGAAACGCCCTTCCTCGATGGCGGACAGATAATGGATCTCGTCCGTGGCCTTGCCGTTCTTCACCACCCGGTAGGGGGTTTCCAGGAAACCGTAGCGGTTGGTCTTGGCATACACGGCCAGGGAGTTGATGAGGCCGATGTTCGGACCTTCAGGCGTCTCGATGGGACAAACCCGGCCATAGTGGGTGGGATGCACGTCGCGCACCTCGAAACCAGCACGCTCCCGGGCCAGACCGCCGGGCCCCAGGGCGGACACCCGGCGCTTGTGGGTCACTTCCGACAGAGGGTTGTTCTGATCCATGAACTGGGACAGCTGGCTGGAACCAAAGAATTCCTTGATGGCCGCGGACACCGGCTTGGCGTTGATCATCTCCTGAGGCATGAGACCCTCGGCCTCGGCCAGGGTGAGACGTTCCTTCACCGCACGCTCTACGCGCACCAGGCCCACGCGGAACTGGTTTTCCGCCATTTCGCCCACGCAACGCACGCGGCGGTTGCCCAGGTGGTCGATGTCATCGGTAGTGCCCTTGCCGTCGCGAATGTCCACTAAGGTCTTGAGGACGTCCACGATGTCCGAACTGTCACCGTACTCTTTGACCAGCTCCCGGGAATGCTCGTCGTCACGGCTGCTGAAGTATTTGCCGTCATACAGGATGCCTAGGCCTTCGGTCTCCTCGCGGCCCAGACGACGGTTGAACTTCATGCGCCCCACGGCGGACAGGTCGTAACGCTCGTCCGTGAAGAACAGGTTGTGGAACAGGTTCTGGGCGGCTTCCTTGGTGGGAGGCTCGCCGGGACGCATCATGCGGTAAATCTCCACCTGCGCTTCCAGGCGCGTGGAGGTAGGATCAAGGCGCAGGGTCTCGGAAATATAGGGACCATGATCCAGATCGTTGGTGAACAGGGTCTTGAGTTCCTTGATGCCCTTGTCCTGGATGGCCGTCACCAGCTCCTCGGTAATCTCGTCGTTGGCCGCAGCCAGCAGTTCGCCGGTTTCTGGATCCACGATGTCATGGGCCAGGGTTTTGCCCACCAGGTAGTCGGCAGGCACTTCCAGCTGGTTGACGCCTTCCTTTTCCATCTGGCGAATGTGGCGCGCGGTGATGCGCTTGCCGGCTTCCACGATGACCTTGCGGCCGGCCTTGATGTCGAAACTGGCAGTTTCACCCCGCAGACGCACGGGCACCAGGTCGAGCAGGATCTTGCCGCCCTTGAAGGTGAAGCTGTCGGTTTCGAAGAAATAGTCCAGGATTTCCTGGGTGTTGTAGCCCAGGGCGCGCAGCAGCACGGTCGCCGGAATCTTGCGGCGGCGGTCGATGCGCACGAACACGGCATCCTTGGGATCGAACTCAAAGTCCAGCCAGGAGCCGCGATAGGGAATCACCCGGGCAGAGAACAGCAGCTTGCCGGATGAATGAGTCTTGCCCTTGTCGTGATCAAAGAACACGCCGGGGGAGCGGTGCAGCTGGGAAACGATGACCCGCTCGGTACCGTTTATGACGAAGGTGCCGGTGTCCGTCATGAGGGGCAGTTCGCCCATGTAGATTTCCTGCTCCTTGACGTCCTTGATGCGCTTGACGTTGGCGGGGGCGTCACGGTCATAGATGACCAGGCGCACCAGCACGCGCAGGGGCGCTGCATAGGTAACGCCGCGCAGCTGGCACTCGCGCACGTCGAACATAGGCTCGCCCAGGCGGTAGCTTACGTACTCCAGGGCAGCGCTGCCGTTGTGACTGACGATGGGGAAAACCGAGCTGAATGCCGCATGCAGTCCGTGGGCCTCTCGCTCGTCGGGCTTCTTGTCCGCCTGCAGAAACTTGCGATAGGAATCAATCTGCGTGGCAAGAAGAAAAGGGATCTCAAGAACACTTCCGCGTTTTGCAAAATCCTTGCGGATGCGTTTTTTCTCTGTAAACGAATAGGCCATGCTTGCCTTCCCTCAGTCTAGTCCAGTCATTACCGCCGGTTAGGAACCGGCTGCCCTTGCGGGCAAAATCTCACACAAACAGGAAAAGGCCGGCGGCATTACAGCCGCCAGCCGTTTTCGGCTTTGCGTAAACGCCAGCCAAGATCAGTGTTACTTGATCTCGACAGATGCGCCAGCTTCTTCCAGCTGCTTCTTCGCCTCTTCGGCTTCTTCCTTGCTCACGCCTTCCTTCAGTACGGAAGGAACGCCTTCTACAGCGTCCTTGGCTTCTTTCAGGCCCAAGCCGGTCAGACCGCGAACGGCCTTGATCACACCAACCTTCTTGTCACCGAAACCGGTCAGAACCACGTCGAACTCGGTTTTCTCGGCGGCACCCTCACCACCGGCGTCGCCACCGGCGGCAGGCGCTGCGGCCACGGCTGCAGCAGCGGTTACACCGAATTTTTCTTCCATTGCCTCGATCAGCTCGACAACGTCCATGACGGACATATTGGCGATGGCTTCGAGGATATCGTCTTTAGAAACTGCCATTTTCAGGGCTCCTACATATCTTCAAGTTAAAAGTGTGGGATGAGGAATCAGGCTGCGCCTGCTTCCTTTGCGTCGCGAATCGCTGCAACCGTGCGAACCAGTTTGCCCGGTACTTCGTTGAGCGTGGTAACCAGCTTCTGTACGGGTGCCAGCATGGTACCCATCAGCATACTGATTGCCTGCTCGTAAGTAGGCATCTTCGCCAGGACACTGATTTCTGAAGGATCCAGCAGTTTCCCGTTGATGGAAACCATCTTCACCACCAGAGCATCATTCTCCTTGGCAAAATCATTGATCACACGTGCGGCAGCGCCCGGATCCTCCTGAGAGAAAGCCAGCAGCAGCGGGCCGACAAAGCCCTCCTGCATGCAGGCAAAATCCGTACCTTCCACGGCTCGCTTGGCCAGCGTGTTCTTGACCACGCGAAGATAGACACCGGCGCCACGCGCTTGTTTGCGCAGCTCGGTCAGTTCTTCAACGGTCAGCCCACGGTACTCGGCGGCGATTGCGGAATACGCACTGCTCGCTACGTCAGCGACTTCGGCGACGATGGCTTTCTTTTGCTCAAGATTAAGTGCCAAAGTCGTCACCTCCCGACAACGATGAGGAACGGTCTCCCGTTCTCGTTTACACCAGGAATGAAGTATTTCATTCCACCGTTTTCCGGTGCCCGTCATCAGGATGCAAGCCCTGATTTCGGAGCTCCGTCTGCGCAGGCGGATTAAGCCTCCCACCGTTTCCGGCTTCGAGGCACCTGCGGTCTTTGACAGCAGGCGGCCGTACTTCATGGCCGCTGCTCCAAAGCCTGTTGTGCGGCAGGCCCCAGGCCTGCCCACGACATTTCTTGCGGCCGGATCAGATGCTCAATGAGCCCTGGTCCAGCACGATACCCGGCCCCATGGTCGTGGAGACGGTGATCTTTTTCATGTACACGCCCTTGGCCGCGCTGGGCTTGGCCTTCTTCAGGTCCGCCAGCAGGCTTTCCAGGTTTTCCTTCAGCGCGGCGGGTTCGAAGCCGACCTTGCCGATGGACGCATGGACGATGCCGTTCTTGTCCGTGCGATAACGCACCTGACCACCCTTGGCGTTCTTCACCGCCTGGGCAACGTCGGGGGTCACGGTGCCCACCTTGGGGTTGGGCATCAGGCCACGGGGGCCGAGAATTTGGCCCAGCTGGCCCACCACGCGCATGGCGTCGGGGCTGGCGATGACCACGTCGAAGTCCATGTTACCGGCCTTCACCTGCTCGGCCAGGTCTTCCATGCCCACGATGTCCGCGCCGGCTTCCTTGGCGGCATCAGCGGCAGGCCCCTGGGTGAACACGGCGACGCGCACTTCCTTGCCGGTGCCGTTGGGCAGAACGGTGGAGCCACGCACCACTTGATCGGATTTGCGGGGATCAACACCCAGGTTCACGGCCACGTCCACGGACTCGGGGAATTTCACGCTGGAAACTTCCTTGAGCAGAGCGAACGCCTGTTCGGCATCGTACTGCTTGTTGCTGTCCACCTTTTCACGGATGGCCTTCATACGCTTGCTCAGCTTTGCCATTTACACACCCTCCGTATCGAGACCCATGCTGCGCGCCGTGCCGGCAATGGTACGCACGGCGGCGTCCATATCGGCAGCAGTGAGATCCGGCTCTTTGGCCTTGGCGATCTCTTCCAGCTGTTCGCGGGTAACCTTGCCCACTTTCTCGGTATTGGGACGGCCGCTCCCGGATTTGATGCCGGCAGCCTTCTTCAGCAGGATGGACGCCGGAGGCGTCTTCATCACGAAGGTGAAGGAACGGTCTGAATAGACAGTGATCACCACGGGAACGGGCAGACCCTTTTCCTGGTTCTGGGTCTGGGCGTTGAACGCCTTGCAGAACTCCATGATGTTCACGCCGTGCTGACCCAGGGCCGGACCGACCGGAGGACTGGGGTTGGCTTCCTGTGCAGGAACCTGAAGCTTGATGTAGGCTTCGATTTTCTTTGCCATGATATACCTCTTTGTTGGGTGCTAACGCCCAGGGCTTTCACCTGGACTTCCCTTGTTTAGATGCCGGGAAAGGGCTGTCCTGCCCTTTCCCAGCTCGGCTCCGCAAAAGCGCGGTTTTGCTGCGCCTCCGCTTCGCTGTCGCTACGCGCCGCACTTCCCTGTGCGGAGTTACGTTCTTGCAAAGGGCTGTCCTGCCCTTTCCCGGCTCGGCTCCGCAAAAGCGCGGTTTTACTGCGCCTCCGCTTCGCTTTCGCTACGCGCCGCACTTCCTGTGCAGGGTCAAAAAAACGCGCCGAAGCACGTTGCTGCCGGCCACAAGGCCGGCTGTACCAAAACCGTTGTCAGCCCTTCTCCACCTGGCCGAACTCCAGTTCGACAGGCGTGGAACGACCAAAGATGGACACGGAAACCTTGAGACGGTTCTTGTCGTAATCCACTTCTTCCACCACGCCATTGAAGTCGTTGAAAGGACCATCGATGACGCGCACCACTTCGCCCGGCTCGAACAGCACCTTGGGACGCGGCTTCTCGGAGCCTTCCTGGACCCGCTGCAGGATAGCCTCGGCTTCCTTGTCGGTAATGGGAGCGGGCTTGTCCTCTGTACCGCCAATGAAACCCAGGACCTGGGGGGTGTCCTTGACCAAATGCCAGGTCTCGTCCGTCAGTTCCATGTTCACCAGCACATAGCCGGGAAAAAACTTTCTTTCACTGCGGCGCTGCTGACCCCCGCGCATCTCTACCACTTCCTCGGTGGGGACCAGGATATCACCGAAATAATCCTGCATGCCGAAACGCTCGATGCGCTCCGCCAGGGAGCGCTGTACCTTGCCTTCGTACCCGGAAAATGCGTGAACCACATACCAGCGTTTCGCCATCATCAGCCTCCGTGCCCGGTAAACCAGCGAACCAGTACAAACAGGATGGAATCCACCGCCCAGAGGAACAGTGAAGTCAAAAGCACCGCAATGAAGATCACCAGGGTGGTCTGCAGGGTTTCCTGGCGTGAAGGCCAGACCACCTTACGGACCTCGGTCTTGGCAGCCGAGAAAAAGACCTTGATACGCCTTCCCGGCTCGGTCATCAAAGCCACGCCGACAGCCACACCGACCATGGCCAGCAGACCGAGCAACCGCACCCACAGAGGCTGAGCCTCCAGCAGATAGAAGCCGACCACGCTGGCGATCAGTATGACCACGGACAACAGCAGCTTGACCGTATCCATGGCGGAACCTTGAGTTTCTGTTTTTGCGTTCATCCTGCCTACTTCAGTGCCCCGCCCCACGGGAAACCCGCGATGCGCAGCCCTGTAAAATGGCAGGCCAGGAGGGACTTGAACCCCCAACCTGCGGTTTTGGAGACCGCTGCTCTACCAATTGAGCTACTGGCCTGGAATACTGCTCTTACTCGAAAAGGCAACGGGTGTGACCGAAATCGGCCACACCCTGCTGCCAGTTTATCCGGTCAGACCGGAATTACTCGATGATCTTGGAAACAACACCGGCGCCGACGGTACGGCCACCTTCACGAATGGCGAAGCGCAGGCCTTCTTCCATGGCGATGGGCGCAATCAGCTTCACGGTCATCTTCACGTTGTCGCCTGGCATCACCATCTCCACACCTTCCGGCAGCTCACAAGCACCCGTCACGTCCGTGGTACGGAAGTAGAACTGCGGACGGTAGTTGTTGAAGAACGGCGTGTGGCGACCACCTTCGTCCTTGCTCAGAATGTACACTTCACACTCAAAATGGGTGTGCGGGGTGATGGTGCCGGGGTGCGCCAGTACCTGGCCACGCTCCACTTCGTCACGCTTGGTACCGCGCAGCAGCACGCCCACGTTGTCACCCGCACGACCTTCGTCCAGCAGCTTGCGGAACATTTCAACGCCGGTTACGGTGGTCTTCTGGGTGTCGCGGATGCCCACGATTTCCACTTCTTCACCCACCTTGACGACGCCCCGCTCCACACGACCGGTCACCACGGTGCCGCGACCGGAAATGGAGAATACGTCCTCGATGGGCATCAGGAAGGCGCCGTCAACCGCACGCTCGGGCTCCGGAATGTAGGTGTCCAGGGCCTCGACCAGCTTGGTGATAGAAGGCACGCCAATGTCGGACTGGTCGCCTTCCAGGGCCTTCAGGGCGGAACCTGTGATGATGGGGGTGTCGTCGCCGGGGAATTCGTACTCGTCCAGCAGCTCGCGCACTTCCATTTCCACCAGTTCCAGCAACTCTTCGTCATCCACCATGTCCGCCTTGTTCAGGTAGACCACAATGTAGGGAACGCCTACCTGGCGGGACAGCAGAATGTGCTCCCGGGTCTGGGGCATGGGACCGTCGGCGGCGGATACCACCAGAATGGCGCCGTCCATCTGCGCCGCACCAGTGATCATGTTCTTGACGTAGTCCGCGTGACCCGGGCAGTCCACGTGCGCGTAGTGACGGGTATCTGACTCGTATTCCACGTGTGCCGTGGCAATGGTGATGCCGCGCTCACGCTCTTCCGGGGCATTGTCAATCTGGTCGTAAGCCTTGGTCTCACCACCAAACTTCGCCGCCTGCACGGTCGTGATCGCCGCGGTCAGCGTGGTTTTACCGTGGTCTACGTGACCAATGGTGCCCACGTTTACATGGGGTTTGGTTCTTTCAAATTTTTCCTTAGACA
>JALVEW010000230.1 GCA_027030425.1 Sedimenticola sp.
CCTTGCGGAGTTATTTTCAGGGCATCTATGAAATCGAAACCGGCGGCGATCTGAAGCGCGCCCGTGATTTCTTCGAGGCGGCGGTCAACAAAGACCCGGAATTTCGGCATGCCTGGAGCCGCTTGGCTACCACTCTTCTCGACCTGGGTTTGTTCGACAAGGCCATCGCCATCGCCAACACCCAACTGGCGCAAAACAGGGAAATCGAACCCATCCTGCGCATTCGATTCAACAAGATTCTTGCGGATGCCTGGTATCGCCTGCGGGATGAGGGCAAAGCGCAACAAGCCCTTGCCCGGGCCATCAAGGCCATCAATGAAACCGATGATCCCTTCGTGCGTCTGGAAGGGCTGGACGCGCTCATTTTTCAGTCAGGACTAAAAAAGGAGTATGAAGCTTCGGAAAAATACACCCGACAGGCAATAGAAATCAGCAAACACTACCTTCCCTTGCCCAACAAGCTGGCATCCCTCTACAAAAAGCTCGGCATAACTCAGCGCTTACAGAGAAAGCTTGTCTCAGCAATGAGCAACCTGCACAAAGCCATAGAGCTGTACATAAAGAGTGGAAATAACAATGGCTTGATATCTTCTTATTGCCAGATGAACATCATACGCAATTCTTTGGACAGAATAGATGAAATCGTTCAATCAAGTATTTTGACAAAAACTCTCCTTGAAAACAGCGATGATCTCTACTCCAAGGCATGTTTAATGCAGTTCACTGGAGTAGCACTGAACCTGCGAGGACACTTTGCACTGTCCGACGAATATTCAATAGCACTAAAGAAAATGGCCAGCGAGACTAGCAATGAGTTTTTTATGCTCTTGAGCGGTGCTTTGCGCATGCATAGATACTATGTACAAAACCAAATGAAAAAAAGTGCTGAAGAAATAGAAAAACTGGCGGCTTTGCTGAAAAACCAAGCAACATTACCTTCCGTACGAATGGCCTTTTCAAGCCTTGATATCCTGGTTTCGTCCCGCGTGGATCCCGTGGAAATCGCGCAGAAAAAAATCGACGACTACCTGGAACATCACCCCGAGGCGATGGAAGACCCTCCAACAGCCCTGAATATCAGCCGGGCGCTTGGGCATATCGCCGTAAGATCAGGCCGCGTCAAGGAAGGCCTGGGGCTGCTACGCGAAGCGGAGAAAGGGCACCGGGAGATTATCGAAATCTCCGTGGCCAACTATATCGGCATGGAGATTCTGGAAATCCTGCTGGCCCATCCTGAACTGGAGTATAAAGACACGCTTGCGCGCCTGGACAAGGAGATTGGCTATTACTACTTGTTCTACAAGCTCAAGGCCGGCTTTCTGGCAAGGGAAGGTGACTACCGCCAGGCTGCGTTGCTGATGGAAGAAAACAAGCTCAAGGCCAACGAGTTGTGGACAGAAAAAGATCAGCTGTTGCTGGAAGGCTACCGGCAGTCAATTCAGCCTGAGCATGAAGTTTCCCAGATGGACTGACAGGACACGGAAGAACAGCATTTGTTGAACATCCTGTCAGCGGTTCACTCCCACTCTATGGTAGCGGGGGGTTTGGAAGAAATGTCATAGGCGACACGAGACACGCCACTCACTTCGTTGATGATGCGGCTGGACACTTTTTCCAGAAACTCCCAGGGCAGATGGCCGATGTGGGCGGTCATGAAGTCCACGGTCTTCACCGCGCGCAGGGTAATGACGTATTCATAGCGCCGGGCATCCCCCACCACGCCCACGGATTTCACCGGCAGGAACACGGCGAATGCCTGGCTGACTTCGTCGTAGAGCTTGAAGTTGTACAGCTCCTCGATGTAGATGTGATCCGCCCGGCGCAGGATGTCGGCGTATTCCTTCTTCACCTCGCCGAGGATGCGCACCCCCAGGCCCGGGCCGGGAAAAGGGTGGCGGTAGACCATTTCAGAAGGCAGGCCCAGCTTGACGCCGATCTCGCGCACTTCGTCCTTGAACAGTTCCTTGAGAGGCTCCACCAGTTCCAGCTTCATATAGTCCGGCAAGCCGCCTACATTGTGATGGGATTTGATGACGTGGGCCTTGCCGGACTTGGCGCCGGCGGACTCGATCACATCGGGGTAGATGGTGCCCTGGGCAAGAAAGTCCACGTCTTTGATCTTGGCCGCTTCTTCCTCGAAGATGTCGATGAACATGTTGCCTATGATCTTGCGCTTCTTTTCCGGGTCTGTTTCACCCTTCAGGGCCTCCAGAAAACGGTCCTCGGCATCTACGCGGATGACTTTCACGCCCATGTGCTTTGCGAAAGTGGCCATGACCTGGTCGCCCTCATGCAGACGCAGCAGGCCGTTGTCCACGAAGATGCAGGTAAGGCGGTCGCCGATGGCCCGGTGCAGCAGCGCCGCCACCACAGAAGAATCCACGCCGCCGGAAAGGCCCAGCAACACCTTGCCTTCGCCCACCTGCTCGCGGATGGCGGCGATGCTGTCCTCGATTATGTTGTCCGGCGTCCACAGAGACTCACAGCCGCAGATCTCGTGCAGGAAACGGCCAATGATGCGTTTGCCCTGGGTGGTGTGGGTCACCTCCGGGTGGAACTGCAGGCCGTAGAAGGCCCGGCTCTCGTCAGCAATGCCCGCCAGGGGGGCGTTGTCGGTTTCGGCGATGACAGAGAAACCCGGCGGCAGCACTTCCACCCGATCCCCATGGCTCATCCATACGTCCAGCAGACCGTAGCCTTCCTCGGTGACATGGTCCTCGATGTCCCGCAGCAATTTGGAATGGCCACGGGCGCGCACCTGGGCATAGCCGTATTCATGCTTGGCGGAACTGGCCACCTCGCCGCCGAGCTGGGCGGCCATGGTCTGCATGCCGTAGCAGATGCCCAGCACCGGCACCCCCATGTTGAACACCAGCTCCGGCGCCCGGGGCGGGTTGTCGCCGGTGACCGTCTCCGGGCCGCCGGACAGGATGATTCCCCGGGGCTTCTGGCTGCTCAGGGCGTCCTCGCAGTTGTCCCAGGGCCAGATCTCGCAATACACCCCGGCCTCGCGCACCCGGCGGGCGATGAGCTGGGTGTACTGGGAGCCGAAATCGACGATGATGATGCGGTGGTCGTGGATGTTTGCTGTCATGACAATAAGCCGGCAGGTCGGGCTTGTGCCCGACGGTGGATTACAGGGGATCTCGAAAAACAGCCATCCAGGCTATTTTTCTCCACGCAAGCCGAAAACGCGGTTTCCGGTTTGCGTCATTTTCAATCGCTTGGATGATTGAAAATGGCGGGACATCCTTGTCCCGCACGGGCACCTCGAATTTTTCGAGGTGCCCTATATTGTCGGGCTGAAGCCCGACCTACGGAAGCGCATCAGCAAGACTGGATCATCAGTCCCGGCGGTAATTGGGCGCTTCCTTGGTAATCTGCACGTCATGGACATGGGATTCGCGCATGCCCGCGCCGGTGACGCGGACGAACTCGGGCTTGGTGCGCATCTCGTCGATGGTGGCGCAGCCGGTGTACCCCATGCTGGCGCGCACGCCGCCCATGAGTTGGGTGATGACGTTCACCAGGGGGCCTTTGTAAGGCACGCGGCCCTCGATGCCCTCGGGCACCAGCTTCTCGGCATCCTTGGTGTCTTCCTGGAAGTAGCGGTCGGATGAACCGTGACGGGACGCCATGGCGCCCAGAGACCCCATGCCCCGGTAGGACTTGTAGGAGCGCCCCTGGAAGATCTCCACCTCGCCGGGAGACTCGTCTGTGCCGCCGAACAGGCCGCCCACCATGACGGAATGGGCGCCGGCGGCGATGACCTTGGCGATATCGCCGGAATAACGCAGGCCGCCGTCAGCGATGACAGGCACGCCGCTGTCCTTGAGGGCCTCGGCCACGTTGGACACGGCGGTGACCTGGGGCATGCCCACGCCGGCCACGATGCGCGTGGTGCAGATGGAGCCCGGGCCTATGCCCACCTTCACCGCGTCGGCGCCGGCCTTGACCAGGTCCAGGGCCGCGGCGCCGGTGGCGATATTGCCGCCGATGACCTGCAGGTCGGGGAAGTTCTTTTTCACCCAGGCCACCCGGTCCAGCACGCCCTTGGAATGGCCATGGGCCGTGTCCACCACGATGACGTCCACCTCGGCGTCCACCAGGGCGGCGACCCGCTCATCCGTGCCCGCGCCCACGCCCACGGCGGCACCCACCCGCAGGCGCTCCTTGTCGTCGCGGCAGGCGTCGGGGTAATCCTTGGCCTTCTGGATATCCTTCACGGTAATCATGCCGCGCAGTTCAAAGGCATCATTGACCACCAGGATCTTCTCGATACGGTGCTCGCCCAGCTTGGCAATGACCTCTTCCCGGGGCGCGCCCTCTTTCACCGTGACCAAACGGTCTTTCGGCGTCATGATGGAGGACACCGGCTCATCACGACGAGTTTCAAAACGCAGATCACGGGCGGTGACGATGCCCTTGAGATCCTTGCCGTCCACCACGGGCACGCCGGAGATACGATTCGCCCGGGTCAATTCCATGACATCGGCGATACTGGTGTCCGGAGTCACGGTAATGGGATCGATGATGACCCCGCTCTCGTAGCGCTTGACCTTGCGTACCTGGGCGGCCTGGTCCTCGGCAGTCATGTTCTTGTGGATGATGCCGATGCCGCCGTACAGGGCCATGGCGATGGCCAGGCGGGCCTCGGTGACCGTGTCCATGGCGGCGGACACCAGGGGAATGTTCAGGCTGATACCGCGGCTGAGCTGGGTCTTCAGGGAAACGTCCTTGGGCAACACCTCGGAACGGGCGGGAACCAGCAGTACATCATCAAAAGTCAGGGCTTCCTGGGTCTGGGAAAATCGCATATCAACAATACCGGGTAGTGTCTGAAAACAGGGGCGTCCTGCTGAATTGAGCGATTATATAAAATTTCCCGCTGGCGCGCTAAACTGAACAGCTGTTTTTACCCAGGTTATACCCATGCCAAACGTCCATAACCGCGACATCTGGTCCGTCTCCCGCCTCAACGGGGAAATCCGCGCCGTGCTGGAAGGCAGCTTTCCCCTGCTCTGGGTGGAAGGCGAGATCTCCAACCTGGCCACCCCCCGTTCCGGGCACAGCTATTTCTCCCTCAAGGACGAGCACGCCCA
>JALVEW010000231.1 GCA_027030425.1 Sedimenticola sp.
CTGGCCACCCCCGACAGCGAACAGCTGCAGCAGCAGCTGGAGGTGCTGGACGGCCGGCTGCGGCGGGCCATGCAGCGGCTGCTGACGGAAAAACGCCAGCACCTGGAGCAACACCATCACAGGCTGCGCCTGCTGCACCCCCTGCGACGCATTCACGAACAGCAGCAACGCCTGGACGAGCTGGGCATGAGGATGGAAGCGGCCATCAATAACCGCCTGGAGCAGCACCGGCAGGCCCTTGGAGAACTTCAATCCCGGCTGCGCCTGCTCTCTCCCGCCCAGCGTCTGAAAACCCTGGGCAGCTCACTGGCACAACAGCGGGAAAAACTGCAGACGGCCATGGAGCACCTGCTTCTCCGGCACCGCCTGCAGCTGGAAGGTCTGTCCCGGGAGCTTCATGCCGTCAGTCCCCTGCAGACCCTGGCCAGGGGCTATTCCATCACCAAGTCCGCCGACAGCGGCAAGGTCATCACCCACGCAGACGAGGTTTCGCCGGGAACGCGCATTCGCACCCGCCTGGCCAAAGGCGAACTCCTGTCTATCGTTGAGGGATCGGGGTCGGAGTCAAATCAAGATAATATCTTGAAAATTCAATAACCTGGGGTGATTTGACTCCGACCCCCCAAAGTTTGCGGGTCAGAGGAAATCGGGCAGTTTTGAACGAATCTCTTCCGGCGTCTGGCGGGCCACGTCCTTGGGAATCTCACCGGCCACGCGGCTTTTCAGGTTTTCGTCCTGACAGTCACGCAGAATGCCGAGAAACGCCGGCGCGGCGATGACATAGAGCTTGTCATATCTACCCTCCAGGGCGGCTTGGCGCAGCTTCTCGCAAAGCGCCCGGGCAAAATGCCGTGCCTCCTCGCTCTTGGCATCCACCTCAGGCTCCATGGCATGCCGGCCCCTGCCTTTGCTATCGAAGCTGCGGCCTGCATCATCACTGTAGAATTCCCCGTTTTTCAGGCGGGCCTCGGGATGCTCCAGTTCTTCCACCAGAACCAGCGGCGTGGCGCGGTTATCCGCCTGAAGAATCTTTGCATAGCTGCTGTCGGCAGCCAGTACCCATGAAATGGCCATACCAACTTCCCTCATGTTCGTTACATTGAATGAACAATACATGGCATCTCCTGCCCACCGAATCAAGAGCAGTGCACCTAGGGTCGGAGTCAAATCAAGATGATATGGTGAAAATTCAATGACCTGGGGCGATTTGACTCCGCCCCCTTTAGTTACGGCCGCGGGTCAGCAGACCAAGCACCAGGCCGGCGACAATCAGCACGCCCCCTACCAGGGATGTCTTGATGGCCAGGGTCTTGAGGCTGTCCAGGGAGAGCATGTCCAGCACATAGAGAATGGCTCCACCGGCAATGATCATCACCACCATGGCCACGATGATCTTGAGGGCGGCTGGCAGCCCCCAGCCGGGTTCAGGCGAATCGTTGAAATCCTGGGTCATGCAATATCTCCCTGCAGGGGCGGAACAGGCAGTCCCCTGGCGGCATAGAAATCCTCGCGGAAAGCGGCCAGGGCGTCATTGGCGATGGCCTGGCGCAAATCCGCCATGAGCTTCTGATAATAGTACAGATTGTGGATGGTGTTCAGGCGCGCGCCCAGTATCTCGTTACAGCGCTGCAGATGGCGCAGGTAGGCTCGGCTGTAATTGCGGCAGGTGTAACAGCCGCATTTCGCGTCCACGGGGCCTGTGTCCTTTTCATGGCAGGCGTTGCGAATACGCACCACACCGTCATGGGTGAACAAATGGCCGTTGCGGGCGTTGCGTGTGGGCATGACGCAGTCGAACATGTCGATGCCGCGGCTGACGGCCTCCACAATGTCCGCGGGAGTGCCCACGCCCATGAGATAACGTGGCTTGTCACCGGGCAGCCGGTGCGCCAGGTAGTCCAGCACCCGCCAGCGATCCTCCGGCGGCTCGCCCACGGACAGGCCGCCCACGGCGTAGCCGTCGAAGCCGATCTCCATGAGGCCGTCCAGGGAGCGCTGGCGCAGGTCCGTGTAGATGCCTCCCTGGACGATACCAAACAGGGCGGCAGGATTGTCGCCGTGAGCTTCCTTGCTGCGCCTGGCCCAGCGCAGGGACAGTTCCATGGAAGTGCGTGCTTCTTCTTCCGTTGCCGGGTAGGGCGTACACTCATCAAAAATCATGACGATATCCGACCCCAAATCCCGCTGTATGGCCATGGACTCCTCCGGCCCCATGAACACCCTGGAGCCATTGACAGGGGAACGGAAATGCACGCCTTCCTCGGTGATCTTGCGCATCTGCCCCAGGCTGTAGACCTGGAACCCCCCAGAATCCGTGAGTATGGGCTTCTGCCAATGAGTGAAATCATGCAGGTCGCCGTGAGCCTTGATGACTTCCGTTCCGGGCCGCAGCCACAGGTGGAAGGTATTTCCCAGGATGATCTGGGCTCCCATGCCTTCGAGTTCCTCCGGCGTCATGGCCTTCACGGTGCCATAGGTGCCCACGGGCATGAAAGCCGGCGTGTCGATGACGCCCCGTGAGAAGCGCAATAATCCCCGGCGGGCCAGCCCGGAAGCGTGTTGCAGTTCAAATTCCACGAATGATTCCAGTATCTTGGTGTCAGGACAAAGATTCCATCGCCTCTGCCCCTCAATAAATTACCTTACATAACAATAACTTGATTGCTATTCGGACGTACACCCCAAAATATCCCCATTGGGTAATTGAGGATTATCAATGTGTATCAGCTGTTTGTCTAAGACAATAGCGCCGTGCTGACACACTCAGTACACTCCTCCATCCTCCTTTGGTGGAACTATTGGCGCGGCACCCCCTGCCGCGCCTTTTTTATGCCTGGCTTCTTCCCGTCAGAAACATGGCATCGCCGTAGCTGAAAAAACGATAGCGCTGTTCCACCGCATGACGGTAGGCCGCCATCACCGGTTCATAGCCGGCAAAGGCACATACCAGCATGAGGAGCGTAGACTCGGGCAGGTGGAAGTTGGTCAGCAGGGCATCCACGACCCTGAAACGGTAGCCCGGTGTAATGAACAGCCGGGTATCACCGGAATACGGCTGCAACTCCCCCCCGGCAGCGGCGGTTTCCAGGCTGCGTACGCTGGTGGTGCCCACGGCAATCACCCTTCCCCCCCGCCTGCGGGTCTGGTCCACCTGGCGGCAGACCTTTTCAGGCACTTCCACCCATTCGGCGTGCATCACATGCTCTTCCAGGTTCTCCACCCGCACCGGCTGGAAGGTGCCGGCCCCCACGTGCAGGGTAACCCGCGCCGTATCCACGCCTTTGTCGGCCAGCTTGTCCAGGAGGGGCTGGTCGAAATGCAGCCCGGCCGTCGGCGCCGCTACGGAGCCTTCACGCCGGGCATAGACCGTCTGGTAGCGGGATTCATCGAAGGATTCGTCTTCACGCCGTATATAAGGGGGCAAGGGCATGTGGCCATGGGCCGCCATGAGTCCGGTGAAATCTCCTTTGGCCAGGGACAGTATGAACATGTCGCCTTGCCGACCTTCCACCGTCAGCCAGCGGTCACCCACTTTCAGCCGGCTGCCGGCCTTGGGCGCCTTGCTGGCGCGCACCTGGGCCAGGGCATGGTTGTCCGGCATCAGGCGTTCAAGAAGGATTTCCACCCGGCCGCCGGTTTCCTTGCGGCCGTACATGCGGGCCGCCATTACCCGGGTATCGTTGAACACCAGCAGGTCGCCCTCGCGCAGCAGATCGGGAAAGTCGGTAAATACAGCATCCCTGGTTCCATTTTGAGGGTCCAGCACCAGCAGCCGGCTGTCCGCCCTGTTCCTGGCTGGATACTGGGCGATGAGTTCGTCCGGCAGTTCGTAGCTGAAATCCGAGGTTCGCATGGGAACCGGATTCTACCCGATGCGGAGAATGATTACTTGCCACCCGGCAAATGTTGGTTATACTTCCAGCCTGCTGCCGGGGTGGCGAAATTGGTAAACGCAGTGGATTCAAAATCCACCGGCCTCACGGCCTTGCCGGTTCGAGTCCGGCCCTCGGTACCAGTTTTCATGCAGGTTGGATGAGGCCGCAGCCGTCTGACAAGATGTTGAAAAAGTCCCTCCATGGACTTTTTCAACCACGGAAGCGGAAAACGTAGTTTCCGGCTTCCTTCATTTTCGATGGCATACAGCCATCAACAATGGCGGTACTTCCTTGTGCCACACGCAGACTGTCGAAAAGCGGGGTTTTTCGACAGTCTGCTGCTAGGACGGTTGCGACCTCCACGAATGCCTGCGCAGTTCCACAGTGGCCCGCCAGTCACCCAGCTTCTCCTTTCCGTGCCAGAAAGACGCCCGAAATCCCTCGCCCTGAAGTTCTCCCTTGCCCTGATGGCGGCGGTGATATTCGCTCTCAGCTACTATCTTGGCAACCAGTACGCCCGCCCGCTGCTGGCCGATCTCCAGGCCATCCCCCTCCCCTCACCGGAAAAAGTCCGGGATTTCTCTCTGACCGACAAATATGGTGAGCCCTTCGGCGGGGATTCCCTGCGGGGTCACTGGAACTTCGTCATGGCGGGCGATCTCCATGATCCGGGCTGCCGGAACCTGCTGCGCCTGTACGTGCTCGCCTGGAACCGGCTGGCCCATGACCTTCCCCTGCAGAAAAAGACCCGGGTGGTATTCCTGCAGACCGGCGCCATGGAAACCGGGGACATGAAACAGGCCATCGAGTTCTTCAATCCCGCATACATGGCCCTATCCGGCAGCACACGAAACCTGGAAACTCTCACCCGACAGATGGGGCTGCCGGCAGACCGGCTGCTGCCTTCCTCCTGCAGTATCGAAAAGAGTGCGGTAGCGCTTATCAATCCCGATGGATTTTTGATAGCCTTGTTTACCGGCCTGACGGACCCGGCGGTAATCGCCCACGACCTGGAGTACTTCCACTGAGAGCCATGCAGCCACCGCGATTCAAGGACAAGCTCAATACTGCCCTGCTGAAGATGTTGCCCCAGCACCTGCTGGCCGCCGGCATGTACCGCATCACCCGGGTCGAATGGAAGCCCTTCAAGAACATGCTCATCCGGGAAGTCGTCTCGCGCTATGCCGTGGACATGTTCGACGCGGAAAACCCTCGCCCAACCAGCTACCCCAGTTTCAACGCCTTTTTCACCCGCGCGCTCAAGGCCGACGCACGCCCTATCGCCCAGCAGGCCGACGCCGTGGTGTCTCCCTGTGACGGAAAGGTAAGCCAGGCGGGTTACATCGAGCAGGGCAGGCTAATCCAGGCCAAGGGTCACGACTTCGACCTGCTGGCGCTCCTGGGAGGCGACAAGGATCTTGCGGAAACTTTCGAGGATGGCGCCTACTCCACCATCTACCTTTCTCCCAGGGACTATCACCGGGTACACATGCCTCTCAGCGGCAAGCTAAAGGGCATGATCTTTGTCCCCGGAAAACTGTTCAGCGTGAGCGACGCCACTGCCCAGCTCATTCCCGGCCTTTATGCCCGCAACGAAAGGCTTATCTGCGGTTTCGATACCATCGCCGGCCCCATGTTGGTGATCCTGGTGGGCGCCATCTTTGTCGGCAGCATGGAAACCGTGTGGGCCGGCGAAGTGCGTGCCCCCGGCAAGGACCCGACCAAATGGCTCTATGAAGGAAAGCAGCAAATCACCCTGAAAAAGGGCGAGGAAATGGGACGTTTCAACATGGGCTCCACGGTCATCACCCTGTTTGGCAAGGACAGCGTGAAATGGGACAAGGCTTTCACCGCCGGCGTGCGCGTACGCATGGGACAGCGCATAGGCAAGGTCATGCGTTTTTCAAGGAAAAGCTTAAGACGTCGTCCAGACAGGAAGCATTCAGGCTGAGCATGAGCAGCCGATCCAGCCCCAGGGCCACACCGGCGCAGTCGGGCAGGCCCGCTTCCAGGGCGGCCAGCAGGTTCTCATCCAAAGGAAGAAGGCGCTGCCCTTTTTTCTCCCGCTGCCGGTTTTCTTCCTCGAAACGCCGGCGCTGTTCCGCGGCATCCGTCAGCTCGTGAAACCCATTGGCCAATTCCACCCCCCGGAAATAGAGCTCGAAACGGCTGGCAAACCGGCTGTCCCCAGGATTGAGGCGCGCCAGGGAAGCCTGGCTGGCCGGGTAGTCATGGACGAAGGTCAGCCTGTCCCTTCCCAGACGCGGTTCAATGACCAGGCTCATGAACAAATCCAGCCATTCATTCCTGTCAGTCACCCCTTCCACCACCAGGCCCAGCTGCTCGGCCGCGGCAAGCAATTCCGCCACATCCGCATCCAGGGGATGAACCCCTATATGCTCGAGGAATAAATCCACATAGGTGAACTTCTCCACCTCCAGCGGTTCCCCCAGGCAGGCTCTTACCAGGTCCGCCACTTCATCCATGAGCTGGTGATGATCGAAGCCAGGGCGGTACCACTCCAGCAGGGTGAACTCCGGATTGTGGCGCAGGCCGTATTCACCGTCGCGAAACACCTGGGCAAGCTGGTAGATGGGCCCGCTGCCCTCGGCCAGCAGGCGCTTCATGGGAAACTCGGGGGAAGTTTGCAGATAGAGATCCAGCCCTCCCGGATACTCCGGCCCCGTGTAGCAGGTCCGCAGGGGCTCGATGGCGGGGTCAGTGCCCGCCGCCCGGCTGAGCACCGGCGTGCAGACTTCCATCACGCCCCGCCCATCGAAAAAGCGCCGCACCCGGCGCAGCAGCTGCGCGCGGGCCCGGAGCCTGTCAGGCACGCCGCTCAATCCTTGGCGCGGCTGATGTATTCACCCTTGCGGGTGTCCACCTTGATCTTCTCACCGATCTGCACGAACAGGGGTACGCGCACCACGGCGCCGGTCTCCAGGGTAGCCGGCTTGCCGCCGCCGCCTGAGGTGTCGCCCTTGAGTCCGGGGTCGGTATCAGTGATCTCCAGCACCACGAAGTTGGGCGCTTCCACCAGGATGGGCTGGTTATTCCACAGGGTCACGTTGCATACGTCCTGGTCCTTGATCCACTTTACCGCATCACCCATGGCCTGGGCGTCAGCCTGGTATTGCTCGAAGCTCTCGTTGTCCATGAAATACCAGTACTCGCCATCGTTGTACAGATACTGGAGATCACGATCCATGACATCGGCCGCTTCCACGGATTCACCGGACTTGAAGGTCTTTTCCAGCACCCGCCCGGTCTTCAGATTGCGCAGCTTCACCCGGTTGAACGCCTGCCCCTTGCCGGGTTTGACGAATTCGTTTTCGATGATTACGCAGGGATCGCCATCCAGAAGCAGCTTGAGCCCGCCACGAAATTCGTTTGTACTATAGGTTGCCATGTTGTCCTCATCCTGTACCACTGGAGCCGCGGGGACCACACCCCTGCCCCGACTGAAAAAATGCCTATGATACCCCTTTCCGCCTCAACCTTGAAAACCGAAAGCTGGCAGCGGCAGCTGGCCAACGCCTTCAACCGGGTGGAAGACCTGCTGAGCTACCTGGAACTCAGCGATCGCCTGGAGCCGTCCATGAAGGCCGCCAGCCGCACCTTCGGTTTTCGCGTCACCCGGTTTTTCGCCGCGCTGATGGAAAAGGGAAACATGGACGACCCCCTGCTGCGCCAGGTCCTGCCCGTGGGCGCAGAACTGGAAGACATCGCCGGTTTCAGCACAGACCCTCTTGCCGACCAGGCCTCCCACGAGGGCAACGGGCTGCTGCACAAATACCACGGACGGGTGCTGCTCATCACCACGGGCGCCTGCGCCATCAACTGCCGCTACTGTTTTCGCCGCCACTTTCCCTATGGGGAACACCAGGCCTCTCCCAGCCACTGGCAGCCCCTGTTGCAGCAGCTGCAAAACGATGCGGACATCAGTGAGGTGATTCTCAGTGGCGGCGATCCCCTGAGCCTCAGCAATACCAGACTCGCGGCCCTCATCGGGCAGCTGCAACAGATTCCCCACCTGAAGCGCCTGCGCATCCACAGCCGCCTGCCCGTTGTGCTGCCCCAGCGACTGGACCAGGAACTTGCCGGGATACTGGACAGCTGCAGGCTGGCAACCAGCCTGGTGCTGCACATCAACCATCCAAAAGAAATCAGCGCGGAGCTGGCGCAGGCGCTGATGCCCCTGCGCCGGCAGGGTGTCATCCTGTTGAACCAGACCGTGCTCCTCAGGGGCATAAACGATTCTGTCGAAGTCCAGGTCCGCCTTGCCGAGGAGCTGTTCCAGGCGGGCGTGCTGCCCTACTACCTTCACCAGCTGGATCGGGTGAAGGGAGCCGCCCATTTCACCGTAGAGGACGAGCAGGCAACGACACTGCACCAGGCCATGCAGGCCAGACTCCCCGGCTATCTCCTGCCCCGACTGGTGCGGGAGATACCGGGCGCGCACAGCAAACTTGCGCTGCCCCTGTCACAAAACGAATAAGCCGTTCCTGCGCTGTTGTTTCGCCAGTCAGCTCGGACGGAAACGGCTGCAGATTCGCGCAAGCTTGTGGGCTGAAAAAATCTTTCTTTATGAATCAGCAGCTTATCAACAGACACCAACAAGCATAGCCTGCTGTAGCGCTCCGAGGGCCTCCCCGGCAACAGCTATGAACTCGATTCCAACTGTTGACTTCATATATAATTTATCGGCTTTAGTGCTTGGAATAAAAGCGTTTTTGGGCGATATTTAATACCAGTGGTTTTCTGCCGTCATCCTAGTGTATAGGAACCGGGAATTCCCGGGCGACACGGAAAACGAGGGTTCAGGCTGCTGGGGGGAGCAGACCGAACTGCGGGTTTACGGTATTTTCCCTTGCGAACCATCTGACCAGCCATAGAGGCCAGCGTGCGCCAGGAGCCGTTTCAGGGAAAAGGAAAACAAATACAATGGCCGATAGCAAACAAAATGACAACAGCAAGCAGCCGCGCGTGGAGCTGTCTATCCCTGATCAGGCGGAAGCGCCTGACGACAGTTTCCTGCTGAGCCCGCGGGAGGTCAAACGCTGGGCCGAGCAGCTTCCCGTCGCCAATATAGGAGAAACGGCGCGCCAGGTTTACAAGACCCTGGCGACCTTCAACCGCATCAAGATACCGACACTGGTGCGCGCGGAAATCATCGAGCTGTTCCGGGAACCCGTCCGCTACATCAATACCAACATCACCAAACACTACCTGAATGTCGGCTTCCCCCTTTCCCCAAAGTCGAAGAAAGCAGCCCAACTGGCCACTGAGCTGTGCAACGAGATCGCCATTTCCTACAAGATCCTGTTTCTCGAACAGGTGCTGGGCGACGAAAGGAATTTCAACCAGAAGCTGGTGATCGTCGCGGCCCAGCGCGCCCTGCAGTACCTGAAGCAGCGCATGTTCCACAACCTGCTTATCTACCGTGACTACCAGCCGGGACTGTGGCGTGAAACCCATTACCTGTATGCCTGGGCGTCGCAGAATCATGTGCATCAGATAGGCGTGAAGGAAAGCAGCAGGTTCTTGTGGCGCCGTAAAAGCGTGCAAAGTATTGAAGACGTGTACAAGGACATGGTGCTCATCGCCACCACCAGCCCCTACCGGCTTACACAGACCCAGCTGCGCCTGCTGCACGACAAGCTGCAGGAGTGGGACAAGTACACGGAGATCGGCCTGGTCAGCGACATGGACAACCACAGTGCCGGCATTTTCTATCTCAACCTGTGGTCGGACGAGCCTCCACAGAAGTCCATCAGCCCGGCCCAGCGCAACGACAGCCGCTTCCGTGCTTTCGACCTCAACGGCGTGCTGTCCCGCGCCCGGGAAGAATACGAGGAAGCAGAATGGGAATCCCCGGCCCACCTGGATCAGAACCCGAACCACCTGTCCCGCTCCCTGCTCACTTCCCTGATCAGGGGATGGAACAAGTCCCTGGAGCGCAAATTTGCGCGCAACAGTCTGCAGCATGAGCTGTACGCCATCGTCGGTCTCAGCAACCTGCTCCACCTGCTGGAGCAGAACATGGAAACCGGGCAGGGCAACCAGCCGGAAAAGGAAGCACCAGGAGCAAGCGCCACGCCCACCAGCCACCTGACCTGGAACGACAGCGTATTCAGCACCCTGGCCATTGCCTCCCCCATCAACAGCCTGGGAGGGGATTCAATATTCGCTGAATCCTCATCCAACCTGGCCAGCGCCCTGCTTGGAACCCCCGTGGAGCACGAACCCACCAATCTGTTCGAAACCATGAAACGGGACCCCAATGCGGCCTTTTCCGTGCTCACCTACAACGAGAGCGTGGAGGGTTACTGCCTGGGTTGGAAGGACTCCTACCCCATGAAAGTTCGGGTAGGCGACGTCCTGGGCATCCGTTCCCCGAACAATCCCGAGGAATACAGTGTTGCCGTGACCCGCTGGCTGAAGGACATTGAGGATGACCAGTTGTACCTGGGCATCCAGGTTCTGGCCTCCAGCTGCTCCCCCATTACCATCACCCCGGGAGCAAAGGCTTCCTCCAATCGCCAGAATCAGTATCGCTGCCTGCTCCTGTCCGGCAGCGGCATAGACAGTGAGCGGCAAGGCATCCTCACCAACACCCGAGCCTTCGAACTGAACACAATCATGACCATGGTCACAGAATTCGGTGAGCACCAGATCAAATTGACCAAATGGGTAGAGTCCAACAACAATTTCATCCACTATTATTTCACTTACGTGGAAGAGGAAAAGACGTCACGGAAACAGTCCGGTGACCCAGCAGACGACTTCCAGGATCTATGGAATGATCTCTGAACATCAGCATAACCCAGGATCAAGTTTATGAGCACCAACGCGGAAAGAATCATCCAGATCGTTACACCCCTGAGTGACATTGTGGAACTCCTGGTGCTTGGATGTTCCATCGACGATGCCAACATCTATTCCCAGACCCTGCGGAATTCAGGCATGGCAGTACACCTGAGCACGGCCTACACCCCCGACGAACTCGATGCCCTGCTGCAAGACCTGGATGCCGACGTGGTGCTTGTGAATACTGACGCCGAGGAAATCGATTTCACCACCGCCATCCGCCAGATCCGGGAAGTTTCTCCCCTGGCCGCCTTCATCCTGCTTTCCGACAACCCGGAGGAAGAGCTGTTCTTTGCCGCCGAAACCCGCGCCCAGGACATCATCGAGCGCAACGATCATGCGCACCTGATATATGTGGTGAATCGCGAGCAACAGAACATGATTACCAAGAAGAAGCTGCTGGCGGTGACTCAGGAGCTCAAAGAAACCAAGCAGCGTTACGAAACCCTCACTGAAACCGCCCGCGACGCCATTGCCTACATCCACCAGGGTATGCACGTCTACGCCAACCCCGCCTACGTCTCCCTGTTCGGCTTCAACAATGCCGATGAACTGGAAGGCCTGCCCTTCATGGATCTCATTGCCAGCGACGATCGTCTCAAGTTCAAGCCGGTGCTGCACAAGCTGGACGAAGAACATACCGCGGAACAACTCGACATCAACTGCGTAACCAACGAGGGCAAAAATCTTTCCGTGACCATGGATTTCGCGCCCTCGACCATCGATGGTGAAGACTGCACCCAGGTCATCATCCGCAGCCAGGCATCGGACTTGGACATCGAGCAACGTCTCGCGGAACTGGCCAACTACGACACCGATACGGGGCTGTACAACCGCAAGTATTTCAACGAACGGTTGGAAGAACAGTTTGCCAAAGCCGCTGATGCCGGTCAGCGGCTGAGCATGATTCTGCTCAACATCGCCAATTTCTCAGACATCAAGGCGGATTTCAGCCTGGACGCCAGCGAGACCGTGCTCAAGGATGTGACCCGCATACTCAACGAAACCACCTACGACACGGACTTGGTGGCCCGTTTTGGCGAACACGAATTCGCCGTGTTGTGCACCCCGGACACCAAGGCGGAATCCCTCGCCAACCGCCTCGCCAATGCCCTGGATGAACATTCTTTCGAAGATGATGGCAAAGAGATCTCGCCGAATTTTGTGTTTGGCATTTCCCATTCAGACGCGCCACCGGCAAAAAGCGCCACAGACCTGATCTCTCACGCCGTGAAAGCCTGGAAGCAGGGCCTTGCCGACGGTACTGCCATCGTATCCTTCAACAGCGGCAGCCAGCAGGCAGAAGAGCAGACCGGCGGAAACGAGTCCATGATTCAGCAGATCGACCAGGCGCTGGCCAGTGATCGTTTTCACCTGGTGTACCAGCCCGTGGTCAGTCTGCACGGCAACAGCCGTGAAGACTATGCCGTCTATGTGCGCATGCTGGACGAAGACAACCAGCAGATGCCGCCCGAGGAATTCCTGGGTGATGCCATCAGTTCCGAGCGCATGGCGGAAATCGACCGTTGGGTAATTCGCAATGCCATCCGGGAAGTTGCCAGCCATCGGGCCAATGGCCACAAGCTCAACTTCATGATCACCCTGTCAGCAGCTGGCATCGAAGACGATTCCCTGCTGCTGTGGATTTGCGACTGCCTGAGGGAATTCAAGGCCAAGGGCGCCTGGCTGGCCTTTGCCGTGGCCCACAACGACGTCATCGCGCACCTGGAAAAGATGGAACAGCTGGCGGAAGGCCTGCGCAAGATCAACTGCCGCATCACCCTGACCCATTTCCCCTTCGAGCAGGAAGCCGTCAACGTGGTTCGTCATCTGAACTCCGACATGGTCTGCTTCACACCGGAAATCTCCGGCAAGCTGTCCCATGACAAGGAACAGCAGGAACTTCTCAAAGACTACAACGAGCAGTTGCACAAGGAGAAGGTGAAGACCATCGTCACCCATATCGAGGAAGCGGCCCAGCTCACCCTGCTGTGGAACGTGGGGGTGGATTTCATCCAAGGCAACTTCATCCAGAAACCCGTGGATACCATCATCTACGACGCGGAGTTGTAAAGAGGCTCAGCCCTTGTTGGCCACGCCATGGGGCACATGACCCGCGGGCACGAACTGGGCCGCTGACTCCACGTGATGGGTCTGGTCATCGAAAAAGATGTCCGCCTGAAATGCCTTGAGGAAGGCGCTCTTGTCCATGCCCCCCAGAAACAAGGCCTCATCGATACGGATACCCCAGGTACGCAGCGTACGGATCACCCGCTCGTGGGCGGGCGCGCCTCGTGCTGTTACCAGTGCCGTGCGAATGGGCGCCGTACCTTCCGGCGCCATGGACTGCAACTGGTGCAGCACTTCCAGGAAACGGCGGAAGGGACCGGCCTCCAGGGGACGCTTGGCGGCCGCCTTCTCGCTGGCCTCGAAAGCTTCCAGCCCCTGCTGCCGAAAGACTTTTTCCGCCTCATCAGAAAACAGCACTGCATCACCGTCAAAGGCGATACGCAGCTGATCGACCTCGTCATCCCGTACCGGCGTAACCCCGTCACCAGGAGAAACAGGCGCAATGGTCGCCGCCGCCACACCCGCCTTCAGGGCCCGGGCGACATCCTCGGAATCAGCGGACAGAAAAAGATGGGCGTCCAGGACGGAAGCGTATTCGAAAGGGCTGCGGCCGCCAGTAAAAGCGGCACGGGTAATATCCAGGCCATGATGCTCGATGGAATTGAACACCCGCAATCCCGTGTCCGCGCTGTTGCGTGACAACAGCACCACCTCTACCTTGATGCGCCCCTCGAACAGGCTGTTAAGGTTCAGCAGTTTCCTCACCAGGGAAAAGGCGACGCCGGGCTTCAGGATATCTTCCTCATGCTGAATCTGATACTCGTGGTAGGCGTCCACGCCCTGCTCTTCAAACACCCGGTGAGACTCATCCAGGTCGAACAGGGCACGGGAGGAAATGGCAACGACCAGAGTCGGTCGGGATTCGATCACACCCACGGCTACCAGGGCATGAAACTGTTCATGAAAGACATGGGGCGGCCTACATTGCGATTCAGCCTGGACATGTCATGTTGCATGCCCTGGGTCGCAAAAGTCATGGCCCGGGTGGAAGCATTCAGGGACTTCATGGATTCATCCATGGACTCCATGCTGGCCAGGATGGGCTGAAGGGTTCCCATCTTGTGTTCCATGGAATCCAGACTGACGGTCATGGTACGGATATTGGTGGTCATCTGACCCATGTTCTCGGACATGCTCTGCATATTGCTGGACAGCACGGACATGTGCGTATCCACGCTGATGACCATGTAATGCATGTCACCCGCCAGGCGATAGATAAGGAAAAACCCATAGGCGGCCAGCACCACGAAGGCGAACATGGAGGGATAGATAATCAGTTCCCAGCGCCGGGCACTGGTCTCAAAGACTTCAGACAGACGAGTGATACCTTCCTGGTCGCTCACCTGTTGCTTGTCTTCTTCCCGGGAATTCAATGTTGCCACCATAAACAATACTTGCCCCAATCGATGCCGGACAATGAACACAGATCGGGATTTATACTGATTCTACTAGTAATAAATCTTATGCACAACAAAACTGCACTGATTTGCCCCGTGAATGCGAAGCAAACCGCCCTCAGCCTACCACGTGGGCATAGAGCACCGCCGCCAGAGCATGCCACTCCAGGGCTCCTTTACTGCGGGGGTCCATTTCAAACACGGCCAGACCTTCGCTGAAGGAACGGCGGAAGGCGGTGCGCTGCGCCAGCCTTGCCTTGATGAACTTGATGCCGGGAAGCGACACCAGGGCGGCGGCCGCTTCGTCACTTTCACGGATGGCACGGTGGGTGTCCGCCCGGTTGATAAAACCCATGACTTCCGGCCGGCGACCATCCGAAACCACGGAATCGATCAGTCGCAGGAAACGCTGGGTAGACCAGATGTCCGCTTGGCTGGGGGGAACGGGAACGACGATACGATCGGCCACAGCGATTGCCTGCTTGAAACTGTGCAGATCCGCTGTCCCCACATCCACCAGCACCTCGTCGTACTGATCCAGTTCCTTGCGGTTGCTCAGCAGGCTCTTGCTTCCCAGCATGACTGGCGGCTCATACCCTTCCTCAGCACGAACATCCACCACGTCCGTCAGGGTAGCCTGGGGATCGGCATCAATGGCCAGTACGTTCTGCTCGGCCAGCGACAACCATACCGCCAGGTTGAAGGTAATGGTACTTTTTCCGGATCCGCCCTTGAGGCTGCCGATGAGGGTAATCATTGCCGCTATCTCCCTAGGTCAATATCAGGCACATGATATCAGGACGACAGGCCGTCATCGCTGCCGTCCAGGCTTTTCAAACGAATGCCCCGCCGCCCGTTCTTCTTGGCCACGGCCACCGGCATCACCTTCTTCTTGGCAATCTTCTTGCGCTGGGAAGCCGGAGTAGCGGTCTTCTTCACTGCTGCTTTCTTGGCTGCGGTCTTCTTGGCCGTAGTCTTCTTGGCCGTAGTCTTCTTGGCCGTAGTCTTCTTGGCCGCAGTCTTCTTGGCAGAAGTCTTCCTGGCCGCTGTTTTACCTGTCTCAGCCTTCTTCGCCGTTGCTTTCCCAGCAGCCTTTTTCGTCACCGGGGAAGCCGGGTTTTTTGCGGCAACGGCTTTTTTCGCTGCCTGCTTTTTCACCGTTTTCTTCCGCGCCGCAACCGTCTTCTTCACCTCTTCCCGGGTCACCACAAGAGCAGCAGGCTTCTCCAGGGGCCGGGCAATGATTTCCAGGTCTTTCTCAATACGCTCGACATCCAGTGACTTGCCGGTTTCCTCCTCGGACGGCAGATCCTCTTCCAGAGTAACCCCGGCCTCATCCTTTGCCGTTTCCGGCTTCTCAGGCGATGGCGACGGGGTCGAAGCCACGGGCTTCGCCGTGGTGTCCCTGCGCTGATCATCCGTTGCCGCCGCGGGCTTGGGCTTTTCGGCCTTCTTCCTGCCGCGGAACATGCGCACGATGGCGGCAATGAGGCTGAACAGCCCGATGATGACGCTGGCAACCACATTCCAGCCGCGCTTGAGGTAGCTTCTGCCACCAGCAGCACCGCCTCCCTGAGGGCCTCTGTTGCCTTTGTCCCCTTTCGGGCAGCGACGGCCCGCCGCCTCGCACAGGGACTCAGACGCGGCCACCATTCCCAGGGGAATCACCACCAGGGTGAGAATGGTGGACACCAGCACCCCGGAGGCCAGAGAAATGGCCATCCCCTGGAAGATGGGATCGAAGAAGATCACGGATGAAGCGAAAACCAGGGCAAAAGCCGTAATCAGGATAGGGCGCGTACGGGTCTTGCAGGCCTTGATCACGGCTTCGGGCACGCTGGTGCCCTTCTGCACTTCGTGAATGGAGAAATCCACCAACAGAATGGAGTTACGCACGATGATACCCGCCAGGGCAATCCAACCTATCATGGAGGTCGCGGTGAACTCACCACCCAATCCCAGGGCAAAGAAAATGGCATGCACGGGAATAATGCCCAACAGGGTCAGGGGGATGGGCGACATGATGAGCGCGGGAATGCGGAAGTTGCCGAATTCCCAAACCACCAGAATGTAGATCAGCACCAGGGCCGCACCAAAGGCCATGCCCATGTCACGGAAGGTCTCGTAAGTGACCGTCCATTCACCGGTCCACTCGAAGGCGGAGCGGGCGTCGGTGGGAGGCGGCCCCGTCCAGTAGGTATGTTCCGCCAGTTCCACGCCATCGGGAGTCACGTAGGGTTTTCCATCCTTCCAGCTCTTGAGCAGGTCTTCCACCTGCATCATGCCGTACACGGGTGCCGCCAAACGACCGCCCACGTCGGCGACCACGTATTCCACGGCGCGCAGATCCTTGTTGAACACGGCGGGTTCCACCGGCACGCGCTTGAATTCACCCAGTTCACGCAGGGGCACGCCCACGCCGTCCTTGGACTGAATCAGCAGATCACCCAGGCGGGTGATCTGGGAACGCTCTGCCAAGGGCACCTGGATCACGATATTCACGGGCTCATGACCGGCGCGCTGTTTCACGTCTCCAAGCACCATACCCCCCAGGGCCATGGCCAAGTTCTTGTTGATGGCATCCACGGAAATGCCCCGCATATCGGCCTTCTCGCGGTCCACCATGAAGCGCCAGTAATCATGGGGCTGGACCATGTAATTGTCCACGTCCTCCAGGTTGGGCGCCTCCTCGAAGACCTCAGTCAGGTCCGACGCCACCTTGCGGCGCGTAGGCGCATCAGGCCCGTATACCGTCGCCACCACGGACTGCAGCACCGGCGGCCCCGGAGGCATCTCCACCACGGCAAACCTGGCATTCACGTCCTTGAACAACTCGGTGACCCGTGCGCGGGTATCCACGGCGATTTCGTGACTGCTGCGCTTGCGGTCATGCTTGTCCACCAGCTGCACCTGTATCTCCGCCTGCCAAGGTTCCCTGCGCAGGTAGTAATGGCGCACCATGCCGTTGAAATCGAAGGGCTTGGCCGTACCCACGTACACCTGCACCGCTGTCACTTCCGGCAGCTTGCGCACCAGGTTGGCCACCTGGTTGGCCCGGTTGGCCGTCTCCGCCAGGGCGGTTCCCTCGGGCATGTCCAGCACCACGGAAAACTCGGGTTTGTTGTCCAGGGGCAGCATTTTCACTACCACCAGCTTGAAATAGAACATGGAGCACATGAGCAGGAACACACCCCACATGGCCAGGCGGAAGCGCCGCGCCTTGCGCGGATCCTCAATCATGGGCATGAGAATGCGCCGGTACACCTTTTCCAGTTTCTCCGCTTCCCTGTGCTCACGCTTCTCCGCCACAGCCAGGTATTCCATGGAAGGCCGGAATACGGGATGAATAGCCAGCCAGGGGGTAAATACAAAGGCGGCGAACAGGGAGATGACCATGGCCACGGAACCCAGGGCGGGAATGGGCATCATGTAGGGCCCCATCATGCCGGACACGAAGCCCATGGGCAGCAGTGCACCGATAACCGTCAGGGTGGCCAGAATGGTGGGATTGCCCACCTCGCGCACGGCGTCCACGGCGGTTTCCGCATCGGTCTTGCCCTCCTCCAGCCAGCGACGGTAGATGTTTTCCACCACCACGATGGCGTCATCCACCAGGATACCAATGGAGAATATCAGGGCGAACAGGGATACCCGGTCGATGGTGAAGCCCAACATCCAGGCGCCGAAAACCGTGAACAGCAGCACCACGGGAATGACCAGCAGCACCACGATGGCGGGCTTCAGGGCACGGAAGGCCCACCATACCAGAATGAACACAAAGAAGGTGGCCACGAACAGCTTGAAGATCAGGGCGCTGACCTTGTCATCAGCCGTCTTGCCATAGTTGCGGGTAACACTGACCTGCACGTTGCTGGGAATCAGCCGGCCCTTGAGCTCCTCTATCCGTTCCAACACCTTGTTGGCCACAGACACACCATTGGTGCCCTTCTTCTTGGCGATGGCGATGGTCACCGCCGGCACACTGATGGCCAGGTCCGGGTTTTCCGCTGCCGCACCCGTGTAATAGGCCACCATCTGCTTGGCGTCTTCAGGCCCCTGACGTACCAGGGCCACGTCACGCACGTATACCGGCACGCCATTGTGGCTGCCCACCTTGAGATGATTGATGTCGTCCGCGGTCTGCAGGAACTTGCCGGTAACCACCGTAAAGTGGGTACCGCCGGCTTCCACGTTGCCCGCCTGCTGCTCCACGTTGGCCTGCTGTATGGCCTGGGCCACCTGCCCCAGGCTGATGCCGTAACCGGCCAGCCGTTCCGGCAGCACTTCTATGGTCACCTGCTCGGCGCGGCCGCCCACCACAAAGCCTTCCCCGGTATCCGGAATCTCCTTGATGGACTGCAGCACGGACAAGGCCAGGCGGCGCAGCTGACTGTCGTCCACGTCCGGGATACCATCCCCATTGAAATCCTTGTCAGACCACAGGGTCAGGGTGACCACGGGCACGTCGTCTATGCCCTTGGCCTGCACCAGGGGCGGCGACACACCGTTGGGAATCTTGTCCATGTTGGAGGCCAGCTGTTCGTTGACCTTCACCAGGGAGGGCTCCATCTCCTCGCCCACCTCAAACTGCACGGTTACCATGCCGCCACCGCGCTGAGACACGGAATACACGTGTTTCACGCCCTGGATCTCCCACATCATGCGCTCCAGGGGCTGGATGGCCAGGGAGGCCACTTCCTCCACGGGAGCGCCGGGATACCGGACGAACAGGTCGATGAGGGGAACGGAAATCTGCGGATCTTCCTGCCTCGGCGTCATGATCAGGCCAGCCAGGCCCAGCAGGAACATGGTGATATACAGCAGGGGAGACAGGGGGGAATTGATGAAGAAGCGCGCCGTACGCCCCGCGATCCCGAGATTCTCTGACTCTTCCACGACACCGGACAGCGGGGGATTGTGGGGTTTGGTATCGAGCTCACTCATACCATCAGTAACCTGTGTAAGTTGTTATGTAGTTTATGGCTCCTGGCGGCGCCATATTCAGTGTGTCTGCCAGCCCATGGTTACCGCGGCAGGTCAGGAGCCGGAAATCATCCCCGGCCGTGGATTGACGTAGATTCGATCTCCCGGCGCAAGGCCGGAGAGTACGGTCACCATGCCGTTGTCCAGCCGGCGGCCTTCCCGGATCAGGCGCAGCTCCGCCTTGCCTTCCTCGTTCTGTACATACACCACCGGCAGGCTGCCCCGGTAACGAATCGCGGAGGCAGGAATCACCGGCAGGCTGCCCGTCGCCGCGGCATGACTGGTATCCGGGATATTGATCTTCGCGTACATGCCCGGCTGGGAAATACCCTGGGGAATGTCGAACTTCACCTTGATGGTGTGCCGCCGGGCATCCGCCATGGGATAGATCTGGGCCACGCGCACGTCTACGGGTTCTGCGTAATCATCGAACGTGGCCGCCTTCTTGAGTACCATCATTTCCTGCAGACCGGTCACCAGGCGGGCGGGAATGTCCAACTCCACCTGCAGCCAGGTGATATCGGCAAAACGCAGCATGGGTACGCCGGGCTGCACCGTATCCCCCACTTCCACCATCTTCGCCATGATCACGCCATCGAAAGGCGCCAGGCTCTTGGCGTCACGCAGCTTGGCCTCGATGGCCTGGATTTCGGAACGAATGCGCATGATTGCGGAACGGGCCTGTTCAATGCGCGTGGTGGAAGCAAACAGGTCGGCGCTGCGCTCGGCACCCTGGTCGCGCTCCCCCATGAACTCCTCAGCGGGGCGGGTGAACATCTGGTCGAACAAATTGGGTATGGCCATGCCCCCCGGGGCTGCCTTGGACTTGGGTGACCACAGTTCCCGGGAATACTGCACCCCGGCATTGCGCAATTCCGCCTCGGCGGAGGCCAGCTGGGCGTAGGCCGCAGCGCGCTTGGCCAGCAACTCGGAATCGTCGATGGCCACCAGCAGGGTGCCTTCCTTGAAGGCATCACCCTCGATACCGGCAATATATTTGACCCGGCCAGGAATCTGCGCCGCCAGGGTCACCTGCTTGTAGGGCACCACGGTGCCGCCTATGGATACCGTGGGCTGGCGATCAGAGGCCTGTACCACGAAGATCTCGCCGAAGCCATTCGGATCCTGCGCCAGCGCCGCGCCGGAACTTCCCACCGTCATGAAGAAAGCCGCAAACAGCGCCCGCATTGTCCTGATATTGCTCATAAACGTGATTTCCAAGAATTCTGAACGTTCGGGCATGTCGCCCGGAGAAAATGCCGGAGGGGGTGTTCCAGCCTTTTGGCTGGTAACCCACTGCCGGCACGGAAGGATAAGGTCTACACCTTGCCCATGACGGAAAAACTCTTGATGAAGGGCTTGGCCATCCTGGGATCCTTGAGCATGGCCCCGTAATCCCCCACCTTGAACTTCATCTTACCCGTGGTGAACGCCGCTCCCAGTCCCATCATTCCCGGGGGCTTGGCAATCCACTTGTTCCACTGATCGGCGGAAGCGCGGATGTCCCAGTTCAGTTCCTCGCCGTTGTAGGCGCCGCCTGATACTGCCTTGCCGTTTTCCACCACCAGCACCCCGGTGGGCTGGTCATCATCGGGAAAACCGTACCCTATCACGCTGTTGAAACCGATTTCACCCAGAGGCTCGACCAAGTCATTCTCGTTGTTCCAATGCTCGGCAAAGGAAGCCATCCATTCCGCGGAAAACAGCTCAGCCATATTACACCTCCACAATAATTCTCGTTATTCACTCACGACCGCCAGTACCCAGGGGGGACTGCCGACATATAACCCGGGATTATCCAATATTCCAGCGGATTTTTCCATCACCGGGGACATGGCCGATCATGAAAACAAAGCCGCGGAAAAAGGGCTTTGTCCGAAATCAAGGAACCCGGACAGGTACAAACTGTCCACAGGCAATGCAGGCCGGACTACCCCGCCCGGGCGACTCGGGTTACTATTCCGGCAATCATTCCAACCAGAACAAACAGCCCCTCGAGAAACGCCATGGCCGACCAAGACATCATCGAAAACCGACTCAAGCATCTGGAATCCCACCTGGAAAAGGAAAACCCCGTTCTTCTCAATGCCGTGCAGAGCTTCCGCGAGCTGGACAAGGTCGCCTACCGCATGGGCCTGCTGAGCCGCAGCGAGTCCTTTGCCACCCAGATCCCCTGGTGGCCCCTGATTTCCATCCTGGGCACCTTTTCCGCAGGCAAGTCAACCTTCATCAACAACTATCTGGAAACCCAGCTGCAACGCAGCGGCAACCAGGCCGTGGACGACAAATTCACCGTCATCTGTTACAGCGAGGATCCCACGCCCCATGCCCTGCCCGGCGTGGCCCTGGATTCCGACCCGCGCTTCCCTTTCTACAAAATCAGCCGCGAGATAGAGCTGGTGGCCGAGGGTGAAGGCGACCGCATCGACGCCTACCTGCAGCTCAAGAGCTGCAACAGCGAACGCCTCAAGGGCAAGATTCTCATCGACTCCCCGGGTTTCGACGCCGATGCCCAACGCACCTCCACCCTCCGCATCACCGATCACATGGTGGATCTGTCGGACCTGGTGCTGGTGTTCTTCGACGCCCGTCACCCCGAGCCCGGAGCCATGCGGGACACCCTGGAGCACCTGGTATCCAAGACCATACACCGGCCGGATTCCGGCAAGTTCCTGTACATTCTCAACCAGATAGATACCACAGCCAAGGAAGACAATCCGGAGGAGGTCATCGCCGCCTGGCAGCGCGCCCTGGGCGAACACGGCCTCACCGCCGGCCGCTTCTACACCATCTACAGCCCCACGGCCTCCATCCAGATCGAGGACGACAACCTACGCCAGCGCTACGAGAGCAAGCGTGACAAGGACCTCGCCGAAATCCATGGTCGCATGGCCCAGGTGGAAGTGGAGCGCGCCTACCGCATCGTCGGTGCCCTGGAAAAGACCGCCAGGGAAATCGAGGAGCGCGTCATCCCCACCCTCACGGAAGCCCTGGCCCGCTGGAAGAAACGGGTGCTGTGGCTGGACGGCATCGCCTTCGGCCTCATCGCCGCCTTGGTCCTGGGCATCGGCCTGAGCAACGGCCAGCTGGGCAACTGGTGGCAGTGGGTGCGCGAGACCACCTTGCACAGCGGCATCTTCCTGGCCGTGGTGCTGGGCGGCGGCTTCGCCCTGCATCTGGGTTTGCGCCGGCTGGCCGCCCGCAGCCTGTCCGGCTGGCTCGGCAAGCAGGAACACAGCCTGCCGGTAAAAATCGACCTGGCAGCGGCCTTCCACAAGAGTACCCGCCCCTGGCGCAGCCTCCTGGCCAAGACCCCGGCCGGCTGGGGACGCACCACCCGGCGCAAGCTCTCCGCCCTCATCAACCGTGCTGACGAGTTCGTCCAGCAGCTCAACGACCGCTTCACCAACCCCTCTGGCCGCGTGGAACCCGAAATCGTGGAAGAAGGGGACATGGAGCAGCCGGCGGCGGAAGCCTCGCCAACCGACAAGGAATAGGCCACCATGCTGGCCGGCGTGGACCTGGGCGGCAGCAAGATCGAAGCCATCCTCCTGGACGGGAATGGAAAGGCGCTGCTGCGCACCCGGCGTCCCACCCCGGCCGGTGATTACCAGGCCACCCTGGAAACCATCGCCGGCCTGCACCGGGAACTCGAAGCCCACGCGGCGCAACAGCTGCCCCTGGGCATTGGCACCCCCGGCTCCCGCTCCCCGGCCACCGGGCTCATGCGCAACGCCAACTCCACCTGCCTGAATGGCCGGGATCTGCAAGCCGATCTGGAAGCCCTGCTGGACCGGCCGGTGCGCATGGCCAACGATGCCGACTGCTTTACTCTGTCCGAGGCCGTGGACGGCGCGGGCCGGGATGCCGGCATGGTGTTCGGGGTCATCATCGGCACGGGCACCGGCGGCGGCATTGCCGTCAATGGCAGGCTGCTGGGCGGGCCCAACGCGGTGACCGGGGAATGGGGACACAATCCCCTGCCCTGGGCAAGAGACGACGAGCTGCCCGGCCCCGCCTGCTGGTGCGGCAAGGACGGCTGCATCGAAACCTTTCTTTCGGGGCCGGGGCTGGCGGCAGAACACCTGCGCCGCACGGGACAGGCCCTGCCAGGCCCCGACATCGTGGCGGCCGCCGCAGGGGGAGACGCCGAAGCGGAAACCACCTTGGCACGCTACGAGGACCGCCTGGCCCGGGGCCTGGCCAGTATCATCAACGTCCTGGACCCGGATGTCATCATTCTCGGCGGCGGCCTGTCGGGAATCACACGGCTGTACGAAACCGTGCCCCGGCTGTGGAAAGAATATGTGTTCTCCGATGTCTGCACCACCGCCCTGCGGCCTCCCGCCCATGGGGACAGCAGCGGCGTGCGCGGCGCCGCCTGGCTGTGGCGGTAACAGGGCGCGTCGGTCATAATATCGGCATACCATCTCAATACAACTTTCCCCATGAGCAGCAACGAACAAGTCGCCGTCAAGGACATCCAGGTTCCGCCGCATCCCAAGTGGCCGGAACTCTCCCCCCAGGAAAAGGACGATCTGAAGGGCCGGATCAAGGGGCTTCTGAAAAAGCACAATGCCGTGCTGGTAGCCCACTATTACGTGGACGGCGACCTGCAGGAACTGGCGGAGGAAACCGGCGGCTGCGTGGCGGATTCCCTGGAGATGGCCCGCTACGGCGCGGCCTCCGACGCCGACACCCTGGTGGTCTGCGGCGTGCGCTTCATGGGCGAGACAGCGAAGATCCTCAACCCGGAAAAGCGCGTGCTCATGCCTGACCTGGACGCCACCTGTTCCCTGGACGAAGGTTGTCCAGCTGATGAGTTCAGCGCCTTCTGCGACGCTCATCCGGATCACACCGTGGTGGTCTATGCCAACACCAGCGCCGAAGTGAAGGCCAGGGCCGACTGGATGGTCACTTCCGGCATCGCCCTGCCCATCGTGCAGCACCTGAAGGAACAGGGCGAAAAGATACTCTGGGCGCCTGACAAGCACCTGGGCCGCTACATCCAGCGCGAGACAGGCGCTGACATGCTGCTCTGGCCCGGCTCCTGTGTGGTGCACGAGGAGTTCAAGGCCTTCGGCCTGGAGCGCCTGCACCGCCTGCATCCCGACGCTGCCGTGCTGGTGCATCCGGAGTCGCCGGAAAGCGTCATCGCACAGGCGGATGTGGTGGGCTCCACCACGGCGCTGATCAAGGCCGTGCAGGAAATGCCCAACGAGGAATTCATCGTCGCTACCGACGATGGCATTTTCTGGAAGATGCAGCAGCTGGCGCCCGGCAAAAAACTGCTCTCCGCCCCCACAGCGGGAGAAGGCGCCACCTGCGTATCCTGCGCCCACTGCCCCTGGATGGCCATGAACGCCCTGCAGAACCTGGAGCAGCTGCTCATCCAGGGACACAATGAAATCCATATCGAGGAATCCATCCGCGCCCGGGCGGTGATCCCCATCCAGCGCATGCTGGACTTCGCCCGCAGCCAGGGAATCGGCGGCACCCCCGGCAAATGATCGACCACAGCCTGATCAAGCTGATTCACGTCAGCTGCGTGGCCCTGTCCCTGGCCGGCTTCACCCTGCGTAGCGGCCTGATGCTCGCGGGTTCCCCCCTGCTGCGCCGGCGCTGGGTGCGCACCATCCCCCACCTGGTGGACAGCACCCTGTTCTTCAGTGGCCTGTGGATGGCCTGGAACCTGCACCAGTATCCCGGCACCACGCCCTGGCTCACCGCCAAGCTCACGGCCCTGGTCGCCTATGTGCTCCTGGGCGCCATCGCCCTGCGCGGCAAAACCAGAAGAAGGCGTTACCTTGCCCTCGTTGCCGCCTACGGATGTTTCTTCTACATGGTCGGCGTCGCCCTCAGCCGCAGCCCCCTTCCCTGGCTCTGACATTCCGGCATACCGGGGTCGGCATCAAATTCCACCCTGGCCGCTGCCGGGAACGAAATGGGATTGTTCCACGCCGTCGAATCCTTCCAACATCTTCCCGTTTGACTCCGACCCCGACCAGCCACCTGCCCCTGCCCTTGGGGGTCGGAGTCAATTACCACTCCAGCCGCTGCCGGGAACGGAATGGGATTGTTCCACGCCGTCGAATCCTTCCAACATCTTCCCGTTTGACTGCGACCCCTCCGGCCCTTGACACTTCAGGACAAATACCCCTGAAAACATGACATTTTTCAAGGGCCTGCTATACTGCGGGCAACAGAAATCAAGGGAAGCATTCTGCATGGCCGTTACAGCCTTTCACTGGAGCAACTTTCTCATCCGCCTGGTGGTTGCCTTCGTCCTGGTATTTGCCACCTACAATCCTTCCGGTACGTCCTGGGTGCACTGGTTCATCCACAGTGAAAACAAGCTGGACCCCATGATCATACTCTCGGCCGTCATTCTCATCATCGGCTGGGCCATTTACCTTCGAGCCACGGCCCGCTCTCTGGGCTTTGGCGGCTCAGTGCTGGTCATCGCCCTGTTCGGCAGCCTGATCTGGGCCATGATCTTCTACGGCTGGCTGTCCCTGGACAACCCGTCCATGCTTGGCTACGTGGCGCTGGCCCTGTTGTCATTGCTGCTGGCCGTGGGCATTTCCTGGTCACATATCCGGCGCCGGATTACCGGCCAGATCGATGTCGATGATGTGGAAACCGACGTCTGAATGTAACAATCCGCAAACCAAGAAAGGAGGTCATCATGCCTGGTAAATTCGTCACTTCCGTCGGCAAGGACGGCAAGCACTACTTCGTACTCAAGGCCGGTAACGGGGAAACCATCCTGCAAAGCCAGGGGTACGCGGCGGCCAAGAGCTGCGCCAACGGCATCGAGTCCGTGCGCAAGAACAGCCAGGATCCCAAACGTTTCGAAAAGAAAACCGCCAGCAACGGCAAGTTTTTCTTCACCCTGAACGCAACCAACGGCCAGATCATTGGCAAGAGCCAGATGTACAAAACCGAGAAGGGCCGTAACAACGGCATCGATTCCGTGGCCCGCAACGCACCGGACGCGGCGGTGGTGGAAGCCAAGGACTGAAGCCCCAGACAATCCGCGGAGACGCCCGTCTCCGCGGTAATCCTTTCTCCCGGCCCGGACCTGTTCCGCGGCTCACGTTTTTTTCAGCGGTAGATTTTCATGAGTTGGTGGGGAAAACTGGCCGGCGGCGTGTTCGGGTTCATGCTGGGCGGCCCTCTGGGCGCGCTGCTGGGCGGCGTGCTGGGACACAATTTCGACAAGGGGCTGGCGGGACTGGACACCGAAGGCGTATCAGGCCCGGAAGCCGAGCAGGAGCGCATACAGACCGCCTTCTTCACCGCCACCTTTTCCGTCATGGGGCACATCGCCAAGGCGGACGGGCGGGTTTCCCCGGAAGAAATCAGCCAGGCCCAGGCCATCATGGCCCAGATGGATCTGCAGCCGGACATGCGCCGCGCCGCCATCGAGCTGTTCAACCAGGGCAAACGCCGCGACTTCCCCCTGGACGAGGTGCTGGACCAGTTCCGCCGCGAATGCCGGCGCCGCACCACTCTCATCCAGATGTTCCTGGAAATCCAGATCCAGGCGGCCTGGGCCGACGGCAGGCTGGACAGGACGGAAGAACAGCTGCTGCTGCACATCTGTCACCGCCTGGGCATCCCGGAATTCCTGTTCCGCCAGCTCGAACGCATGATCCGCGCCCAGCAGGGGAGCCAGTACCAGGGCAACAGCAGCCAACCCGCTGGCGCTTCCCTGGAGGATGCCTACGCCATGCTGGGGGTATCGGCAGATGCCAGTGATGCGGAAATCAAGAAGGCCTACCGCCGGCTCATGAGCCAACACCACCCGGACAAGCTGGTGGCCAAGGGGCTGCCAGAGGAAATGATGAAGGTGGCCACGCGCAAGACCCGGGAGATCCGCCAGGCCTACGAGGCAATCAAGCGGGCACGCGGATTCTATTAACCCGGCGACCAAATATGTCGCCCTCAGTGCTTCAAACAGGGCGCGTATCAAGGCGCGGCTTGCAGGCAATGGCAAGCCCTTGTCAAAAGCCGCAACGCAGAGAGGCGCCCTGTTTGAAGCACCTAACAAATTGAAAACAAAAAGGAAGGCCGCCCTGTCCGCGCGGGTGGACTGCGTTATCAACACTTGCTGTAGGGGGGCTACAGCGGCGCGTTGATGCCTTGCCACCCGCGCGGACAGGGCGGCTGAGGACGATATATTTGGTTGCCGGGTTAATAATAATCACTCCTTCAGGGTGATCTTCAGACGCCCGTCTTCCACCTGGATGTCTTCAACGCCATCGGCAAAGGCTTTCCAGAAGCCATTGGCATCCCCGAACTCACTGATGAGATCCACGTTCTTCAGGCCACCCAGCCAGGCATTGGGTATGGGCACACCCATGACGCTGACCCCCCTGAGCTTGATCACCGGGCGGCCATCACGAAAGGCGGCTTCCACCCCCGCCGATACCCGCAGGGTCTTGCCTCCCAGAAGGGGAAAATCCGGGTCCACATGCACCAGCATGCGGGCGCTGACCATGTCATCCGACAAATCCACCGCCAGCTTGCGCGCCAGGTCCCGGTTGTTGGCCAGCAGCCCGTTGAGTTCCCGCTCGGTGAAGAACAGGGCATGTTTACCGCCCTGTTCCTGGTAAGGCTCGGGACGCAGCCACTGCTCATCCGTTTCCTTACGGTCCTCCGCCGGCGCGGAAGGTTTGGGCTGATACCCCAGGAGCCGCAGCTTGCCTTCCAGCTGCCGCTGTTCCTTCTGGCTCAGCTCCACGGGTTTGAAGTCATGGGCGTAAATATAAGTGCGCACCGCCCAGAAAGTGACTGCCGCGGTCACCAGAATGGTGCCCAGCACTATCCACAGCACGTGAATCGCACGAAAACCGCCCTTGGATTCTTCCTTGTTCTCTTCCGCCAGTTCTTCCATCGTCGTCATCCTTTCTTCAGTGTACGTTCAAATCATAAGGCAGGCGGGCATAGATCCCCCTGGCATCGGCTTTGTCCAACAGGTATTCCAGGTTACGCCACAGGGAATCCAGCATCGGCATCCCGGTAGTGACAGCCGCGCCGAAACCCAGTTCCTCCATGATGTCGTCCATGAAGCTGCCGGGCTGCTGGTATTCTTCAACGCGGTAGTCTTTCAGCCCCGCTTTTTTCGCGGCCGCGGCAATGGCGTCATTCAGACCGCCGAAGCTGTCCACCAGCCCCAGTTTCAGGGCCTGTTTACCGGACCACACCCGGCCCTGGGCGATTTCATGCACCGTCGCCTTGTCCAGCTTGCGTCCCTCGGATACCTTGTCCAGGAACTGGTCATAGATGCTGTCGATGAATTTCTGGATCACCGCCAGCTCCGCTTCGGTCTTGGGACGGAAGGGGCTGAAGATGTCCGCCGCCGGCGCGGTGCGCGCCGTCTCCACCTTGACACCAAATTCATTCACCAGCTTCTTGATATTGGGAAACATGCCGAACACGCCGATGGAACCCGTGATGGTGTTGGGCTGGGCGTAGACCTGGTCGCCATAGGCGGAGACCCAGTAACCGCCAGATGCCGCCACCGTGCCCATGGACACGATAAACGGCTTTTCCTTTTTCAGCAGGATGGTTTCCCGCTGGATGATATCCGAGGCATCTGCGCTGCCGCCGGGGCTGTTGACGCGCAGCACCACGGCCTTTACATCATCATCTTCCCTGGCCTTGCGCAACAGGCCGGAGATGTAAGCGCCCGCCACTTCATCTTCATCGTTGCCTGAAATGATATCGCCTTCAGCATAGATGACCACGACCTTGTCCTTGTCCTCCTCATCCTTTTCCACGCTGGCCAGGTAACCCGCCACCCCCGTCAGCCGCTCGATATCCTCACCTGTTTCGGTACCCGTCAGTTCGCGCAGTCTTTCCAGCACCACATCGTAATAATCCACCCCGGTCACATAGCCCCGCTCGAGGGCGTCCCGCGCCTCGATCACTGCTTCATTCCGCGCCAAGCTGTGGAGGCTGTCGGCCTGCACACCACGGCTTTCGGCAATGGCGTTCACCACTTCCTCGAACATGTCGTTCAGCAGCATGCTGAGCTGCTCCCTGTTCTCCTCGCTCATGTGATCCAGCAGGAAAGGCTCCACCGCCGACTTGTACTTGCCCACCCGAGTCACCTGCACATCGATGCCATATTTCTCGAAGGCTTCACGGAAATACATTACTTCGGAGGCAAAGCCATTGAACTCCATCAGGCCCAGGGGATTGAGGACGATTTCATCAGCGGGCGACACCACATACAGGGTTTTCTCATCCAGTCCCTCCTGCCAGGTAATCACCGGCTTTCCGGACTTCCTGAACTCACTGATGGCGTCCCGGACTTCCTTCAGGGCCGCCCAGCCGGAAGCATAACCCTCGGTCGCCACGGCCCCCTTCAGATACAGACCGCTGATATGCTCATCCTTCGCCGCCTTGCGTATTGCCGTGACCACGGTGCGCAGGGACTGCTGCCCGCTCTCTTTTTTCCGCACCGCGTTGCCCACCACATCGGAAAACTTCTGCCGTGGCGCTTTGTCGGTAATGGGCACGGACAGGTTCAGTACCAGCAGTGTATTGTCTTCCAGGGGCCTTGGCGCCTCCTGGCCGCTAATAATGGCCCCCACCAGCACCAGCAGCAACACGAAGAACAACACCAGAGCCACAAGGGATGCAAATACCGTCTTGAGAAAACCTTTCATGAGCAATTCCTTTGAAATTGAGCGGCGTTCAGTCACCGAAAAAAGGGAACAACAGCATCGAAATGCAATTGGAACGCGAATTTCCATGCACTGCAAGCCGGGAAGCTCCGCTTTTCCCCGCGTTGCGCGGCCTGAAAGCGATTTTTCATCCTCTCCCCGAAAGCAGGGTCTCCAGGCAGAAAAACACCGTGAAAAGCAACTGGAAGCGCGCCGTAAGCCCCAACAGGGCATTGAGCTGCCGTCCATGGGGGATGTGATACATCAGCCACACCAGGTACAGGGCCACCAGCAGGGCCGGAAGCAGCCACCAGTGAAGGGCGCCCCGCCACAGGATGCCCGGCAGCAGAAAGGGACCCAGCATGAGCAGGGCATAGGCCAGTCGGCTGGCCGCCGGTGGCAAAAGCACGGCCAGGGTTTTTCGTCCCGCCCGGGCATCCGTATACCTGTCACGGTAGTTGTTCACCACCAGCACCGCGGCGGCAAAGGCGCCCAGGGCCCCGGCAGGCGGCAGCAGGCTCCAGGAAAGTTGCCCCGTCTGCAGCCAGTAGCTGCCCCCCACGGCGCCCAGGCCGAAGAACAGCCAGACGAAGACCTCGCCCAAGGGGGACTCGGAAATGGGCCATGGCCCGCCGGAATAGGCCGCCCCCGCCGCCAGGGAAGTCAGCCCCAGGACCAGGATAGGCCAGCCGCCCCAGTACACCAGGTAGATGCCCAGCACGAAGGCCACCCCGAAAGCCAGGAAAGCCGCCCGCTTCACCCGGCCCGCGTCCAGCAGCCCCAGGGCGGAGGCCCGGGGCGGCCCCAGGCGGTCCGGGGTATCCGTGCCCTTGAGATGATCCGCCGCGTCATTGTGCAGATTGGTGCCGATCTGTATGGCCATGGCCGCCACCAGGGCCGCCAGGGCGGGCAGCCAGTGCAGCACACCCTGTTCCGACCAGGCCAGCACCGTGCCCAGCGCCACTGGGCTGACGGACAGGCCCAGGGTTTTTGGGCGGATGGCGGCGAGCCAGGGATGCCTCATGGCGGAAGCTCAGGGACGACGGGGAAACTTGTTGAAGTCCGGCGGACGCTTTTCCAGGAAAGCATCCCGGCCTTCCTTTGCTTCTTCCGACATGTAGAACAGCGCCGTGGCATTGCCCGCCAGTTCCTGTATGCCCGCCAGGCCGTCGGTGTCAGCGTTGAAGCCCGCCTTGAGCAGACGCAGGGTGGTGGGAGAATGGCGCAGCATCTCACGGCACCACTCCAGGGTTTCCTCCTCCAGCCTGTCCAGGGGCACCACGGTGTTCACCAGACCCATCTCCAGGGCCTGCCGCGCATCGTACTGGCGGCATAGGAACCAAATTTCCTTGGCCTTTTTCAGGCCCACGGTGCGCGCCAGCAGGCCGGCGCCCAGCCCGGCATCGAAGGAGCCCACCCTGGGTCCGGTCTGGCCGAAACGCGCATTGTCCGCGGCAATGGTGAGATCGCAGACCAGGTGCAGCACATGGCCGCCGCCAATGGCATAGCCCGCCACCATGGCCACCACGGGCTTGGGAAGGCGGCGGATCTGCATCTGCAAATCCAGCACGTTCAGATGCTGCACCCCTTCCTCGTCCCTGTAGCCGCCTTCGGTGCCCCGCACCTTCTGGTCGCCGCCGGAGCAGAAGGCCAGTTCACCTTCGCCGGTGAGAATGATGACACCAATATCCTGGGCGTGATGGGCGTGATGAAAAGCATCCATGAGTTCTTCCACGGTGCGCGGGCGAAAGGCGTTGCGCACCTGGGGACGGGCGATGGTGATCTTGGCCACGCCGTCCAGATGCTCATAGCGGATGTCCGTATAGGGCTTGTCCGCCACGGGTTTCCAGTCGAAGCCGGTCATTCAGGACTCCATGAATCGTTGGGTAAGATTCAGATACTGCTGCCGGCTGGCGTCCGCGTCAATGACGATTTCCAGCAGCCGGGGGCCGGAAAGGGGCAGCAGCTCCTCCAGCGTCCCGGCGAAATCCGCCGCTTGTCGCACCCGCCGGTAGGCAATGCCAAAGGCAGCGGCCAGCTTTTCATGATCCAGGGGAACCGGCGTGCGCCACCCCTGTTCATGGCCGGGCAGGCGACGCTGGGGCAGATAGTCGAAGATGGCACCGCCACCGTTGTTGAACAGCAGCAGCAGGATATCCTGCTCGCGGCACAGGGCCAGGGCGTTTAAGTCGTGGAAGAACGCCAGATCCCCCAGCACCCCGACGGCCTTCCCTCGCCCCGGCCAGGCAGCGGCGAGCCCCGCCAGGGTGGACAGGTTGCCGTCGATGCCGCTGGCGCCCCGGTTGCCGAACAGGGCGATGCTCTTACTCAGCACCCCGGAACAGGCGTCGAGGAAACGCACGGGAAGGGAGTTGGCCACGAACAGCAGGCTGTCATCCGGCAGCCGCGTCAACAACAGGCGCAGCATGTCCACCTCCGGCGGGAGAGGAGCCGCGGCCAGCTGTTCTTCGGCTTTTTGCTCCAGGCTCTGCCAAGCCTTCAGCCAAGCCCCTGTGGCAGACGGCTGTTGTTTAACGTGGAAATGCACCGGTAACTCCCTCCCCCGCGCGCGGAGGAGGGTTGGGGAGGGGGTGAGCATTTCCCGTCCCCCCTCTCCCTGGCCCTCTCCCCCCGGGGGGAGAGGGGATTTTCCATTTTCCAGGGTATGGGGCTGGCCCTTCAAGACAGAGAGCAGGTCAGCGGCCAGGAGTTCCGGGCTGGCCACCAGGGTTTCCACGCTGCGCCCGGGCAGGTCCAGCCAGCGGCCGGCGGGAGACAGCCACCAGTAGTCGGCCTGGGGCTGGGCGGCCAGCCAGGCAAGGAGGGGTTTGGAAACAGGCGTGGCGCCGCAATGCAGTATCCAGTCAGGGCGCAGATTCTCCCGCAGCCGCGCATCCCGCAGAAACAAGTCGTAACGGGCCAGAGGGGGCGCCTCCCCTTGCTGAAAACGCAGGCCGGACAGAGGATCGGCCAGTACGGGTACGCCAAGCACCTGTCCCAGGCGCAGCAACACCGGCTGGGGCCGACCCGGGCCGCAGACGATGACCCCCCTGCCTTCGACCAGCCGCTCCGCCAGGGCTTGCACAGCTTCCGGCGCCAGGCTGAGACGGGGGGGCCGCAAGGCGTTCACGGCCACGGCATCCACGGTTTCCGGCAGGGTTTCCGGCACCAGGGGCTCTCGGAACGGAAAGTTCAGGTGTACGGGGCCGGCATCGGCAGCCAGGCTTTCCCGCGCCAGCTGGCGGCCCAGGGCGCGCAGACGGCGTGACTGGTCCCTGTCGTTCCCGGGCGCGGAAAGCGCGTGAAAAGCCCGCACATGGGCGCCGAAGATGTTGATCTGGTCGATGGTCTGGTTGGCGCCACAGTGCTGCAGCTCCCAGGGCCGGTCGGCGCTGAGGAGCACCAGGGGCAGCCCCTGGCGGTCGGCTTCCACCACCGCGGGATGCCAGTTGGCCACCGCCGTGCCCGAGGTGCAGGCCAAGGCCACGGGACACCCGGAAACCCGGGCCATGCCCAGGGCCTGCCAGGCGGCGCTACGCTCGTCCACGGCCACGGAGGCTTGCACCTGGGGATGGAGCCGGGCGGCCAGTATCAGAGGGGTATTGCGGGAACCGGGGGAAAACACCAGGCGTTCCAGACCGGCGCTGACCAGCCCGTCCAGCAGGGCCAGACTGGCGTCCAGGTTGACGCGCCCCTGGTCCATCAGCCACCCGTCAACGCATGCAGCATGGGATCGAATTTCAGCTCGGTTTCCCGCAGCTCCTTTTGTGGATCGGACACCCGGGTGATACCGGCCCCGGCATACAAGATGGCCCGGTCACCACTGATACGCGCGCAACGCAGCAGCACGGACAGATCCGCCTGGCGGTTGTCGCCCAGCCAGCCAAAACCCCCTGTGTACCAGCCACGCATCCTGCGCTCGGTTTCGCCCATCCATTCCAGGGCCGCTGCCCTGGGCATACCGCCCACCGCCGGGGTGGGATGCAGGCTGTCCACCAGCTGCAGGGGACGCACGCCCCGCCGAACCCGGCCGTGAATGGCAGTGTAGAAGTGCGCCAGGTTGTTCAGGGCCATGCGTCCCGGCGCCCGGTCCGTCCGCAGGGACGAACAAAAGGGTCGCAGGGCATGGCGAATGGCCGTTACCACGGGGGCATGTTCATGAGTGGCCATGTCGGCGTGACGGGCCTGGCTATCCACCGGAAAGGTGCCGGCCAGGGCATCACAGTGGATATCGCTGCCATTCATGCGCAGCAGGCGCTCGGGGGTGGCCGCCAGCAGCACATCGCCTCCCAGGCACAGGGACAGGATGCTGCAGCCGGGATAGCGCCGCGCCAGGTCGGGCAGCAGCTGGCGATGGGCAATCTCCCCGCTGAAACGCAATTCCAGGCGGCGGCTGAGCACCACCTTATCCAGCTCTCCCTGCTCTGCCGCCCCCACGGCCCGACCAACCTGGTTGCGCCAGCGGTTGCTGTCCGGTTGCTCGGTCACCGAGCAGGAAGACGGGCGGGCAGTCGCCTCCGCCTGTTCTTCCAGCAACAGCGCCAAATCCTGCATCCAGCGGGAAAACAGCTGTTCCGGTTGCGCCTTCCCGTCGAGATGGCAGTTGAAACTCAGTACGCACCTGTCTCCCTGCCATTCGGCCAGCAGGCGGGGAACCTGGATGAGCGCGTTGTCGAAGCCCTGCCACTGTTTGCCTGGCTGATAGTCCGGGTCGAAAGCGTAGCCGACAAAAGCCCGGGCGCGGGGCCGCGCCCTTCCCTGGGTAATGCGGGTCCAGCGGCCCTGCAGGCTCTGCCAGGCCGTATCCAGTTCCATAAACCGACGGTCGCCGGAAGCCGATTGTTTCCATGCCAAACCCAGACCCAGCAGGCAGTATTCCGACTGGGGACGACGCCAGTACAGCCATTCCCCGGCTTGCGCCGGCGGCGCCGTCGACGGGGCCAGTGGCGCTTCAACGGATACGGAAAGCAATCCCCGGCGGGAGGATCTGAGCACGGGCATGGCCAGCTGCCGCAGCTCCATGCGCAAACGGCCCAGCCACAGGGGAAGGGATGCTGCTTTGTCGGCTTGCCTGGCCATGGAACTATTTTACGGTTTCAAAACGCCAGGGAAGTATGAACCTCCCCCGGTTCGTGCGCAGAATAACCCTGGCTTCCCAGTCCATGCGCTGACGTATGCACACGGGAAGCAGGCCTTCCCCTTCAAAGCGGCCATCGGCCACCCTCTCCAGCAGGGGACGGTTGTAACCCATGTTCATGGTCACGCCGGAAAAGTCCACTTCCACCCTGTCGGCATCCACGCCTTCCACCTCCACGATGAGCTTCAGAGGCTTGGTAAGGGGAATGCTGCGCGGTTCAATGGCGAACACCACTTCCCCGCCCACGGGCAGGCTGCGGCTGCAGGGCCCCTGGTGGAGGTCGCAATCATCCAGGGAAAGCACCTGGGCCGGCGGCGGCTCGAAGTAGTCACGGAAATACCAGGCCACGCCGCCCAGAACAGCGGCGGCGGCCAAAATAACGACGGGAAGAATCCAGGATTTCTTTTCAGCCATGCCTCAGCAAGGAAACATACTCAAGCCGTTGATTTCCCGTAGGCCGGGCTTCAGCCCGACAACTGCGGCCTCGACGGGACGGTGTCGGACTGAAGTCCGACCTACGGACGCGGATTTTTTCATGAAAGAAGATACGGGCAAGGGGCACATGAAAGGCAATTTTATGGCAGATCGCCCTTGCGGAACAGGCGGTAACCCAGCCAGGCGGTCAGGGACCCCAGGACAAAGGGATAGACCAGAGCCCATGCCAGGTAGCCTGCCTCGCCAAAGTTGTCGAGAATGACATAGGCGGAAGGTCCCAGCAGCACCAGCTGGGGATCGAACAGCAGCATGGCCCCGGTGCGGAACACCTGCAGGGGATTGGCCAGGGCGATGGCAATGATGGTTTCCGGCGGCAGGCCCTGCTTGATCAGGGAACCCAGCAGAATCAGGTCCAGGAACAGCAGCAGGAACAGCCAGATAAGAAAGGCTGAGCCCGTGGCCACATCGGAAGAGCGCGCCAGGGTGGACACCAGCATGCCGATGCCCAGGAAACACCAGGCCAGGGAAATGAGAAAGCCGGTGTAGAACAGCACTTGGGTCCAGGGAATCTCCACACCCTTGTATATACCCCAGGCCACGGCAGCGAACATGGCCAGCACCACGGGAAGAAAAACCACGAAGAAACGGCCCAGAAGCTTGCCCCAGAACCAGCTGGCCAGGCTCACGGGCAAAGAGAGCATGTATTCGAAGATGCCCGCCTCCCGGTCGCCGGCCACGGAACGCACGGTGGTGATGAGCACGAACAGGGGCAACACCGCCATGGTGATTTGCAAATAGGTGACCAGCATGCGCGACAGGCCGGTAAAGCCCATGATGCGGGACTCTGTCAGCCCGGACGCAAACAGGGCCACCACCACCCCGCCGAACACCAGGGTATAGACCATGAACCAGCGCGAGCGCAGGGATTCGCTGATGTCTGCCGCCGCAGTGAGAAGAAGGTGTTTCATGTGCTATCGCCCTCCGGCAGCCGGATGCTGGTGTTCGTCGCCACGATGGGTATGAGTCTGTTCTTCCACATCATAGATATGCTTGCGTGCCTGGGCGAAGTCCAGGGCGCCGGGCTCTTTCTCCGTTGTCGCTCCAAGGCCATAACCCATGGGCGTGATCTTGCCTTTGACGTACCAGGCCTTGCGCGCATCTATCCATTCACCATTGCGGTAGTCCGTGACCCAGACTTCCGTTTCGGGATTGTCCTTCCAAGGCTGCTCATCCAGCCAAATCACCGCGCAACCGATATCGTCGAACTTGTACAGCTTGCCCTTCTGACCGGGCGGGCCGCCACGCACCTGGGCGGCATAGTTATGGTCGCTGACCGCCATGGCGCAGCGGGCGCAGACTTCCCGGTCCCAGCGCACCTTCCCCGGCCCGGTGTCCGGTTCGTTGGAACAGCCCGCCAGCACAAAGAGCAGGCCCATGGAAAAAAGCAGCCTCCGCATCAGTCCGTGGCCTCATCCAGGTGAATGGCCTTGAGAATGGCTGCATAGCGGGAGAGCATGCCCAGGAAGCGCAGCCGGTCTGGGCCCGCCACCCGGCCTTCCCAGATAATGCCCTCACGCACATCGGAAAAGCCCCATTCAGCCACGGTACGTGCAAAGGCCTCGCTGGCGCGGGTGAGCACCAGGCGGCAGCTGAGCATGCTGGTCATATCCACGTCGTCGGCCACATGATCATTGAGCACGATCCTGCCCTGATCCATTTCCACCACCCTGTTCACCAGGGAAGCCACCTCGTCGAGGCGGTGGCTGGAAATAATCATGGCTGCCTTGTCACGCTTCTCCTCCAGCAGCTGGAAGAAGATGTGCCGGGCCTCGGGATCCAGGTTGGCGGCCGGCTCATCCAGCACCAGCAGCTGACATTCCCGGCCCAGGGCGATACTGATGAGCAGCTTCTGCTTCTGCCCACCGGACAGCTTGTTGAAAGGCTGGTGGCGCATCCTGTGAATATCCAGGCCCAGTTTTTCCGCCACCTCTGTCATTTTCCCGGGATCGCTGTCACAGACTCCGGCGGCAAAGCGAATGAGCTGGGCCACGGGCATCTTCAGGGGAGGCGATATCTGGGGTACGAACCCCACGTGCTTGAGCACTTCGGTGCGGTGCTGACGAGGTTCCAAGCCGTTGACCCTCACCTTGCCACCGCACTGGTATTCCCCCAGCAGGCAGCGGATCATGGTGGTCTTTCCGGCGCCATTGGAGCCCACCAGGGCCACGCGGTCGCCCCGGTCGATGTTCAGGTCTATACCCTTGAGCACTTCCACGCGGCGGAAGCGCTTGCTGACCTTTTCGAATTCAATCATAGCCATGTCAGGCCCACCTGGATGATTCTGCAGGCGGGAGCATAGCACACCCCACCTCTGTTCCTGTCACGAAGTCAGGCCCTTGTACTTGATGGTCAGGGCGCCGGTGGGACAGGCGTCCACGCAACGCAGACAGCGGGTGCAATCGGCCCCGATATCCACTTCCATGGCTTTTGCCTTGCCCTTGAGCACCGTGTCCAGCACGTGGGGCACCAGGCAAACCTTGCGGCATTCACCTTCGTGGAAACAGTTGGGCAGCTGGTAGCGCACGGTAAAGGGCGAAGTGGCGCCCACGATGCCATAGGTGAGGCCAATGGGACAGGCATAACGGCACCAGGCCCGACGGGAGAAGAAAATCTCGAACAGCAGCAGTAGGGCTACCCAGATCAGGGCCACGCCCGGTCCATAGATCAGCGCCCGGCTGAGAATGCCCGTGGGGGAAATGGTTTCATAGACGGTATAGCCCGTGACCACGGCCAGAATCACGAACACCAACCACAGCCAGGCACGGGATCGGCGGTCGAACTGAATATCCTTGGCCCAGCCCTTATCCACCAGTTTCAGATGCAGCATCTCGGCCCATTCCGCCACCAAGTGATAGGGACAGACCCAGGAACAGAAGGTACGCCCGCCTAGCAGCCACCACAGGATGAACACCGTAGTGGTGCCTATCACAAGGTTTATGACCACGTGTTTGAAGGCCAGCATGACCTGCAGGGCGGAGTTAAGATCCGCCATGTGGAAGCCGGCAAAACGCGACGCGGTGAGCGCCCCTTCCAGGAGCTGAATATCCAGGTGGTAAGACACCACGAAGAGCAGGTTCACGGCAATAAGCACGGCCCAGCGTTTCAGCCGGAGCTTTTCCAGAGGCGGGTTGGCATGTTTTTCCGCCAGTTCGATGCGAATTTTCTCGATGCGTTCCTTGTCGGCAAACTTGTGCGCATGCAGTTCCCGCACTTCCTCCGGCATGTCCTTTTTCGCTACCCGCTTGGGCGTGCCGCCAAGCAGCACGCGAATGGATTCGATGACATTGCTCATAGTATTCTCATCCCCTTGCTGTTGGCGCGGCTGTCGCTGCTGTCCATGACGATGACGGCTGGCTCCACCGGACAAACCATTTCACATACACCACAACCCACGCAGCCATCCAGAATCACAGGCGTCATCCTGCCGTCGATGTTGCGCAGCTCTATGGCGTGCTTGGGCGGACATTCGTTCTTCTGGCGCACGGCCACCAGATCCACCTTGCCACTCTGACGCTTCTCGTCTTCCGCGGCGCACTCGGCAATACTGATCTCGATGGGGCACTGGCGAACGCACAGATCGCACAGCTCCAGATCATAGGGATGGTCCGCCAGTTTGATGGGATTCCATCGGTCGATTTCGGCATAACGCAGCTTGCCCTTGAAATCGGCGCCCCGCGCCAGCCCCTTGAATCCCTGCCCGTTCACCGCCAGGCACTGCTTGAGATTGACCGTCTTTGCCACGCCCATGTCCACTTCGGACGGGAAGGAAATCTCATGAATCAGGGCTCCCGTGGGACAGGCCAGCACGCACTGCAGGCCGTCACAGGAGAAATCGCAGGCCTGATCCCTGGGATCGATATGGGGTACGCCCACCCCCAGGCCGTCGGTCAAATCCGCCAGTTTGATGGCTTCCACGGGGCAGACCTGCACGCATTGCCCGCATTTGATACAGGCAGCCAAAAACTTGTCTTCCTTTAGTGCCCCCGGCGGTCGCAGGCGTTTTACCCAGTTACCCAGCACGGGCACCATGCCCAGCAGGGCGATACCGCTCACGCCAATGGTCATGGCGATGGAACGCAGAAACTTGCGGCGCTCCTTCTGCTTGGGCGTAAGCCGATTCTGCGGTTTCTTGCTCATGTCAGTTCTCCAGGCTCTTGCGCAGGGCATCCAGGGCATTGCTCAGATCCGCTGGATCCTGCGCTGCCGCTGGCTTGGTTTCCCGGGTTTGTTCTTCAGCCGGACGCTCGTTCAGCGCCAGCAGTCTCAGGTAAGGCTTTTCGTCACGTACCAGCAGGCGTGGCTCGGAAAAAGGCGCCAGCCGCTCCAGAAAATCCAGCACTTCCAGCAACGGCGACCCCTTGAAAAACTGCGCATAGGGTTCGTTCTGCCACAGGCGGTCCGCGTAGGCATAGAGTTCATAGGGATTGTCGCCAATGCCGTCCTTGTCCTGATCGAAGCCTTCGTAATCACTCCAGTAGTTGCCGGTCCATTCATTGCGGTTGGCTGTGCCGCCGCCGGACACCACGATCTGGGTCAGGTTATCCACAAAACGGTTGTCCTTGAATATATTGCTGTGCCAGTCGTTGAGGAAACGGATTCCTATGCCATTGTAGGCAATAAGATTGTCAGTGAAGCGGTTGGTGGTATCCGGCTGGTAGGGAGACACGTCAATATACAGGCCGCTGGCGCAATACAGGATCTCGTTGCCTTCTATAGTCAAGTCCGAGGTTTCCTTGAAACCTATGCCCACTCCCGTCGGTCCCGCTGCATGGGCAATATGGTTGTTGCGCACCACCACGGAATCGCTGTACATGAGGAAGATGCCAACGGCGTTGTTCACATAGTAATTGTCTTCCACCAGGTTGTAGCGGGAGTACATGAAATGCAAGGAATATCTGGCATTGCTGGTGCGGTTGCCGCGAATGGTGTTGTTGGCGGAATACCAAACCACCATGTCACGCACGTTTTCGGACACGTTGTCCAGAATCTTGTTATCGAAGCTGTACCACAGGCGCACGGAATCCCCTTTCTGCCCCAGGGAAAACTCGTCCTTGGAACTGATGCGGTTGCGCTTGACAATATTGTTGCGCGACTGCTGCAGATCCACGCCGAACAGGACGTTGTCCATGACATTGTCCTTGATGACGTTGAAATTGCCACGCACCTGGACGGCGGAATCGATATCATTGGTTGATTCGCCAGAATTGGTCAGATGCAGGTTCTTGATGGTCACGCCATCAGTCTTGATGACGATCACCGAGCCCTTACCACCGGCGTCCACGGTAGCCTTGTGCTGGCCGTCGATGGTGATGGGCTTGGTAATCAGCACCCGCCCGGCATAGGTGCCGGGTTCGAGCACCAGGGTTTCACCCTCCGGCGTCTTGTCCACCAGCTCCTGCAGGGACGGGTAGCCCGCGGCGCACACCGCGGGCAGCAGGAGCAGCAACAGACCCCAGAGACGGACAGGCATCACTGCTGCCGGGCATCCTTGATCCGCAGGAGCGCCGCCACCGCCAGCAGGGCGGCCATGAGCATCATCAGGCCGAAGCCCAGGTCCGGATAGGAATGGGTCGTGAACTGGGCCACCTTGCCCTGACCAAACACCGTGGGCATGAATGGCTTCACAGTGAACGCGCCCATGGCGTTGAGGTTGTGGCCATACCACCACAGCCAGGCGGAGTATTCGATGACGAAGAACACGGGCAGGGCCATGGGCACCACGATCAGCAGCCAGTAGAGAATGCCCTCGCTCTTGCGCGCACCCCAGACCAGCAGAATCATGGCGGCGATGATGCCCCAGAACACCACATGGGAGGCCATGGTCATCTTCTTCACCATGGGACGGATCTCTGCCTGGTTGTTGAAATAGCGGCCCAGGCTTTTTTCATAATGCCAGCGCATGACCTGGGCATTGCTGCCCGTCCATTCCTCGCGCTCACTGGCGGGTTTCTTCTTCTGGTCGATGAGGAAGGTGCCTTTGAGCAGAGCAATGTTGTCGGTCTTGGGGTCACCGGTGGCGCCCTGGTCAGCGGCGGTATCCAGGGTCACGCCCAGGTCCTCGTCACTGACCAGTTCCCCGCCCAGGCCGGCCAGCTTCTTGACCATCTCGTCTTCACTGTCCTTTTGTTCTTCGACGGACACCACGTCCTCGGGAATGGCCTCCTTCATGCGCTTGATGAGTTCGTCGTTCTTATTGCGGTCACTGCCCCGCTCCGTATCCTGGTCCATGGAAGTCACCAAGGCCTCGATATAGCCGGCGTTCTGGTACTTGAGACCATCACTGCCGTACCAGGTGAGGTACATCCAGATGGCAATGGCGGCAAAGCCCACAGACATGAGGGGCACGCGAATCTTCGGCTTGGTGCAGGCAAAGCCCAGCAGCATCACGGCCAGAAAGGCCATGAGGAAAGGAGAGAAGGCCCGCTCAATAACACCACCTGCGGCAATGGGATACATGCCGACATAGTGGTTGATGGTGTCCATCTCGTGCACGCAGTCCAGCGCCTCGCTTTCCTCGATCTCCGTCTTCTGCACCTTCTTGCAGCCATTGAACACGCCGTTCATATGAAACTCAATGCGCACCCCGTCTGGAAAGGCTTCCTCTGGATAGTTGGGCGCGGTAAGGGATACCCACCAGGCTGGTGCGAAATAAATGACCGCCAGCAGTATGACACTGGCCAGAATCAGCAGGTTGGAAATGATTACGCGCTTGGACATGACTTTACCCGTTGGGTTGAAAACTGGAGTGACAAAATTAGGAAGTTTAACCGTGAGCAGCCATGATTTCCCGCAATCAAGGCCACAATAAATTCAGGGTTTGAAGCCTCCCAAACAGAAAAAAGCGACGAATCGCTTTTTTCTGTTTGGAATCTTTGCTCTTCCCGGCCCAGACATTGTCCGGGCCGGGAGACAGCGCATCAGTCGTAATCCGGATTGGTGTAATCCACGGAAGGCGCCAGATCTTCCTTGGGAACAGGAATACGGGAGACGTAGTTGATGACATGCTTCATGTCTTCATTACTGAACTCCTTGATCTGCTTAACCATGTCCGGGTTGGCGTTGCGGCGCTTGCCGTCACGAATCCACTCGAACTGACGTACCATGTACTTGTAGTGCTGACCCTGGATCTTGGGATAGAACTTGTCCGGCTTGCCCTCGCCATGCTCACCATGACACTTGACGCAGTTGTCCTTGAACAGCTGCTTGCCATGCTCATACTCAGGCGTCCCTTCGGGCCATTCACCCTTGCCGTTATCCGGATTCATCTTCAGACCGGAAATGTAATGGGTCACGTCGGCCATGGCCTGAGGACCGCCAATGGACTCGGGCTTGGCGAAAGGATACATGGTGGGGTTATCACGGTTGCCTTCACGGATGTCCGCCAGCTGCTTGACCAGCACGGTCTGGTGCTGACCCGCGATCTGGGGGAAGGTGCCGTCCTTGGTGCCCCAGCCTTCGGTCAGGTGACAGGCCGCGCAGACTTCGAACACCTCGATGCCGTTTTCGTGATCCGGCTTCAGGTGCAGGGCCTCATCACGCTCACCGCCTTTTGACATCCACTGGTTGGAAAAGGCGGTGCTGCTGACCAGCATGGTAGCGGCAAAGCCGAGCATAGACACCATCAAACGTTTTTTCATATCTCAATATCTCCGAAAAAAGCCTTGGGTGAGGACAGGTTTGCTGCCTCGTCACACCATATTAAAAAACAACGAAATAGTAACATTCACACTTGACCCCGCACTTGAGCAATATCAAGTACCGCTCATGAGCGCTTGAATGGATTACTCTAATTTTTCCATGGTTTTCAATCATCCTGATAAGACAACCAGGCAAGAATATTGGCAATTTCTTCATCCGTATAGCCGCGAAACAGTTCCGCATCGTCTTCCGAATCATGAAAACGCTTGGCCTTGCGGATATTTTCTATCTGACGCAGCAAATAACCGCTGTGCTGTCCCGTCAGCATGGGCACCAGTTTTTTCCACTTCCCTTCGCCTTTTCGGCCATGACAGCTGGCACATTCCTGCCTGTACAGCTTGCCTCCAGCCTTGGGATCCCCAGGATAATGAGGGATATTGGTCACTTTCTTACTCTCTTCCAGACGCGCCAAAGGATCGAACTCCTTGTTTGGATCCAACTTGCTCATGTGGCGCGGCAATTCGATGTTGGCAATATAGGCGGTAATGTTCTTCACATCTTCCGGTGACAACTCATGATCATTGGCATAGGGAATCATGGGGATATTGATACGCTTGCGCGTTTTGAACAGGATGATCTGCCGCTCCAAATAGGCAGGATTCATGCCGGCCAGTCGGGGGTACTCCCCGTCCGGAGTACCCTGGGCATAGATACCATGACAACCAGCACAGATCTCCATGATTTCTTCGCCAATATCCGGATCAAAGTCTGGTATTACCCGATCTTCCGCCACCGCCAGCGTCACACTAGAAAACAACCACCAAACCAGAACAATTTTTTTCATGTATTTTTGTAATATTGTCAGCCAAACCAGAAACGGCCTGCAGAAGCAGGCCGTCACCCGAACCATAAACCCTGTCGATCAGGGCGCAAGCTTGGACACGTAGTCCGCCAATACTTCCAGGTCCTCATCACTGAAACGGGGCTCGCCCGTGGGAGTGACCAGCACACCTTTCATGGCCACGGACTGACCATTGGCCCGCTTGCCGGACATGATGTCCTTGATCTGCTGCAGAACATATTCCTTGTTCTGGCCCGCAATTTTCGGATAGGCCGGCATAATGGGGCTCTTGCCGTCCTTGCCATGACAGGCAGCACAGGTCATGTAGAGACGCTTGCCGCTCGCAGCAGATGCACTGCCGCCAAAAGCAGTGATGGCCAGTACCGCAGATACAGCAGCGGCAACGATTACTTGTTTTTTCATACTAGGTTATCTCCTGAAAGAAAGAGGGGGTGATAAATCACCCCCAATATTACATCCTGGATGAGTTCCCCGACACCTTGCCTTTGATCAAGGCGGTGTCGGGGATAAACGCCTTACTTGACTTTCTTGGCGCCGTGCTCTTCCAGATAGGTCTTGGCACGCAGACCGAGGTCAGCGGTCTTGACCTGATACTGCCACCACTGGTTCGCCCAAAGCATGGCGTTGTTCCAGTCTTTCTTGGCAGCAGCCGCTTCGGCCTTGGCCTTGGCTTCCTTGGCGAAGCCCAGCTGGTCGGTAGCATCCTCAACCAGTGCAACTACGGTCGGGAAGTCCTTGTAGTTGTGGCTGGTGATGAAGCCAACTACCTGGTTGATTACAGCCTGGGTCTCGATGTTGGTCTTGACCTGCTTCTTGTAATCTTCCTCGGTGTAGTTGGTACCGGCTTTCAGACCACCTTCCTTCGCCTTGTATCCCTTGGGCTGAACCAGGAGGTAACCCTGCATCTCCAGGTGGAGTGCGGAGCAGAACTCGGTGCAGTAGAAGGGATAGACACCAGGCTTGTCGGCATGGATGGTAGCAGTAGCCGTCTTGCCAGGCTCTACGGAGAGCTGGACATTATGGCCGTACATGGCGTAACCGTGTACCTCGTCCTCGGCGCGCTCCAGGTTGGTGATGTGGATATGGACCGTATCACCCTCGGTAACCTCGATGATCTCAGGCGTCAGGTGAGAGCGGATGGCGGTACCGTACACGTGTACGGTGCACTTGCCGTCGGCGTCACAGGTACGCTCGATCTTCTCGCGGCCTGCACGGGTCTTCCACGGAGAACGCTCGTCCTTGCGGCTGTTCCAGCCGGACTTGTAGCGGATCGCGGGCTTGAGCTTGTCAGCCTTGATGGCAACCACATAGTGCGGCTCGCCCAGAGGAATGGGCATGTCGTACAGCAGTTGCATCTTGTCGCCGCTGATGTCGATGAGCTGGTGGTTCTGCGGATGCAGGGGACCGACCGGGTTGAAGCGGTCGATGGCCAGCTTGTTCAGGGCAACCAGATACTTGCCGTCAGGAGTGACGGAATCACCCTCCATCGCCATCAGGTGACCCACGTTGTAGTGAATGGGCAGCTGATCCAGCACCTTGCCTTCACAGTAGTCCCACTTGGTGATCATGGAATCCACGTAGATGGAGGTGTAGGCCACGCATTTCTTGGAATCGTACTGGGTGTGCAGAGGACCGAGGCCTACGGCCACGGACTTGTCCAGTGCGTCCTTGAGGGCGATGATGGGAATACCATAGGGATCCTTGCCTTCGAACTTCTTGTTCTTCATGGCTTTCTGGATCTTGTTCCAATCATATACCCAGGTGTGGCTGTCCAGCTTACCGGAGACGACGATCTTGTCGCCGGTGGGAACCACGTCAACGCCGTGAGGCGACTTGGGCTCGGGCACCAGATACAGCAGGTTGTTGGCCACGGCTTCCTTCATGGAGATGAGGGTCATGCCATTGACTTTCTTGCCGATCTTGCCCGCCTTGACCAGTTCGGAAGCCTTCTTCCAGTTAGTGATGTGCAGGAAGTCGGTGTCCTTGGAAGAACAGCCCGCCTCGAAGGGAGGACGCCCCTTCTCGATGCCGCCCACATAGCGCTCTGAACAGAAGGAGTTGGTGAAGCCCCATCCGTAAGTCGGGCCCTTGCCCGCGTCGGACAGGTCCTGGCTGTAGGGAGGCATTTCGAATGTAAAGGAGTTTTCAGGCTCGATACGGCCCTTCTCCATGTTGAACTTCCAGTAGGTCAGACCACCACGGTACTTGTCGTTGAAGTCCGAAAGAGGCACGAAACCGCTTCCCTTGTAGGGTGCGGCATACTGGGTGGCTTCCATCACGTACTCGGTGTTGGGCGTAACGAAAGCGCCACCGTGCTCGGAACGGAACAGGGGGTTGACCACGATCTGCTTGGTCTCGAAGTCATGTAGATCGATGACGGCGATACGGGGGTTGGCCTTGTCGTTGATGAACAGGTACTTGCCGTTGTATTCACCGTTGGTCTCGGAGATGGCCGGGTGGTGCGTGTCACCATAGACGATGTCCTTGCCCTCGATGCGGCCCTGGGCCAGCACTTCCTTGGATTCGTCGTCGAAACCGTAACCCTGCCAGGGCTCGGGCGTGAAGACACCGATGTACTTGAGAATGCGCATGGATGGGATGCCATACACGATAACCTGACCACTCTGGCCGCCGGAGCTGAACGCGATGTATTCGTCACGGCCACCGGTAGGGGTGTAGGTTTTTGCTGCCGCCAATATATCCTTTTCGGTCAGACCGCGCTTTTTCATCACGTCTTTCAACGTGTCCTGAGACCAGGCCTGGCCTCCAGCTGTCAGTCCCACCGTCAAGGCGATAAGGGAGGCAAGCATAGGCTTGCGTATTTTCATGGTATTCTCCTTCTGGTAACTACCTTATAAAACGACTGAAAACAGGAAGGAAACACAGCTTCCCGCCTCAATCAAAATCATGACCCGCCATCGACTGGCAGGGCGCCGGTTGTACGGACGGACTTAGTGTGTGTCATTTCACACAGGCTTGGTTTGACATAAATCAAAAACACCAGAATTTCCCCGGTTTACTGCCGTCAGGATGAATATTCAGCTACAGATACGGCCCTACAGCCTGCCTATGAAATCTCCCTGGCCAGGCAGGTTACGGAATGCGTTTGGGCAGCGCAAGGGATGGATACTGGCGCTGCGCGCAGGAGACCTGCGGGGATGGGGAGATTGCGCCCCCTTGCCCGCCATGGGGACGGAATCACATGAAGATGCCGGGACATTCCTGGTAAACACACGGGCGCACCACGCGCCCCGTATCAGCGGCATGCTGGAAGACCTGGCCGCTGCCAGGAACACCCATCCCGCCGCCAGCCACGCCTTGGAAACCGCTCTGCTGGACGTGCTTGCCCGGCAACAAGGCATCCCCCTGCGGCAACGGCTCACCAACCAGGCCGTCGACCGGATCTGCGTCAACGCCATGGCCGGCGATGTCTGCTTTCAGGGCAACCAGGATGCCAACAAGCAGGGCTGTCAGGTCATCAAGCTGAAAATGGGACAGCATCCCATTGAGGAGGAAATTGATTGCCTGCACAAACTTTGCGAAAACCTGCCCCCCGGCATACGGCTGCGCCTGGACGCCAACGGCGCTTGGCCCTATGAAACCACGGAAAAACTCCTCCGTTCCCTGGAAGGCCTGCCCGTGGAGTCCCTGGAAGAGCCCCTGGCATGCCCGGACCTGGACGACCTTGACCGCCTGCAGGAACAGACCGACATTCCCCTGGCGCTGGACGAGTCACTGAAGTATCTGTCCTTTGATGAAGTCCTGGACAGCAGGCTGCCCCGCCTGGTCATCAAACCCGCCCTGCAGGGAGGACTGGAGCGCGGCTACCGCATGGCAGCGATGGCGGCAGGGAGAGGCAAGGCATGCGTGGTCACTTCCCTGGTGGAATCTGCCGTTGGCATTCATGCGGCGGCGCAGCTGGCCGCGGCGGTGGACAGCCTGTCCCCCGGACTGGCACACGGTCTGGCGACTTCCGCCTGGCTGCAAAAGGATGTTGCCAGACCGCCACGGGTTGAGGCAGGATTCATGCACCTTTCCAACAGTCCCGGGCTGGGCATCCATGAAGTCTTTTCGTCACAGGTTCACAGTCCCTTTTCATGAGGTGGACGCCGCTGGCCTGATGTTTCACGCCCACCTGTTCAGTCATGCTCATGACGCCTACGCGGCGCTGATGCGGGAAATGGGCCTGGACCTCAAGACGCTGCTGGAGGAAGGCCGTTACCTGTTGCCCCTGGTGCACGCGGAAGCCGATTTCCGGCTTCCCATGACGCTGGACGACGACATCGAAGTGACAGTGGAAGCAACGCCCCCCGGCACGAGCGCCTTCGGTTTCCGCTATGCCTTTCGCCGGGAAGGCCGGCTGTGCGCCTCGGTCATCACCCGTCATGTATTCCTGAATCGGGAAAGCCAGGAGCCAGTCGCCCTGCCTCCAGAATTCAGGCGGAAGCTTCAGGAATCCGAAGACTGAACCCAGGAAAGGGCCAGCCGGGGCAGCTCCCGGCGCAGCAGCTTGCCCAGGGAATTGCGCGGCAGCTCATCCACCCTGAAGAAATATTTGGGCAGGAAGGCCGCCCGCAGATGCTTTTTCGCCCAGGCATTCACTTCCCCGGGCGATGCAGGGCCCTGGTAGAGCAGCACCAGGGCATCGCCCCAGCGCGGGTCGTCCACGGCCGTCACCGCCGGCAGTTCCACCCCGGGACAGCCGGCGAAGGCCGCCTCCAGCGTCACGGGATGAATGTTCTCGCCACCGCTGATGAGCATGTCGTCCAGCCGCCCCTTCAGGTGCAGGTTTCCAGCGTCGTCCAGCCAGCCCGCATCTCCCGTGCGCAACCAGCCCTGCTCATCCTGCAGGCGCCGCCGCACGCCCGGCGCTTCTCTGCACCAGCGGGCAACGGACGGGCCGCGCAGGCATATGTTCCCGCCCGGCTCCTCCAGCCTCAACTCCACGTGAGGCAGGAGCGGACCCGCTTGCCCTTCCCGCCAGCGCCTGTCCGGCGGATAAACGGTTGCCACCTGGGACGCCGCTTCCGTCAAACCGTAGCTGGGACAGACGGGCCAGCCCCTGTCCAGGGCTTTTTCCACCAGGGTCTGCCGGGCCGGCGCGCCGCCCAGCAGGACCACGCGCAGGGATGGCGGGGGCGCCAGGTCTTGGCGTAACAGTTCATGCAGCATGGCCGGCACCAGGGAAACATGGGTGATATGCTGCTCATGCAACAGCCGAGCAGCTTCCACGGAGGAAAAGCGCTCCATCAGCACCGCCGTCGCGCCCCGCCAGGCGCAACGCAGCAGCACGCTCAAGCCACCAATGTGATGCAGGGGCAGACAGGCCAGCCAGCGGTCATTCGATGCCAGTTCCAGGTGGTCACAGGAAGCCCTGGCGCTGCTGGCCAGATTCTCTCCCGTCAGTTCCACCAGCCGCGGCTGGCCCGTGGTGCCCGAGGTGGCCAGCAGCAGGCAGGGTTCCCGGGCTGCGAGGGGATGGCTGCCGCCGCAGGCCTCAGCAACCACGGCAGGTTCCCGGTCATGAGCATCATCCATGAGCAGATGCGGCCCCGCGGCCTCCAGCAGGCGGGTGCGGATCCCTGGTGGCATATCCGGATCCAGCGGCAGGAAGGCGCATCCCATACGCGGCAGCAGAAACAACAGGCGGGCATGCAGTGCACGGTGGCGGGACCCGCAGGCCAGGGTCATGCCGGGGCGCAGTCCCAGCACCCGCAGGTGCCGACCAAGGGGGTCGTCGAGGCGGCGCAGTTCGTGTGCCACGGATATCCGCCCGGCATGCATCAGGCGAAACGCCGCGTGCACCGGAATCATGACTGCTCAGCGGTCCTCCAGCCAAGAAAGAATGAAGTCCGCAATGGACTCGCTGTCGTCCAGCATCAACACGGGCACCGGCACGTCCTGCCGGGGCTGTTCATCGGCCGCCAGAGCGATGATGTGGCTGTCCCTGAGGCACAGCAAGGGCTTTTCCAGGGAGGGACGGTGGATCTCTATCTTGGCGATAGGCTCCTCGCGGAATCCCTCCACCAGCACCAGATCCACTTGCCCGGTATCCAGGCGCTGGAGCAATTCACCGAGATCCGGCTCCGTTTGCCCGTCTCCTTCCCGTATCCAGGCCGTACGGTACTTCGATGCCAGCAGCACCTGACCGGCGCCGGCGCGGCGCAGCCTGTCGCTGTCCTTGCCGGGCCTGTCCATCTCGAAATCATGATGGGAATGTTTGACCAGCGCCAGCCTCAACCCATGCTTGCGCAGCAGAGGAATCAGCTTCTCCAGCAAGGTGGTCTTGCCGCTGCCTGAAAAGGCAGCAAAGCCCAGTACAGGTATCGAAAGTTCTGATGGAATCACAGTTTTCCCGGGTACACCCTGGTTGCCAAATGAAGCAAACCATATCAGAATCGTCGGGTCGCAGCACACTTACCAGACCCCACATCATGGCAACCCTCCGAACTGCTTGTATATCACGCTCGCCAGCATCCCGGCGAACATCCTCATGCAATTGAAACATCTCGACAAGCAGGCCCTGGTGCTCGCCGCTCTGTGGAGCCTTTCCATCCTCCTGATCACGGCGTGGACCATCTCCGAAGAGATGAATAGCACCCTTACCCTGGCCACCACCGAAGCGCGGGCCTATTTCAACAAGGATCAGGCCATACGCTTGTGGGCAACGGAACACGGCCGCATCTACGTGCCAAAAACGAGCGACTACCCACCTGATCCCAACCTGGCGCATATTCCCGAGCGCGATATCACCACGCCTTCCGGCCTCGAACTGACCCTCATCAACCCGGCCAAGATCATTCGCGAACTGGACGAGAGATACGGCCATCTCTACGGTGTCACCGGCAAGGTCACCAGCCTGTCTCCCCTGGCCTCCGAGAACCTTCCCGACGAATGGGAGAAACAGGCGCTGCATCGACTTAACAGCGGCGAGCCGGAAATCGTGGAGATCACTGAGATCGACGGCGAGGAGTACCTGCGCCTCATGCAACCGCTGATGGTCAACGAAGGTTGCCTGCTGTGTCACGCTGCACAGGATTTTAAGATCGGCAAACCCGGCGGCGGCATCGGCATCAAGCTCCCCATGAAACAACTGCGGGAGACCGAGAGAAAAGCCATCATATCCAAGTCCCTCATTCTGCTCGTCCTGTGGCTGATAGGCATTGCCAGCCTGGTCATCGGCACCCGAATCCTGCGCCGCCACGCCAGGATCCGTCAGCAGATGCTGAAAGAACTGAAGCAGAGTGACAAACGCAAGAGCGCCATCGTGGAAACCGCCCTGGACTGCATCATCACCATCGATAAATATGACTGCATCCTGGAGTTCAACCCCGCCGCGGAAAAAACCTTCGGCTATTCCCGGGAAGAAGTCCTTGGAAAACGCATGGCAGAACTGCTGGTTCCAGAATCCCTTCGCGAGCGGCATTACCAGGGGCTACGCCGTCACCTGCAAACCGGCAGCCATACCATACTGGGCACGCGCATAGAAACCACTGCCATGCGCGCCGACGGCAGTGAGTTCCCCGTGGAACTGGCCATTACCCGCGTGGATCTTGGGGAACACCCCCTGTTCACCGCCTACCTGCGGGATATCACAGAAAGCCGCCAGATGGCCGAGCAGCTGCTGTTCCAGGCCACCCACGACTTCCTGACCAATTTGCTGAACCGCCACAGTTTCGAACAAGCCCTGCAAAAACTCCTGGACGACAACGTCGAAGACCGGGAGCACTGTCTCATGTATCTCGACCTGGACAGATTCAAACTCATCAACGACAGCTGCGGCCATGCGGCAGGAGACGAGCTGCTGCGACAGCTGGCGGTGCTGCTGGAGAACAAAATTCGCCCCGGAGACAGGCTGGGGCGGTTGGGCGGTGATGAATTCGGCCTCATTCTGAAAAACTGTTCCCTCCAGTGCGCCATGGACATCGGCAACGCCCTGCTAGAGTCCGCCAGAAATTTCCGATTCTACTGGGGCGACAAGATTTTCAGCATTGGTCTTAGCATCGGTCTGGTGGTCATCACCAGCCGAAACCAGCAGGTCACCGAGTTGCTGCATCTGGCCGACGCGGCCTGCTACCGGGCCAAGGAAGAAGGCAGGAACCGAATCTCCGTCACCAACCAGGTCGATGGCGAGGCCCTGCAGAAACGGCGCGGTGAAATCGACTGGATCAACGGCATCGAGTCCGCTTTCGACCAGAACCGCTTCATGCTCTACCAGCAGCCCATCCTCAGGGTCGGCAGCCATCCCGGGGAAACACCCATGGCCATGGAAATCCTGCTGCGCATGATGGACCCGGAAGGAAACCTGGTAACACCGGACAAATTCCTGCCTCCGGCGGAACGCTACAATCTCATTTCCGTCATCGACCGCTGGGTGGTACGCAGCACTTTCCACTGGCTGGCCACGCATCCCGCTCCGGAAACCCTACCGCCCCTGACCACCATCAATCTCTCCGGGGCATCCATCGCAGACCCCCTGTTCCTGGATTTCGTGCTGGAACAGCTGCACGTTCCCAACATCGCCCCCAATGCCATCTGCCTGGAGATCACCGAAACCGTGGCCATCACCAACCTGTCCAAGGCCCGTCGCTTCATCACCGAGCTGCGCAACGCCGGCTGCCTGTTCGCCCTGGACGATTTCGGCAGCGGCATGTCCTCCTATGGTTACCTGAAGGATCTTCCCGTGGATTTCCTGAAGATCGACGGCCAATTCGTGCAGGACATGGACGCCGACCCCATCAGCCTGGCCATGGTTCGTTCCATCAACGAAATCGGCCAGCTCATGGGCAAGAAGACCATCGCCGAGTTTGTGGCCAGCGAGAAAACCCTGGAACTGCTGAGCACCATCGGGGTGGACTATGCCCAGGGATTCTATCTCGGGCAGCCGGCACCGCTTGACGATCTCCTCCCCAAATAAGAAAAATCCCGGTTTTCTAAAAACCCATTATATATCAGCTCGTTATATAAATCACCCACCATCAGTCCGCTTAGTTAAGAATATTATAATGAACTAAACTACTGCCAAACTGTCTTAATTGGCGTAACAAATAATTTAATAACTAACGGAGAGAGAACAATGTCTGCATTGATTGAAAACTTCCCCCACGACGGCGTGGTCACCGTGAACCGCGTCATCCTCAAACCCGAATATACCGTGGACGACCTGCAGGAGCGGGTGGCCTATCTTTGCGAGAACGTGAAGACCTACCATTCCGATACCGGCTTCGTCGGCGGCTTCGTTGCCCTCAACAGCGGCAACATTTCCAACGAGGGCAGTACCGTGGGACAGGCCATGGAAAGCCCTCTCAAGGGAAAGGAAGCGCTCATCGTGACCTTCTGGAAATCCTTCGAGGAACACGAGCAATCCCACCGCAGTGAAACCTTCCAGCCTCTGTTCCAGCAGGTTCTTGAGCTGTGCGAGAACGGCAACGAGGAAATCGCCTACGAAATGCTCTGGTCAGGCAAGGCCTACACGGCGGAAGAAGCCGAAAAGGCACGGCAGACCAAGGCGGCGCATTTGAATCAGGCCGCCTAACCAGCACGAGGCGGGGTCGGAGTCAAATGGGGAAGATGTTGGGAAGACCCGATGCCAGGGAACAGCTTGATCCCGTTCCCTATGACAGTTGGGTGGAATTTGACTCCGCCCCCTTCTGGTCTACTGTTAGCCGGTAAATATGCGCCGGAACTGGTCCAGCTTGTCGCTCATGCTGGTTTCACGCAGGGTCTGCAACAGTTCCCCCAGCTTGAAGGCATGATGCCTTTCGTAGGCCACGCCCAGCTGGGGCATGTCCGCCAGGCCGCTTTCCCGGGCATGTTCCACAAATCCCTTGTTCTTCCAGAAGAAGGCGCCAGGCATGGTGGTGGGAATCACCATTACGTAGAACATGGCGCGGCCCAGGATGGCGGCCGCCAAGGCGATAACGGCGAGCAGGCCAAAGGCCCAGGCATCGACCAGGCCGGTAAATGCCATGACAGAGGCCCACAGAATGCCCAGGGCCAGCAGGCCGTTTCTCAGCCAGTAGGCGCGGCCATAGGTGGTGCCCTGCTCATAGAAGGAGGCCGCGGCTTCGCTTTCGCTGTGGCCCAGGTCACGGTAATGACGATAGAGACCGATGGCTTCCAGCAGCAGGCCTGACGCGGCAATGGCCGCCAGCAGCTGCCTCTGCGCCATACCCGGCTCGGCGAAAGCCAACCCTGTCAGGGCCAGCAGCAGGGAACCCAGGGTCAGGCCGGTGCCGATGAAGGCCGCTCCCGTGTGCCAGTGGTCCCAGTAGGGCCGCGCCGGTATGCGATACAGCTTGTACATGTAATAGCCGCCAAAACCCAGGCCAAACAGGCCCAGCGCCGCCAGGACATTGGCCAGCACCCGGGCCCAGCTAGCATCGAACAGGCTGAACAGGGTATAACCGCCCAGCCCCATGAAAAACAAGGTCACCCCGGCAATCTCCCGGCTCACCGGTGACAGACGCAGATTGTAGAAGCCCCGGTAGAAGCGGTGGGGCTTGCCCAGGTGCATGTTGAGCTTGAACATGCCGAAACCCATGAGCGCCAACATGACGAAAAGGACGGGAAGAAAAGCGCCGCTCTGGTGATAACCGGCCAAGGCATCCACCCTGAACCAGCCCCCAAGCACCAGCATGGCAAAAGCCCCCATCACCGCCTGAACGCTGAGGGTGAAGGCAATGTGCGCGTTCTCATGGGAGCCCAGGAGTTTCTTCAGGCTCCACCTGCGCTTGAAACCCTGCTTGGGGTCCAGCACCGGCTTGAACTTTCCTTCCTTGTCGTCCTTGTGATATTTCAGGGGCGTGCTGTCCACCCGCTTCATGTCCCGGGGAAGGGTGCGCTTCTGCTGGAAACGGATATTGGGATGGGTGATGTCCGTGCGCGGGAAGCCGGGAATCTCGGTCTTGGCCTGTTCCCGTCCTTCGGGAATGTTCTCGATGACGCCAAACTCCAAAGCCTTGCCCAGGCAGGCGGCGACGCAGGCCGGCTTGAGCCCCACTTCCAGGCGGTCCACGCACATATTGCACTTGCTCACCTGGCCCTTCACCGGGTCCAGCTGGGGGGCGTTGTAGGGACAGACCCAGGTGCAGTAGCCGCAGCCGAAGCAGATATCCGGATCCTGCAGCACCGCACCATACTCGGCAAACTTGGTATAGGCCCTGGTGGGGCAGCCCTTGAGGCATACCGGGTTGTCGCAGTGATTGCAGGCCATGGAGATGTTGATGCGCCGGTAGTCCGGGTAGCTGCCCCCTTCCACGAAGCCCACGGAACGGAAGGCCAGATGGGCCGGGTTGTCGTTCT